>JAFDKF010000227.1 GCA_019307135.1 Deltaproteobacteria bacterium
TCCAGGGCCCTGCGGAGAGGTCGCATATTTTCAGTAATTTTTTGGGGGCCTCCTGGATCCGGGAAGACCACTTTGGCAAGGCTGATGGGTTCCTACACCCAGCTTCCCTTTCAGGCATTCTCCGCGGTTACTTCGGGTGTAAAGGAACTAAGAAGGATAGTCGGGGCTGCCGAAGAGGCTAAAGCAGTCTCTGGCAAACCCACAATCCTTTTTGTAGATGAGATCCATCGGTTTAATAAGGCCCAGCAGGACGCGTTCCTTCCATATGTGGAAAACGGGCTTATCATACTGATCGGGGCAACAACACAAAATCCCTCTTTCGAGGTAATTCCACCGCTTCTCTCAAGGACCAGGTTGATGGTTCTTCAACCTCTTGGAAAAAAGGAGATCAAGACGCTTCTGCTCAGGGCTTTGGGGGACAGGGATCGAGGGCTGGGGGCTATGGATATAGAAATAATGCCGGAAGCAATGGATTTTTTAGTTGAATTTTCCCAGGGGGATGCGCGTGTGGCCTTTAACAATCTTGAAGCGGCTGTTTACCATGTATTCAAGGACGAGGAAACACAGACTTTTCGGGTGGACCTGAAAACTGTTGAAAAGGCCCTTGGCAGAAAAGCACTTCCCTATGACAAGGACGGGGAAGAACATTATAACCTGATTTCGGCCTTCCACAAAAGCCTGAGGGGGAGTAATGCTCAGGCATCAATTTACTGGCTTTACCGGATGTTGATTGCAGGAGAGGATCCCCTGTTCATTGGGCGGAGAATGATCCGTTTTGCCACAGAAGATGTAGGTATGGCCGACCCAAATGCTCTACAGGTGGCACTTGCCGCTTTTGAGTCCTGGCAAAAGGTGGGTCCCCCAGAGGCCCAACTGGCACTGGCCCAAGCCGTTGTTTACCTGGCGTCTGCACCCAAAAGCAATGCACTTTACCTGGCGGAAATGGCTGTTAAAAAGGAGGTGGAAAGATCGGGGGCCCAACCGGTACCCTTACACATCAGGAATGCGCCTACCGATTTAATGAAAAAGCTGGGCTATGGGAAAGATTACCGCTATCCCCACAATTATCCGGGGGGCAGGGTAGAACAGGAATACCTGCCGGGGGGCAGGGTAGAACAGGAATACCTGCCCAAAAATGTCAAGAACCGGGTTTTTTACCGGCCAACCGACAGGGGGTTTGAAAAAGATATAAGAAAGAGAATGGGGGGCGGGAAAAGGCCCGACCTTCCACCCCTTGAAAAGAGAAAAGGCGGTTAAAGGTAAAACCTGAAACCGCCTTTTAATTTGTCTCTTACCAGGGCATATCCCCCGATGTTAAAAAACCCGCTGGCAAAATCAGCGGGTTTCCGGGTTTCCAAAAACCTGATACTCGGAATTGTCCAAAGGCAGGCCTTCTGCAACTCAATAGGGCTTCATATAACTATTCGGGGCGCCAGTTACGTGCTCCATGCACAACTCCCGTAATCCAGACTTCATCGTTTTCAATTCGATACATAATTCGATATGACCCGTATATAATTTCACGAGAAGATTGATCGCCGATTTCAGGTATCACGCGTCCTGATAGAGAAAATTCCTGCAAACGATCTGTCGCCTCAAACAATCGGACCACAAAAAGTGCAGCCTGATAGGCAGAATCTCTTGAAATGTACTCTGCAATAGAATCTACATCTTCTAACGCCGATGGCGCCCAGATTACTTTACCCATTTTCTCAATCTCTGCTTGGCCTCTTCCTGCGATACCCCTTTTCCTTCACGAATTTCACGTTCACCATGATTAAACTTCGCTCGTATATACAGTGCATGGATAATGTCATCCAGCGTTGTATCGTCCGGTAGCGTATCAATGACATTCTTGGCAATTTCTTTAACTGGCATTATATTCCTCCTTGTATCAAGAAGTGATGCGAATCCCTTCTATTTTTACTCCTCGCCTCCCCTCTAACGTGAGAACCGTAAAGAATGACATCCGCACCAGGTTCTAACGCAACCACAATATCCCGGCATCTTTCCAAAAGCCTCTTTTCCTCCGGTGTTCCATACTGCCATTCCGAAAGCCTTTTTATCTCATTATTTCCAAATTTGTAAATTACTGGCCCTTTATGTCTTCATATTTCCATAAGCTATTTTCTCCTCAAAAAGAGCCGGTTCCATGAAGGCGACGATATTCATTGAACGCCAAAGCCAAAGGATCATGTTTTGATTCCGGGTCTTCAAACTCACCACCGCATTCCATGCACTTAAAGTATTCGACGGGAACATTTATCCTCTCACCCTTAACAGTAATCTCCTCGTTAGTTTTGATATATTGAACATCGGTTATTTTTTCACAATTTGGGCAAATGTGCTTCATGGTTTTCACCTCATCCCTTTCATTAGTGAGATCTATTTTTTCCCCTGCTTACACTGGAAAATTCAGGTGATCTGTATTCACAAAACCTAAAGCTTCGAAATGGGCGTCATCATATATTGGTCGTTCTTGCACAAACTTAAACCGTGGTTCTTGATTTTCTCTCATTTTTGAGACCACTTACTTCCATCGACCCCATCTCACATCTTTCACTGTCACATGGTTAGTCGATCAAATCAGCTTCCTGGAGGGGTTCAATGACTGCATTTCTCAGTTTATTTTTGTCAAAGCCCTCTTCACTCTTAGCATCAATGCTAACGGACACTTCCCCTGCCATATCTGCAAGATTTGCCACAGCCTGCCATGCGCCAAAAAGCTGATCTCTGTCTGCCGTGAAGGTGATACTGACTCTCTTTTCCTCATCGGATGGCTCAGGTCCGGGGGGGGGCTCTGGTGCTGGTGGTTCAGGTCCAGGAGGCTGCGGCCCAGGGGGCTCTGGTCCTGGTCCAGGCGGCTCTGGTGGTTTGGCAATTGGAATGGCATCGGGCATCATGATAAAGCCCATATCCAGATCAATTTCGTCATCAGCAACTATCTTTTCAAAAGCGACTTTAGACTCATTAACCTGATACTTGCCATCATCGCCGAGATGGGGAGGGGATCCGGCGTAATAACCAAATGCACCATCACGAACACCTCTGGCTATGGCCTTTTGGATTATTTCTGATGAGGTCAGTCTGGTAAACCCTGGAAAAGAAAAGAAACCATCAACCAGTTCAGTCGTTTTCTTGCCCATAAGGGGTAGCTCGCCTTCCCCGAGCTTGAAGAGATTGACTATTTTCCCAGGGTTTAACTTATCAAATATTTTAGGCTGAATAATTGTCAGTAATTCCATAACCCTTTCATGGATTTTGGCTTGCTTTTTGTCATTGAGGGTCGTTTGGAGTGGCCTTCCCCCAGGGGAGACCGCATCTAACTCTATTTGACCATTTTCGATCTTTGGTAGCCATACCTCAGTGTAGAGTTTCAGGAAACCTGATTCCACTGCTGCCATTTCAGTGTCACCCCTTTCCTTTAGTTGCTTTTTTTGCTCATCAGTCAAATTATGTTCTCTGGTCTTCTTCTTCACCTGTTCAATAGCAATTAAATACCTAACGGCTCGGCGTAAAATCCCGACCTGATTTCTGTCTGGCACGGCCAGTGCAAGGCCATTGCGGTATTTGCGAGGTTTATCCCCATACATCCCAAGCAGATCTTTTGCCTCTTTTCCCCTTTCTTTTTTTGGCTTATCTGCAAATTCAAGAGGTAGATAGGCTATTAGAAACGAAGGATCTTGATCTGGGATAGATGTCGATTTAGGTGGCCAGATGATGGCAGTTCGGTGACCGGCTAATCGCTCCTCCAGCATTTCTTTGATGCGGTCGGTTACCCTTTTTTCATTTCGAGCCACATTATCGGCTTCCTGCTCCACTAACAGGGTGACATTCGGATCCTTTTTAAAGCAGTAACGCACACCGTCGAAATGAAGATACAGGCACTGGTCCTTTAGTTCTTTCAAACAGGCAAGGGCTGTAGTACTATCCAGGTCCGGCCCCACACAGGCATATAAAAGGTCCGCCTCTGTAACGCCCGGAGGCAGTGTCTCATACTCTTTATCACCCTCTCGCTTCAATCCTCCGAAAGAGTACATCAGAATAGCTGTGGCCAATCTGGTAGCCGGTCTCTTGCCGGTTTCAGCCGGATGCTCTTTGGCCCGTCTGTCATCAATCCTTCTGGCCCTAGCATTTGCCCCGATCAGGTCATGCTCCAATACGGGTTGAAAATCTTCCTTCTGTCCAATCTCCTTAAAAAATGCAAGACGAACTTCAGAATCATGCATTGGGACATCTCCAGGCCCAAGCAGCGATTCGCTTTTCCCCTCCCGATGTGTTGCCCTTAGGCAGGCAGCCAAAAAACGAAGAGCACCTCTTGTTCTTTGAAAATCGGGAATGGCAGCCCAGCGCTCGCGCATTAGGTCGATTAAGGCGGGGTGAAAGGGATATGCGGCACGCACCCTGTCCCTTAAGGCAATCCCTTCTTCTTCGGCCTGCTGAGCTTCTGCCGGTGTTTTGGCGTAGGCCCTCTTCATCTGTGTGATAATCTCCTGATATGTGGATGCAGCCGGTGTTGCATCTTCTTCATCCGGAATCTTGGCTAATAAACGACGTTGGATCACATGAAGGACTTCATCCATCTCGACAGGTTCTCTACGCTGGTCCTTCCTTGCTGCAAGATGATCGATTGTTTTCAGAAGATTAATATATTCCAACGACTCGCGCTTGCTCGATTGAAGAGAAAAGACCAGGGCCGTATTTGTTGTATTTCCTACAGCCACCGTAAGTCTCTGAACGAATGTTAATGTTTCATCCCTAAGCGTCGTTTGCTCAACCTTAATACCCCCGGCACTGATTAAATAATTGAGCACTTCATCAAGGAGGATCATATTTGGGCCATCTTTCAATAAGGCCAGAATCTCGTCTGCACCTGGAGCGACTCTTGCTTCATCCTGCTGTCGAAAATGCTCATACCCTTCTTTCCCCCCAAGAGACCAGGCTATCCAGCCCCACATGGTACGCGCACGAAAAGTTACCCCGGGAACAGACTTGCCGTTTGTGGCATCAAAAAACTGTCCATCAAATACCGCTATCCGGCTTTTTTCACATTCGGGAAGTGTTTTCCCTTCTGGGATTACATTCAAGGCGGGCCGCTTTTGGGTGGCATGATATAGGGCAGCAAGGGTATGTGATTTTCCACCACCAAAAGGAGTCAGCAACTTCAGTACCCGTGCACCTTTCCCTCC
>JAFDKF010000072.1 GCA_019307135.1 Deltaproteobacteria bacterium
AAAAGCAGTGAAATGGATATCCTCGGAGCGGCTTCAGGATAAGGAGAAAGCAATCAATCTGCTTGTTCAGGAAGTCGCTCTGAGGTTCAACCTCTCACCAAAAGATGAAAATTACTTGAGATCATTCTATGGGAAAGGAGGATAGAATCATGACCGTATCTGAAAAAGCAAAGGAGAAACTTGATGAGGCAAGCAAGGAGATAAAAGAGGCCATTGATAATGTCAAACTGGAAGTCGCGGAGCTCACCAATAAGGTCAAAGAGAAACTAAAGGGAGCCGGAGAGGAGATGCGTGAATCTGCTGAAGAGCTTACCCGGGAGGTGAAAGGACTCTCGGAAAAGGTCAAGGATTTAATTCCCAAAAGAAGGAAGAAAAATCAGTGGCCTGTGCGCATAGATAAATATCCTGACTTCCAGCCCGATGTATGGGAGCAGCCTTTCCTGGAGCTTCGTAAGGCTACGGATCGCCTCTTTGATGACTTCTTCAGAGGTTTCAGATGGCCTATCGCCGAGAGGAGAAGTCCCTGGGCGTTGACAACGGACGTTTTTGCTACAGACTGGCCTCGTGCGGATATGGATGAAACCGATGAGGAGATAAGAATAACTGCGGAGTTGCCCGGAGTGGACAAGGACAACATCGACGTTTCAGTGACCGAAGACATGATCACCATTCGCGGAGAAAAAAAGGATCAGGAAGAGAAGAAAGGGAGAGGTTATTATAAATTAGAGCGCTCCTATGGATCTTTTCAAAGAAGTTTTTATCTGCCCTGCGAGGTGGAATCAGATAGCGTGGATGCCTCTTTTAAGGATGGCGTCCTGACCGTGAAGTTGCCCAAGTCGGCTGCCGCCCGCGAGCGAATAAAGAAAATCCCAATCCGCACAGGCTGAAGCGGAATACATTGGTTATTAAAAATGCTCACAAGAGAGACACATGCGAGAATTTATCAAGGAGAGCTTGCTGAAAGCAAATATAGAGCACTTCACCTTTTAGCAAAGCAAAAAGATGTTTCTCCTTGTGAGCTAATTCTTGAGGCAATAAGAAAATATATGGAAAACTGGGATCCAAAATATTCGCTGGATATTGAAGAATTGGTCCTGAATGATGGGAGTGTAAGGTTCTATCTATGGGTTCCATATGAAAAGTATGGCGAGCTCGATCGTCTGATGAAAAGCAAAGGTACCTATATCCAGGAATTGTTCAGAAAGGCAATAAGATTACGAAATCAGATAGTCGGGAAAAAGTAATGCCGGAGAACAAGCAAAAGGATACTACAGGATCGATTGAACGCATAAATGCGGCGATGATTACCCATGCCAAGGAGGTCGCCAGAGAGATCGATGCAGACGCCGTGTTGGTTTATGTGGACGTGATCAAGTCTGAAAGGAACTTGAAGGCTCTCATTAACGAGAGCCGCTGTATTCTGGCTGCACGGAGCCAGGAAGTGATCGATGAACTTCTAAAAATGGAAGGAGCGGATGATCGTGTCATTCAAGTTCCTTACATGGATCTGACCAGACTCAGCCAGATCAAGGTGGTGGTCATGATGGCCCTGTCCATCGGGGTGATCCAATCCGGAGATCTTCTGGTCTGTCTTTCGGGCTCACCGACATATGGCATCCTGGACAACCTAATGGTGATGGAGGTGGGACGTGAGTTCGAGGTTTTTTCATCCAAGGGTCTGGATATCACGGATCACATTGGCCTTCCACATGTATTTGACCGGTTGCTTACCATAGCTATGGAACTTTCCGAAGAAGGGAAGGAAGGAAAACCCCTTGGAACCATCTTCGTTCTTGGCGACCACGAAAGGGTCATGGAACTCTCCTCTCAAATGGTGATCAACCCCTTCGGCGCAGTGCCTGACGCGGAAAAGAACATTCTGGATACAGCTCTCAAGGAAACGATCAGGGAGTTTGCTACGATTGACGGGGCCTTTGTGATCAGGGACGACGGAGTCGTTGTTGCTGCGGGCCGTCACCTGAAAGCATCAACGGAAGAGTCAGATCTGCCGCAAGGCCTGGGAGCACGTCACAGGGCAGCCGCAGGTATCACATCCCTAACCAACGCCCTGGCTGTGGCTATCTCAGAGTCAACAGGCGATGTGCGGGTTTTCAGTGCAGGCAAGATATTCATGGAAATTGAAAGGAGAAGAAGGGAAACCGAAGCGGAAGGGAGCGCCAGGGATTGAAAGCCGACTTTCGACACATTTCTATGAGGTCATAATCCGTTGACTGTGTGGTGATAGCCGATCCCATTTCCATCGTCTTTCCTACGGATTCAAGATTGACGTCGAGGTGCTAGGGTCTTCATTATTCATATTTCCCTGAGAGGGCTATTGTCTTAGACGCGAATAATTGACTGCGATCGGTGAAGAATGAGGACCCCCAATCTTTGAGTCTATCTAATGCATCGTCGATTTTTCAGATTAGGTTAGGCTGTCAGCTGATGGGATAATGAAGACACGACTTCCTATCGAACTACAAGGCACCTGCTTTAAAAGCCCACCCCATCTCCCGAGTTTACAAACATGCGAAGAGAGTCTCTTGACAGACGAAAAAGAATGATTATATTCTGCCAAAAATAGACACATCATTGCATAATATCAGCTAGTTACATGGCTTTTTCAGAACCCCTTTTTCGGATCCAGGCATTGCGTGCACGGCTTGGCCATCAATATTTTCAAAAAATCTATGTGAGGAGGTTTTGACCAATGAAGGTGCGACCATTGAACGACAGGGTTTTGGTTCTCAGGATTCATGAAGAAGAGACCACGGCTGGCGGAATCATCATCCCGGATACTGCCAAAGAAAAGCCTCAGCAGGGCAAGGTGATCGCCGTTGGTCCGGGAAAAGTGAATGAAGAAGGGAAACGGGTTCCTCTAGATGTCAAGAAAAACGATCGGGTTCTTTTCAGCAAGTATGGCGGAACCGACATTAAGCTTGATGGGGTGGAGCATTTGATTCTTCGAGAAGATGATATTTTGGGCGTTATCGAATAATCAGGAGGTGTTGAGCCATGGCAAGCAAAGAAGTACAGTACGATGTAAAGGCTAGGGAAAAGATGATGAAGGGGGTTAATACCCTGGCCAATGCCGTAAAAGTGACCCTCGGCCCCAGAGGCCGCAACGTATTGCTTGAGAAGTCTTGGGGGGCCCCCACAGTCACCAAGGACGGCGTGACTGTGGCCAAAGAGATTGAACTGGAAGACAAGTTCGAAAACATGGGTGCCCAGATGGTCAAAGAGGTGGCCTCTAAGACATCTGATGTGGCAGGAGATGGAACTACCACCGCGACCATCCTGGCCCAGGCCATCTACCGTGAGGGTGCCAAGCTGGTAGCAGCGGGTTCCAACCCGATGGCTATGAAACGTGGCGTTGAAAAGGCCGTTGACCTGGTCGTTGAGGAACTTAAGAAGATCTCCAAACAGACGAAAGACAAAAAGGAGATTGCTCAGGTTGGCACCATTTCGGCTAACAATGATGCCACTATTGGGAGCATCATTTCTGAAGCCATGGAAAAGGTCGGCAAGGAGGGCGTAATCACAGTTGAGGAAGCCAAAGGCATGGAAACCACCCTCGAAATCGTAGAGGGGATGCAGTTCGACCGGGGATACATTAGCCCATACTTTGTCACGGATCCAGAGAAGATGGAGGCCCACTTCGAGGATGCATATATTCTCCTACATGAGAAAAAGCTCAGCAATATGAAAGACCTGGTGCCTATACTGGAGCAGATTGCTAAGATGGGCAGACCGCTTCTGGTCATTGCAGAAGATGTGGAGGGAGAAGCACTGGCTACGCTTGTTGTCAATAAGCTCAGAGGGACTTTGAAGTGTGGCGCCGTGAAAGCCCCCGGCTTTGGTGACAGGCGGAAGGCGATGTTGGAAGATATTGCCGTGCTCACTGGCGGTCAAGTGATCAGCGAGGACTTGGGTATTAAGCTCGAAAACATTTCATTGAGTGACCTCGGCACTGCAAAACGGGTTACGGTTGACAAGAACAACACGACGATTGTCGGTGGCGGAGGAAGCCGTCAGGCATTGGAAGGTCGTGTGCGACAGATCCGGACCCAGATAGAAGAAACCACCAGCGATTATGACCGCGAAAAGCTCCAAGAACGCTTGGCAAAGCTGATCGGCGGAGTGGCCGTAATCAATGTTGGTGCGGCCACCGAAGTTGAAATGAAGGAGAAAAAGGCCCGTGTGGAAGATGCCTTGAATGCCACCAGGGCGGCTGTTGAAGAAGGAATCGTGCCGGGTGGTGGAATAGCCTACATCCGATCCCTCAAGGCCCTGGATAAGATGAAGTTGTCCGGGGATGAACAGTTGGGCATTGATCTGGTTAAACGAGCCCTGGAAGAGCCTGTACGGCAAATTGCCGCCAACGCGGGCCATGAAGGTTCCGTGGTAGTCCAAGGGGTCATTTCGGGAAAGGATGGTTTTGGATTCAATGCCGAGACAGGTAAATATGAAGATTTAATTAAAGCGGGGGTAATCGATCCGACCAAGGTGGCACGTTTTGCCCTTCAAAATGCTGCGTCTGTTGCAACGCTCTTGATGACAACAGAGGCTATGGTGGCTGAGAAGCCTAAAAAGAAAAAGCAAGAAATGCCTGCCATGCCACCTGAGGACATGTACTAGTTCTTCCTGCAAACCGATTACGGGCAGAGGATCTTCTCTGCCCGTTTCCCTCGATACCAAAAAGTCACTAGGGGGCTGAATGAGTCAACGCCCTTGCAAAACATATTAGAAGAATTCCAGCGTTGAGGAATCATGCTGACTAGGGACACCCACGCAAGGATATATCAGGGCGAACTTTCAAGCCAAGTCTATAACAGACTACTGTCGATGGCAGGTAGCAGCCGCTTATCGGTTAGAGAAGTTGTCTCAAGTGCTGTCAAAGAGTACTTGAACAACTGGGAGGGTTCCGCCTCACTAGATATCGAGGAGGTAGTCATAAGCAACGACCAGATAAGGTTCTATTTGTGGTTACCGTATCCCGATTGTCCCGAGCTTGACCGTTTCATGACCACCAGAGGAAGACATGTTCAGGATCTTGTCCGCGAGGCGATTAGAAAAGCGAGCAAAGCCGGCATTTAGAAGCTTACTCTTGGAGGAGCTCTTCCGTATGAATGTCAATGTGTTCATCGCCTAAAACGAGCCACCAAGGAAGATTTCAAACCGAGGGGCCCTGTGCACCATCTTTCGTTTGAAGTTACAGGCTGACTATTGTGTTTGAATGACCTTATTTAGGGTTGCCTGATTACCAAGACTACATGAGGCTTGATCATGGAGGTAATAAACGACCTAACGAAAATTTCCAATCCCTTCAGGAACGCTGTCGTTACTGTCGGAAACTTCGACGGTGTTCACCTCGGACACCAGGCCCTCATTAGGCAAGCCGTAACGCAGGCCCGGCTGCTGAAGGGGACTTCAGTTGTGATGACCTTTGAGCCGCATCCCGTCCAGGTTCTAAACTGCGATAAACAGTTTCCCATCATAACACCCTATGAGCAAAAGATAGAACTGATTCAGGAGACTAATACTGACGTTTTTGTGTGCATACCCTTTACCTTAGAATTTTCAGTTACGCCTGCCCGGACATTTGTAAAAAGAGTCTTGTGTGATGTCATAGGCATGAAAGTGATGATTGCGGGACCCGACTACTCTTTTGGGAAAAACGCGGAAGGCAATATTACCTTGCTGAAGGAACTTTCCACTACATTCGGTTTTGAAGTGATTATCCCGGAATGGGTTGAACTGGGATCTCAACGGGTGAGCAGCACTAAGATTCGAAAACTGATAAGTGAAGGCAATGTCGAGGAAGCTGGCGAGCTTTTGGGACGATATTATCAGATTCGAGGCACGGTCATTCATGGCAAGAACCGAGGAAGAAGTCTACTGGGTTTTCCCACAACAAATTTGAGACTTCTAAACGAACTTTGCCCCAAACAAGGTGTATATGCAGTTGAGGTGGAATACGATGCCAAGACATACAACGGTGTGGCAAATATCGGAAACAGCCCGACATTTGGTGATACCGAATACGGCATTGAAGTCCACATCCTTGACTTCCAGCATGAGATCTATAATCAGCTGATTCGGGTCAATTTCGTTCGAAGGCTGCGAAATGAGAAAAAGTTTGTGAACCCCGAAGCACTTGCTTTACAAATTGGTCAAGACGTTAACATGGCCAGAGAGATTCTATCTAATAGTCGAGGACACAAGCGGAGTATGAGCGATGATTAAGGTTGATCATTTGACAAGATTGTTTGGGGATGTCGTCGCCGTCGATGACATCTCTTTCGAAATCGGCAAGGGAGAGATTGTTGGTCTGCTCGGCCATAATGGCGCTGGCAAGACCACGATCATGAAGATGTTAACAGGCTTTCTTGAACCGTCGGGTGGCAGTATCGCCATGGACGGTCTGGACATGGAAACCCAGCGCAGCGCTATCCAAAACAGGATCGGTTATTTGCCGGAAAACTGCCCGCTTTATACGGAAATGACCGTCATTGGCTATTTGGAGTACGCCGCTTCCCTTCATAAAATACCGCAAAGCCAAAGAAGTGCAATGATACGTGAGGCGATCACGCGAACGGAATTGGCACCAAAAGCCATGGAGCGAATCAGTACGCTGTCACGCGGTTACCGGCAGCGGGTCGGTGTGGCTCAAGCAATTCTGCATTCGCCCAAAATCATCATAATGGATGAACCGACCAATGGCCTGGATCCGAGTCAAATATTCCAAATGCGTACCCTCATCAAAGAACTTTCGCGAAACGCAACCGTCATTATATCAACGCATATCCTTCAGGAGGTGCAAGCGATCTGCGACCGTGTAATAATTATTCGCAGCGGCAAAAAGTACCTCGATGCACGCCTTGAAGATTTGCGTCGCGCCAACCGTCTGCTGGTTGCGGTTGATACGGCACCGGATCAGGCCAAACCGATCTTTGATGGTATCGAGGCTGTCGCAGACCTAGAGGTACTGCCCAAGGAAAACGGCCGCTTCCGGTACGCCTTGGCTGTCGATGGAGACGGTCATGCTATCAATGCCGCGCCTGACGTAGCAAAGGCCGTGGTCGATCATGGCGCACGTCTCTTTTCACTATCCCAGGAAAGCCGCGATCTCGAGACGATCTTCGGTGAAATGTCCGCGCAAGATGGGAGGACGGCACAATGAATTGTTGCACAGACATTGCTCGCAAGGAATTGGCCGCGTTTTTTTCTTCTGCCGTTGCATTTATTTTTTTCGGTGTGTTTCTGACGGTAACGCTCTTTGTCTTTTTTTGGGTCGAAACTTTTTTCGGCCGTAACATCGCTGATGTACGCCCTCTTTTTGAGTGGATGCCCATTCTAATGATATTTCTTTCAGCAGCTATCACCATGCGCATGTGGTCGGAGGAGCGACGATCCGGAACCTTGGAATTCCTGCTCACGTCGCCTATCGAACCGCTTCAGCTCGTTTTAGGTAAGTTTCTTGCCTGTCTAGGTTTGGTCGCGGTGGCCTTGGCGTTGACCCTGCCGCTGCCGATCACGGTGTCCTTTATCGGCCCCCTGGACTGGGGACCGGTTTTAGGGGGGTATCTTGCCACTTTCTTCCTCGCAGCGGGGTATATCTCCATCGGCTTATTCGTAAGCGCCCGATCGGAAAATCAAGTTGTTAGCGTGATGATTTCAGCCCTTATCGGCGGGCTTTTCTACGCCTTAGGTTCCAACACGCTGACAGGATTATTCGGCACTAAGGCATCGGAGGTGCTGAAACTCTTGGGGTCGGGCTCACGTTTCGAATCTATCACCCGTGGGGTCCTCGACATCAGAGATTTGTATTTTTACGTGTGCCTTGTCGGCATATTCTTGACCCTTAATCTTTTCGAACTGGAACGACAGCGATGGGCCGGCAATCCCCCAAACAGCCGCCATCGGCAGTGGGGGCTACTAACAGCGCTTTTTATAGCCAACTTTCTTGCGGCCAACCTTTGGATGGTACCTGTGGGTCAAGCCAGGGCCGACATTACCAAAGGTGATATCTACTCCATCTCCGATACCACCCGAAGCTACCTGACCCGACTCAATGAACCCTTGCTGATCCGCGGATACTTCAGTGCCAAGACCCACCCCTTGCTCGCGCCACTCGTGCCTCGATTGCGAGATCTATTGAAAGAGTATGCCCTGGCGGGGGACGGGCGCGTCCGTGTCGAGTTTGTCGATCCGGTCGAGAACCCGGAGCTAGAAGAAGAGGCCGGGCAAAAGTTCGGCATTAAACCCGTGCCCTTTCAGTTCGCCAGTAAATATCAATCTGCGGTGGTTAACTCCTACTTCGATATCCTGGTCAAGTACGGAGATCAGTTCGAAACGCTTGGGTTCCGGGATCTTATCGAAGTAAAAGTGCGGAGTGAATCGGATTTGAGTGTGGATTTGCGCAATCCAGAGTATGACATTACCCGCGCCATCAAGAAGGTGCTTTATGCCTATCAGGGCGCGGGTGATCTTTTTGACAATATTTCACACCCGGTGACGTTCAAGGGATATATCTCAGCCGATGATCGCCTGCCCGAGCAACTCATCGAATTGAAGAGCAATCTAAACGGCTTGCTCGACGAGTACAAGAATCAAACCCACGGCAAGTTGAGCGTCGTAATCAAAGACCCGGACGCCGATGGTGGCTCGCTGGCCAAAAAGATCGAGTCGGAATACGGTTTTCGACCAATGGTGGTAAGCCTCTTTTCCAAAAACACGTTCTGGTTCTACATGGTGCTGGAGGGAGATAACCGTCTTATCCAGATCCCTTTGCCTGAAGACCTTAGCAAAGAAGGTCTCGAGCGCAGTATTCAAGCAGGACTCAAGCGTTTTTCCAAGGGTTTTCTCAAGACCGTCGCCATGTATACACCGCCGCCTGCTGCTTATGGGATGCCCACCGGCGGCAAACGCTTTTCCTGGTTGCGGGATGCCCTTAGTAGCGAACATACAGTAATCTCCGCCGACCTTGAAAATGGCACGGTTCCCGAAGAAACCGATTTGCTTTTATTGGCTGCGCCCGAGCGGTTGGATAAGAAGCAGTTATTCGCCGTGGACCAGTTTTTGATGCGCGGCGGAACGGTGGCCATGGCGACATCTCCTTTTTCAGTAAACCTTCAAGGCCGGCTTTCCGCGAATAAAAGCGAATCCGGCCTCACGGAATGGCTGGCCCATCACGGTATCTATCTTGAAGAAGATCTGGTTTTGGACCCCCAAAACGCTGCTTTCCCCATCCCGGTGGAGCGCCGGGTTGCGGGGTTTGTGGTCCAGGAGACCCGCATGGTCGAATACCCTTACTTTGTGGATATCCGCACCGACGGCATGGACCGGCAAAGCGGTATCACTGCCGGAATCGACCAAGTGACACTCAACTGGGCGTCACCGATCACCATCGATTCCGATAAAAATAAGGACCGACAAGTCATTCGCTTGCTACACAGTTCTGAACGGGCCTGGACATCCGATGCCATCGACATACAACCCAATTTCAAGACCCATGGCGGATTGGGTTTCCCAACTGGTGACCAAATCGGTAGGAAGCTTCTGGCGGTGGCGGTCGAGGGACGCTTTACTTCCTATTTCAGGGACAAACCTTTTCCACTGGTAGAAGAGAAAGAGAAAAAGGGAGACACCGTAAAGGAAGCCGAATCGGACAATACGAAAGAAACAAAGGAAGAAAAACCGCCGGTGATCGACCGACTGATTGAACGCTCCCCGGAATCAGCGCGAATTCTCCTGTTCGCTTCCAACAGCTTTCTCTCCGATGCCGTTTTAAACCTGGCCTCGGGTGGGATGGGCACGCAATATCTCAACCCGGTGAACTTGGTGAAAAATGCTATCGACTGGTCTTTGGAGGACCGTGGCCTCTTGAGCATCCGCGGGCGGACCCATTTTTCAAGGACATTGCTCCCCCTGAACCGTTCCTCCCAGGTATTTTGGGAGTATCTAAATTACGGTCTGGCCGCCTTGGGGCTTTTTGTAGTCTGGCTGATACGGCGCTGGATGACTGCCAGGGCAAGGCGTCATTATCGCTTGGTATTAAGTATGGAAGGAGCACTGAAATGAAAAAATGGAGCATTTATCTCGGGATATGCCTGGCCGTGCAGGTAGCGCTGGCAGTGGGCGGAAACCTAGCGCGAACCGATTACACCGCTTTCAAACCCATGGAAACGCTTCTTTCCTTTGACGCCAAAATGGTGGACGACATCCTTATAGAACAAAACGACGAACAACGGGTCACTTTGAGAAAGCAGGCAGGCTGGTGGCGTGTTTCTTCATTAAACAATTTCCAGGCCGACCGGGACAAAGTCGAGGATTTCCTGGAAAAGCTCGCTTCGGTACATCACCGAGCTTTCGAAAAGTCCATGCACGCCAGAAGGACGAAAAATCGGTCTATGCTGTCAATTCAACCATTTATGAAGCCGGTGCTAAGCCTGAAGATTGGATCGATAGAGGGGTGTTAAAACACCAAACATCCGAGATTTCACGTGTGAAGCTTCCTGATTTTTGTTTGTATCGTCAGCAAGGAAGTCTCTCTGTGGAGGATATTGACGCGGGTACGGAAGAGACCGTCGCAGAAGAAGCGGAACGCTTGATCGATCGGATTGCAGGTCTTCGCATCCGCACTGTACTTGGCACTGAGACAAAGCCCGAATATAATCAAGACAATCCCGTTTTCAGGTACACGCTAGTGTTGTCATCCGGGGACTCGGAAGAATACGTGTATTCAAAGCCGAAAGACGGGGATGACTATGTTCTCAAAGCCTCGCACCGGGATGAATATTTCAAAGTGGACGATTGGGTTGTCAGTCGTTCAAAGCTCGTACGGAAAAAGGATGATAAAGAGGCGACAAAAGCTGGCGAAACTTCGATGAAGGAAGACGTGTCCGATGTGTCGTAAATACATAGCCCGGACTTCGGTGATCTGTCATCAAGAAAGAGTGTGAACTGCCCATTTTGTGGAAGGTCACAATACGATTGGGAAGTCTCCAATCTCTTATCGTTGAAACAATTCTGAGATGAACCGCGAGCAGGAAAACATAGACATTGAAAAGGATACTATTAGACAGATACGTCAAAGCTTCCTTAGGGAAGACGCAGATGTCGTTGTGAAGGCTTACGATTATGTGGTTAGTCGTTTAGGCAAACAACCCGACGAAGGCCTACGTACAGCCCAGGTGCTTTTAGCTCAGCAGACGGACCACGTGGTTGTCTCTTCTGCCTTACTTGCTTCCCTTTATCTTCACAATATTCCTCCAGACTCCAAAGAGCTTCAAAGACTATTTGGAAACACCATTGCGGACCTTATGGAAAGCCTCAAGTGGACAGAGTTGATGCGCACCGACACCGAAGCCCATCAGGAGGAAGATATGAAAGTGCTCCTCCTCTCGTTGGAGGATGATTTGCGATCAGTAGTTGTCAGGGTTGGGCTAAGGTTGGCAAGACTCGAACACATCTTGAAGACAGATTGCACGAATTCCTGTCAGATTGCGAAGGAGACCCTAGACGTATACGTCCCTCTTGCAAGGCGGATGGGAATGGGAGCGCTCAGGGAAAAACTCGAAGATGTCAGTTTCCGCCTCCTCCAACCCGATATCTACAGGGAATTAGCAGAAAGAATCGAGCCGATCAGGGCTGAGGATGAAGCATGTCTTCAGATATTGGTTGCTGCTGTACGTCGGCTGCTTGATCGAAATGGATTTAAGGGCACAGTATCTGGACGCACCAAGAACCTCTACAGCCTCTATACGAAGATGCGCCGATTGAACGCATCATTGGAAGCGATCATGGACAAAATTGGTATCCGTATCATCACGACTTCGGTAGCAGACTGTTACCAGATACTGGGACTGTTACACACGCATTATCGACCCATACCAGGAACATTCGATGACTACATAGGTTTGCCAAAGGACAACGGTTACCAATCTCTTCACACGTGTGTCTATCCGGTCCGGGATATCTCTGACAAACCAGTGGAGTTTCAAATACGAACTGAGCTAATGCACATGGAGGCCGAGTTTGGCGTTGCTGCGCACTGGCGTTACAAGGACGAGGACGATGCCCATGTGGAAGATGAACGTCAATTACAGTGGCTTAGAAGTTTGCGAAAGAAACGTGATGACATTACTACTCATAGAGACTTCGTTGAAAAACTCCGAAAAGAGGTGTTTGACGACCACCTTGTGGTCTTTACCGAGAAAGGACGACAGGTAAGGCTGCCAGTAGGAGCAACTGTCCGGGATTTCCTCGATAGAATAAATCCTTCCCACCTGAGTGAAGTATCTTTGCACGTAAACGGGCAAGTTTGTTCCATGGGTTGCCACTTGCGTGATGGTGACACTGTGGAAATTGGATTGAATCGTGATTCACCTTTGGGAATCCGCCTAGCTAATGGATAGTCTCAGCGAGGAAATAGCGAAAGGCAATTTTGTAAGAGCAGCCCAATTGTCTGCGTCTCTGGACATGCCGAAGGAGGAGCTTCATCAGATTCGTCGAAAAGCCCTGTGGCGGATGTCTGCCATTAACAGAAATGCCCCGGGAACCAAGAAGCTGGCTGAACAATACTGGCTGTCCAAAGAAGAGGTGAAAGGGTTTCTGGAAACATTGGCCAAGGAACAAAGAAAACAAGGCAATGAAGAAGGTTTGGAGTCTCGCTACGATCTTGGCACTGGCAGGTATCTGACTTTCGAGGAGTGGCTGGTTGTCCTCATTAAGGATTGGAAGAGATTGCCGGCTCTTGACACTTCTTGAAAGACGAAGGCTCGTCGACTGCCTGCAACAAAGGTTTGTATATATAGTGTCCTTGGATTGACATCAATCCACAGACTGGAATAGTTGACCTGGGCCTATGCCAGTGATAGATTGGTTTTCCGATTGAGTATGCGTAGTTTTCCGAAACACCGCAGAATACTGGAGGAAAGGGCTAAATGGACATAAAGCAAATCACGGAACGGGTGGAAAAGGAAAGCGTTATTCTCCGCCAAATCATGGCTGAAATGGGAAAGGTTGTTGTGGGTCAGCGGCACCTTATAGAGAGAATGCTAATTGGCCTCTTGTGCGATGGCCATCTTCTGCTGGAGGGTGTGCCCGGTCTGGCCAAGACGACGGCTGTAAAGACCATGGCTGCGACAATAAAGACGACATTTCAAAGGATTCAGTTCACACCAGACCTGCTACCGGCCGATATCATTGGAACCCAGATCTACCGCCCTGATAATGCTTCTTTTGAAGTCAAAAAGGGACCCATTTTTCACAATATTATTCTAGCAGATGAAATCAACCGAGCCCCCGCCAAAGTGCAAAGTGCTCTGCTTGAGGCCATGCAGGAGCGTCAAGTGACCATTGGAGACGACACCTTTTCACTAGGTAATCCGTTTCTTGTTCTAGCAACGCAGAACCCTATTGAACAGGAAGGGACCTATCCGCTTCCTGAAGCCCAGATTGATCGGTTCATGCTAAAAATCAGGGTCGACTACCCGTCAGTTGAAGAAGAAAAGGAGATCATAACACGAGTCAACGAGGGCGCCGGCGGAAATATAGAGGGGGTTGCCGAAGTTTCCCAGATCGAAGCAGCCAGAGAAACCATGTGCTCAATCCACATGGAAGAAAAAATCTCAGACTACATAGTGAGCATTTCAAGGGCCACCCGAAATCCGAGTGAGTTTGGCCTGGAACTGAATCATATGATTGCCTATGGTGCATCGCCCAGAGCTTCGATATGGCTTGGTCTCGCGTCCCGCGCCCACGCATTCTTAAAGGGTCGAGGGTATGTGACGCCGCAAGACGTAAAATCAATGGCTCCAGATATCTTACGTCACCGCATTATTGTAACCTATGAAGCGGAGGCTGAGGGAAAAAGCAGTGATGACCTCATAGAGGCATTGCTGGAGCGAATTGAGGTGCCATGAGATGCTCTCGGAAGAACTCCTCAAAAAGATCCAGAGGTTTCACTTTAGAACCAAGTTCCTGGCCAATGATCTTTTTGCCGGTCAGTACGAAAGTGCCTTCAAAGGCCAGGGGATCGAGTTTGCCGAAGTCCGTGAATATCAGCCGGGCGACGATATAAGAATCATTGACTGGAATGTATCTGCCCGCTTTGGTCGGCCCTTTGTGAAAGTCTTTCACGAGGAGAGGGAGCTCACTGTCATCCTCGTGTTGGACCTTTCCGGTTCTCATCTTTTTGGCACCAGAAAACGGTTCAAAAGGGAACTTCTTGCAGAAGTTGCCGGCATGCTGGCTTTCCTTGCCATACGAACCAATGACAAAGTCGGCGCCATCCTCTTCAGCTCAAAAGTAGAGAAGTATATTCCTCCAAATAAGGGGGCCGCACACGTCTGGCGACTCATTAAAGAGATATTTGCTTATGAACCTCAAGACTTGACCACCAAGGTCGACGCTGTTCTGACCTACCTGAACAAAGTAGTCAGGCGGCATGCGATTGTATTTTTGATCTCCGACTGCATGGATCGGGGTTTTGAAAAATCATTCAGGCTGACAGCGAAAAGGCATGATCTCACGGTCATTAGGGTATCGGATCCCGCCGAACAAGAACTGCCGGACTTGGGTTTGATGAACCTGCAGGATCCTGAAACCGGCCAGGTGGCCCTGATCAATACCCGAAGCAAGGAGTTGAGAGAGAGATGGGGCAATTACAGAGCCGATCAAACAGCTTATCTTGCTGATCTTGTTAGAAGAGCAGGGGTTGATCTGGTGGAACTGTCCACGAGCGGGCCAGTAATCGAACCTTTGATGAGGCTTTTCGAGGGAAAAGCAAGGCGTCGATCAAAATGAGTATTTTGAACAAGCTATATTGTTACTTCATTGCTCTGCTCCTTACAATGCTGTTATGGGGCAGTCCTTTGTGGGGTCAGAATGATTCAAATACCTCAGGAAAGCTGACTGCGTCCGTTGAGAGCGGCGCTGTCAGGGTGGGTGGTACGGTTGTTTTGAATCTTCGGTACCAGTTGCCAGCGGGAGCCACCCTACCTCCAGACCCGAAGATCGGAGGCCTTGAGGGATTTACTATTCTGAATCGCTTATTAGAGCCCCAAAATACAAAATTGAAGATACTCGTGGACCGCCTCGAATCATTTGAAACAGGTACACTTTCAGTCGCATACCTCGACCAAGAGGGAAAAGCTAACGAGCTAACAACAGATCCAGTCTCTATCAAGGTTCTTTCCAATCTGGGGGAGAAACCCGAGGAAGCCCAGCTTCGGCCTATTCAAGGGATTATTCCTGTCACACCTTTTTGGCTGGCCTACTTGCCTTGGGGCCTGGGACTCGTTGGCCTCTTATTGGCCGGCGCTGCATTCCTTTGGTGGCATAGAAGAAGAACTCGGATACAAGACATCGAGGCTGAGATACCTCCCCACATTAGAGCTCAAGAAGAAATCGAGGAACTTGAAGCCCAAAGGCTTTTTGAGAAGGGCCATACAAAGGCCTTCTACTTCCGGTTCTCTGAAATCCTTAGGCACTATCTGGAAACGCTAAGGGGCTTTCCAGCTGCAGAGTTCACTACAGAAGAGATCGCCTCCTGCATTGACAATGACCAGGACAGATCACTTATTCCTTTGCTGAAGCATGCAGATGTCGTGAAGTTCGCGGACACGGTTCCGACAGCCGCCCGAAAGGAGGAAGAGGTAAAACAGGCACTGTCCTACATTCGAGAAACAGGTGAGGCACTCGAAGTCAAGATGTCAGGCAATGGGTCCCAAGGGGCAGTTCAATGATGTTTAGATTTGCATACCCGATCCTCCTAGTCCTGATCGTTGGGGTGGCTGGCTGGCTTGTATTGGTGCTAAGAACGAAGTCCCCCAACATCACCCATTCATCGACTTCTATGCTCGCAAAGCTCGGCGGCGGTGGACGTCGCCTATGGGCCAGAGCGCCGTTAGCCTTGCGAACGACCTGCCTCGTCTTGCTGGTTTTGGCCTCTGCCAGGCCACAATTTTTCAACGTATCCAGAGAAATCAGGACTCCAGGAGTCGACATTATGCTCTGCCTGGACACCTCCGGTTCGATGCAGGCCATGGACTTTCAAATCGATGATAACCCTGCCACGCGCTTAACCGCTGTGAAGAAAGTGGTAAGAGAATTCATCGAAAAAAGAGAAATGGACAGGATCGGCCTCGTGGTTTTCGGAGAAGAGGCTTTTACCCAGTCTCCTTTGACACTAGACAAGGGGCTACTCATAACCTTGGTGGATCAGATGCAGATTGGGATGGCTGGGGACCGAACCGCCATTGGCTCTGCAATAGCCGTGGGTGGTAAGAGACTCAAAGAGCTGAAGGCAAAATCGAAGACACTTATCCTCCTGACGGACGGTCGACATAATGCTGGAACAGTCACGCCTGAAGAGGCTGCTGAAGCAGTTCGGGCGTTGGGGGTCAAGATCTACGCCATCGGTGTGGGTGGAAAAGGGCCCGCTCCTTTTAAGGTGGATACCGCCTTTGGTCCCCGCCTGATCCATCAAGAGGTCGATCTAGATGAGCAGACGCTTAAGAAGGTTGCAAGCATCGGGGGCGGACAATACTACAGGGCCGCTGATAGCGAACAACTTTCTGAGATCTATGAGATCATTGATCGTGAAGAAAAGACCGAGGTGAAGGTGAAGGAGTACTTTCATTTTCGGGAACTTTATTATTACTTGCTCATACCGGCTCTTATTCTACTTGGTGCGGAGATTCTCCTGAGAAGCACTTTTGTGAGAGTAATCCCATGAAACTGGCCCATTTGTGGATCCTTCATTTTCTTTGGTTTTTGCCGCTGACTGCGTTGGTTCTCATCATATCCAACAGGCAGAAAAGAAGGGCTGCTGAGGGTTTTGCAGACGTGGAACTCATGAATCGACTCACAGGAGAAGAACGTCGTGGCAGGCGGTTGCTCAAGGGGATACTGCTTATTGGAGCAATAGGGTTTATGCTGTTGGCATTGGCAGGACCGCGCTGGGGCAGTCATTATCAGGAAGTCACCCAAAAGGGTGTGGATGTGATGATCGTGGTGGACGTGTCCCCCAGCATGCTTGTCGAAGATGTTGAGCCAAGTCGGCTTGAGCGAGCCAGAAGAGAAATCATCGACTTTCTGCGGGTTGTCCAGGGCGACCGTGTTGGTCTCGTTGCTTTTTCTGGAACGGCCTTTGTGCAGTGTCCGTTAACCCTTGACTACGGTGCGCTTGAGATGTTTTTGAGTACGCTTCAGCCGGATCTCATCCCTGTTGCTGGCACAGACCTCGGGGCTGCCATTCAGACGGGGTTGTCTGGCTTCGATTTTGAGTCAGAAACAGACAAGGTTATTTTGCTGATTACTGACGGCGAGGACCATGAGGGAAGAGGGCTGGATGCAGCTCGGGAAGCAAGCAAAAAGGGCGCTAAGATCTTTGTCTTTGGCATAGGGCAAAACGCTGGCGGGCCTATTCCCAGCGGAGATGGAAAAGGCGGTTTCAAGAAAGATGACGAGGGAAAACTCGTCCTTTCAAAGCTTGATGAAGAGAGTCTCAGACAGATTGCTTCTCTAACAGGTGGAACTTATGTTCGCACTGTTGCCGGTGATCTTGATTTAGATATCCTCTATTTTGAGGGCATCAGAGGAAGGACAAAGGCTGAGGTTCTAAAAAGCCGTAAGATTAAGGTCTATGAAGATCGTTTCCCAATTTTTGTCCTGGCTGCCTTCCTCTTGCTGTCACTCGAACAAATCGTTCTGGAGAGGAAGACTTTTTTCCTGGTCTTTCTTGTGCTGATATTTTCCACTCAGGCCCGGGCAACTGAGAATCCGGATGAACTATACAGAAAAGGCCGTTTTGCTGAGGCCGAGAAAGCGTATGAACGAGCAGACATGGACCATCCAAGAGATGTCCGTTATCGTTATAACAGGGGATGTGCTGCCTACCAGAATGGTGATTATCAGGCTGCCGGGGCGGCATTTTCGAGTGTCTTGGTAAGAGCGAAGGATGAGGAACAAAAGTTCAAGGCTGCTTTTAATCTGGGGAGCGTAGCCTTTAAACAAGGCGATGTTGCATCGGCTGCTGAATACTACAGGAAAGCAATATCCTACAATCCGGAAAATGAAGATGCAAAATACAATCTGGAATTGGCTCTCAGAGAACTAGAAAAAGAGAAAGAGAAGAAGATCGAGAAGCCTGAGGCGCAATCCCAACCGGATTCAGGTCAAACAGAAGGTCAAAATGATCAACCGGGGTCCGGTGAAAAAGGCGAAAATCGGGAAGAGAGCAGGCAACAGAAGTCAGAGACAGAGAGTTCTCAAAACCAAAAACAGCCGGACAAGCAGGACCAAACCGACTCAGGCCAATCACAGGACGCTCGCAAAGAGAATGGGGTCGGATCAGATGAGGCGCAACAGCCTGAACAAGAAACTCC
The DNA here is from genome assembly GCA_019307135.1 of Deltaproteobacteria bacterium. Lineage (GTDB taxonomy): Bacteria > Desulfobacterota > Desulfobacteria > Desulfobacterales. The sequence continues at coordinate 18,396 of JAFDKF010000072.1, forward strand.
GAGAGATCTTTCTGGTGAACTGGAGCCCCTTCAAGCACTGCCAGCGGAACAAGAGAGTAAAGAAATACCTAAAGGTGACATCTCACCAATGGACAAGAAGAAGGCTGAGGCGCTCCTGGATAATATCACTGAAAACCGCTTGCGCTTCTGGCGCATGCAAATCCCTGAAGACAAAAAGCACGGTGTAGCATCGGGTAAGGACTGGTAATCCTGAAATGTTTTGTTTTCGTACAGTAGCGGTCTTTCTTCTTACACTTCTCTTGCCCGTGTCCGCAAATGCCGACATCTCTGTGCGTTTGAGCATAGATAGAACGGAAGTCACATTGCTAGATTCGGTGAGACTTGTTGTGAGTATATCCGGCACACAAAGCACTAAGTCAAAACCTGTTATTCGTGGTTTGAAAGAGTTTACGGTGTCACAAGGGGGAACCTCGAGCCGGTTGGAAATCATCAATGGTCAGGTCAATGCTACCGCAGAACACACATTCTTCATTCAGCCACAAAAGGTTGGTGCGTTTGAAATAGGACCAGCCGAGGTGAAGATCAAAGGTGCCTCTTTGAAAAGCAATACGGCGACATTGAAGGTGACTAAGACACCGCAAAACCAATCGGCCGCTCGGGGGCCTCTTTTCCTTCAGGTATCGATCTCTTCGAATGAGGCGTATTTAGAGGAACAGGTCATATACACACTCAAGCTGTATCGTGCGATAAAGGTGAATGATCTCTCCTTGGATTTGCCCGAAGAGGAATACCTCGCTTTCAAGCAACTCGGCAAGCCGGTGGAATACCAGAGCAGATATGGAGATGGAACCTACCAGGTCCTGGAGATCCGTTGCGCTCTGATGCCCTCAAAGGTGGGCACCCATACCATCGGACCTGCCAAAATGACGATGACCGTATTTCAGCCGAGACAGCGTTCTGGCCGGAGTCTCTTTGATGACCCGTTTTTCGATGGTCCTTTTTTTGGATTTTCCCGAGGCAGGCCTATGACTTTGTCAAGCGAGCCCTTGGAACTGGAAGTCCGTGCGCTTCCTGAGGAGAACAGACCGCCCGATTTCAGCGGTCTGGTGGGGACCTTTGAAATGGAATCGCAAATTGAGCCATCCCAAGTCATGGTTGGGGAGTCCGCAACGCTGACCGTTCTTGTCAGAGGTCGCGGCAACGTTAACCGGATCCCTGACTTGAAGCTTCCTGAACTGACAGAGAGCAAAGTCTACGCTGATCAGCCCGTTTTTGAAATGACACCCGATGACAAGGGACTTGCCGGGACAAAGACGATGAAATGGGCGATCGTGCCTGAAAAGGATGGCCCTTACCAGATCCCCTCCCTCAGAATCAGCTTTTTTGATACCACGAATCATCAATACGACGTGGCAACAACGCGTTCGCATGCCATTTCTGTTCTACCCAGTACAGGACAAGATGCCGAGGCTAGCATTCAACCCCAGAAAGAGATCGGCGCCGAGGGCTCGACCAAACAAGCGATCAAACAGCTTGGCCGTGACATTTTGCCGGTTCACACATCTATAAAGGACTTAACACGCGGTACATGGACACGACCGGAAGGTCCCGTCTTCTGGATATTGATGCTTGGGCCAATCATCGTTTACGCTGCCGCATTCTGTGGGTTAAGATTTAAGAAGAAATCTGCGCAGGCAAAAACTGCAATAAGAATGAAAAAGGCGGCCAAAATGTTCACGCGACAATGCCGACAAAGAGAACTGAGCTCAACGGGTCTTGCTGAGGCTGCCAAGCGCTATCTGAACGATCGATTCGAGCTGTATCTTGGTGCTGTAACGCCGGACGAAGCTGCTGAAATCCTTATTTCAAGAGGAGTAGACCGGGCAACGGCACACAAGTTTCAAAGTCATATGCAAAGACTTGAAGAGGATATTTATGCTGGGAGGGGTGACAGTCCTTGCACTATCGGACAGGATATGTGCGATGTCGTCAAGCAAATCGAAAGGGAGGTCCGGTGAGGACATTCGGTTTTGGAGTCTTGTGTAGTCTTTTGGGAATCGCTTTATTTGGGGCAGGTCTTAGTCTGGCGACAAGTGAGCCCTTGGAAGAGGGGTTTTTCAAAGCGAACCAGGCATACAAGGAGGGGCGTTTTCAGGAGGCTTGTAAGGAGTATGAGCAGCTGATCAAGGGGGGGTACAAGAACGGACACCTTTTTTACAATTTAGGAAATGCTCGGTTTCGTTTGGAGGAGCTAGGACGGGCTATTTTGAACTATGAACGCGCCAGACTGTTCGTACCAAGAGATGCAGATTTGACTTTCAACTTGGGTTACGCTCGCGAACAGACCAAGGACGCTGTTCCAGAATCCAGAAGTCTTGTCAGCCTCGTTTTCTTTTGGCTTGAAAGCTTTAGTCTGAACGAGCTCTTCTGGGGCTTTGCAGCATTGAACGTGCTTTTCTGGGGAACTGTCTTGGTAAGGCTCTTTCTCCGCGCAGATTGGCTATATTACACGTTCATGGGTCTTTTGGCTTTCTGGTTGATTGCTGGCATCTCCTTTGGGCTAAAATGGTATCAATTAGAGACTGATGACCGCGCTGTCATACTGAGTGAAGAAGTCGATGTTCTGGCAGGCCCTCACAGCCAAGACACTGTTCTTTTCAAACTCCATGCTGGAACCGTTGTATTTCAGGAACGAACAGAGGATGGCTGGTCCTTAATCAGCCTGCCTGAGAAGAAAAGAGGGTGGTTGAAGTCTGAAGTTATAGAAACAATTATGAACTCAGGTCATTTGGGATCTCTGTAGGAGGTTGGATTCCCGTTTTTAACTCCAAGGCTTGCGGTATGACAACGAACTCCATTGATCTCGAAAACAGACAAAGGAAATGTTTTATTTGAGAACCAAAGAAAGACCGCAAAAATGGATATCAACATTTTTGTCAACCTATGGACCAGATTTCGGTCAACCGAAAGACAACCGCAGGCTTTGCGTCAAACATCTCCGGTTATTGGGACATACCCTCCAACGCAATAGGTGCGGCCAATTTTTTCCAAAACTAAGTGCAAATTTTCCAACCAACAGCCTAATAGCGCATTTCTGACAATGCCTCGCCCGCGCTTCGACATTGCACAAATGCCCGAGACGTTGTGCATCAACCTCCCCTCCATAAGAAAGCATCGGAAATTGCGTCGGGTCCGAAAGGGAAGAAACCGGAATTTTCTCCGCTAGCGGCCCGGGGGGCCGCCAGTCTCCGAAAATTCTCAAAGACAAATCGAATTCACCCCCGCCCGAGACGAAGAGAGCAGGTAGCTATCCGGTCTATTTTCATTCAAACTTATTGTAGTGATTCTCTATAGATTCCTGCATTTCGCTCTCTATCTGATCCTGCGCTTTAACTTCAATGTCACCGTACCATTCAGACAGGTCTATTCTCGAAAAATCAAGCATCTGAAACTCCTCCGGCGTAAACCCACGGCAATTGGGGCTTTCAGGGTCGCCCCAGTTGCTGATATCGCCCTGCAACTGCGGCCTTCCCTGTTCATGAACAATCCGAGAAAGCTTCGAGTTGAAACAGCAATACGTTTTCTTATGCTCTATACAAATTTCGGTAAATCCTAAATCAATTTCCTGTGAACAATATCGACCAATATAGTGGCATAAGCCTTCGGCTTTGGATGTTGCAAGCTGCCTTTCCTCTTCCTTGCATTGCCCAAGACCGAACCAGTATTCGTCATCCTTGCAGCAATTATCAAAACCGATTGTGAGACCGTCGGATCTACACCTCTTATCACTGCCACTGAAGATGTAGATCTGGCCGATACAGTTTCCGTCTCCGTCGTACTGGGTGCAGACAAGGTCATCTCCCGCATCATTCAACACCTGCATGATTGATGCCGCTTCCGCAAACTCGTTCAGACAGGCACAGTCTTCTATGATCTCCTCTCCACTTTCAACCGGGCAGACATCCCCTTCACATTTTCTATATAGATAGATATAACGGGGTGGAGCGGACGGGATTTTCTAGGGATATATAGACAATACTTGCTGATAGTTGCAGGGAGAACCCTCATTTGATATGTTGGCGCTCAAAGGCACAGGGAGAGTGAGGACAAACTGTGAAGGAAACGATGCTTGCCGCCATCTTTGTCATACACGCTACAGTCTTTGCCTACTTCTACCTTAGACGGGGACGGCGGGCTTTCTACTTGCTGTTCTGTGGTGGTTTTATTCTGCTGGCAGTCCATTATGCTTACAATAGCTGGCAATTCTGTGTCGGGGTGGAGTCAGAGCCCGCTTGCCTTCATTATTTTCGCTGGGCTGGGCTCATCCTGTGTGCTCTTGCCACACCGTTCTTTTTGACCTACTTATTTCGTAAAAGGCGTCCCAAACCCCTCCGGTCTGGTGATCCGCCAGAGACTTCTAGTTGACCATCCACTCCACCTGGACGACAACGAGGTCGGCCTATTGAAAACCCGCAATGAACGCCTACAGATTTTTGAGAAAAAGGCGATAAAAGGGATAAGTCCGTGATGTACGACCAACCAAGAATGGTGCCGAAGGCGGGATTTGAACCCGCACGGGCGTAACCCACTGCCCCCTCAAGACAGCGTGTCTACCAACTTCCACCACTTCGGCATCGTGTGGTTAGTCGGATTGTTGACTCGGTTCGGCTTCCCTCGACTGCCCACGAGTTCCTTTTGCTACATCCACTTACTTAGTTGGGGGAGTCTCTTTTTTTGTATTAGCCTCCTTGGCCGAAGGTTGAACTGGAGCCTCTGATGGCACCTGCTCTGCCTGAACCGGAGCCTCCGATGGCGCCCGCTCTGTTTGCTCTGTTGTGGGGGCAGGCATCTGGGACATGACCGATCTGGTAGCCCGATGGCCCGAAAAATAGGCCAGCCCTAAGGATGTGAGCATGAAGACTATGGCAGCAATCGTTGTCAGTCTACTCAAGAAGGTTGATGCGCCAGCGCCCCCGAACAGGGTCTGGCTCGATCCCCCTCCAAAGGCTGCTCCCATATCCGCCCCTTTGCCAGTCTGCAAAAGTACAATCAATATTAAGGCTACGGCTACGACAATGTGAATAATTATGATGAAACTTGACATATCAAAACCAGTCTAATTCTCACCTAAAGTGATCGGTTCCAGGTTCAGGGTTCAAGGTTGACAACCTTTGAACCTTGAACGGTGAACTTTCTTTATTGACACGTTATCCTTTTCAGCCGTCGTAGCTAAAGCTACTTTGGCGAAGTCGGCTTGCTAACAGCCAGTTAGGCCTGCCCTGGCGCGACATCCCAAGATGATTTTGGTGCCCATGTAGTCCCGCAACCCAGGTCTCACCCTTAGTCAGTGGCAGCATTTATCGATAAACGAACAATGGCTGCAAAGGAATCGGCATCCAGGCTCGCGCCTCCAACCAATGCGCCGTCAATATCGGCCATGGTCATGAGATCGCCAATGTTTTCAGGCTTTACACTTCCACCATACAATATCCGGACATCATTTGCAACCGAATTCCCATAGGCTGTCTCCATCCACCCCCTGATAAATTGGTGCACCTCCTGAGCCTGATCGGTGGTTGCTGTCTTACCAGTACCAATGGCCCAAACAGGTTCATAGGCAACGGTCACCTTCTGAATCTCGTCGGAAGTTATGCCTTCCAGGCCTTCTTCCAATTGCTTTTGCACCACAGAAAAGGTCTCATTCGATTCCCGTTCAGCCTCGGATTCTCCGATACACACCACAGGAATCAGGCCTCCAGGGAGGGCTGCCTGGATCTTCCTGTTTACCGTTGCATTGGTCTCGCCAAAGTACTGACGCCTCTCAGAATGACCAATGATCACATAGTTACATCCTGCAGCCTCTAACATGGGGGCTGAGATCTCTCCGGTATAGGCCCCTTCGACCTCCCAGAACAAGTCTTGCCCCCCCAGGTGTATGACCGACCCTTTCAGAATCCCTGCTACAACCTCAAGGGCCGTAAAAGGCGGGGCAACCATGACATCTACATCCATGATGTCTGGGACCAAGGATTTCAACCGGCTTGTGAGCTCGGCGGCCTGTGGACCGGTCTTGTACATCTTCCAGTTTCCAGCAATCAAGGGTTTTCGCTTTGCCATAGTTCAGTCTCCTTCATCGTACCTGGTCACAACGTCAAGAATCTCTCCCAGTCATTTCATTGACCATAACGACAGCATCTTCCCGGGTTTCCAAATAGTACCCGTGGCGCCGACCTGCTGCACAAAAGCCCATCTTGTTATAAAGCTTGATAGCCACATGGTTGGACGCACGAACCTCCAGGAGAGCTCTTTTGGCACCGTATCCTTTGGCTATTCTGAAGCTGTAGCCAAGCAAGAAGGTGGCCACGCCACGGCGCCGGTACGCTGGATCCACGGCAAGATTCCTAATATACATCTCGTCTTCAAGAAGCCTGAAACAAAGGTAGCCAATAACTCGGTCTGGTTTCCTATGTTCTCTTTTTTTGATGACCAGACTCCGTGAAGTCTTTTCAGCGAGCTCACCTTCGAAAGATACTCTACCCCAAGGCGCAGAAAAAGAGGCGGTCTCAATATCTAACACCGTATCAATGTCCGCCTCGGCAAGACAAGATAAATAGCAATCCTTGACTCTCAGGTTCTCTTGTTTCCTTTCAACACCCCGCTGGCCAATGAAATACTCTTTCTGCCATAAGCCTGCAAGCTCTCCGCAAGCTCGCTCAAGTTCTTGTCTTTCCGCATTTTGGCAGCTCGGATCACCACAGGAAGATTAACACCGGTAAGGACCTCAATCCGGCCTTCCTCAAGGAACGAAAGGCTAAGGTTGGATGGCGTGCCTCCAAACATATCCGTCAGGATAAGTACACCTCCACCCTGGCCAACCGTCTTGATCCCGATGCTTATCTTTTCTCTCATTTGTTCAGCGCTTTGCCTTAAATCCACGGAAACGGCAGTGGCTGCTCCCAGAGGCCCTTCAAGGATCGATTCGGCTGCTTCAATGAGGGCCTCTCCCAGACCGCTATGAGTTACAATGACAAGGCCTATCATAAATTCGACCCTCAATAAAAAGGAGTGCCTAAAGTGAACGTAGGCGTTCACAGGTTCAAAGTTCAGCGTTCAGGGTTACAACCTCTGAACCTCTGAACCCGTGAACGGTTACAAGTGAGCTAGCTCAACTCAATATCTCGATGGACCAAGTTTATGCGATCCGTCTTCTTCTTCAAATGTTGGAAGATTTTATCAGCGATTACAATCGAGCGGTGCCTTCCGCCTGTGCAACCAACCGCGATGGTTAAATACGATTTCCCCTCTTTTTCATATAAAGGTACAAGGTAGTCAAGCAAATCCAAATATTTTTTCAAAAAAATTTGGGTTTCGTCCCATCCTTTCACGTATGCCTGGACCTCAGGCGCCTTGCCATCACGCCCCCTCAATTTAGGGACAAAATAGGGATTGGGTAAAAAACGAACATCGATTACCAGATCCGCGTCATGGGGAATGCCGTACTTGTAACCAAAAGACAGGACATGTACCTCTACGTGCCCAGTATGAACCACCTTAAGCACATGGCCCAAGATAACAGCCTTGAGTTCATGGACATTGTAGTGCGAAGTGTCAATAACTTTGTCAGCGATTCGCTTGAGTCCCTTAAGTTGTTCCCCCTCGTTACGTATCGCTTCCAGAAGGCTCTTTCCCTTGGCCAGGGGGTGCTGCATCCTGGTCTGGCTGTATCGTCTCAAGAGAATTTCTTCTGAGGCTTCAAGAAAAAGTATTTCGAACCGATATCCTTGCTTACATAGCCTGTCCAGGATATCTGAATATGTTGAGAGAAACCCCTTTTCTCTGATATCCATCACCAGGGCTAGCTTAGAGATCTCCGAATTGCTCCCTGTTCGAAGTTCTAAAAACTTTGGCAAGAGTACGACGGGCAGGTTATCCACGCAGAAAAACCCAACATCTTCCAGTGCCTTTATAGCCGTACTTTTCCCGGAGCCGGAAAGCCCGCTGATGATGATAATCTTTCCTTGTTTCAACGTAACTACTCAGGTTGTCAGGTTCACGGTTCAAGGTTCAGGGTTGGCTGTTTTGCGCTTTTGCAACTGCTCGGGTTCACGGTTCACCGTTGACAGGTTAATCTCTCAACCGCAAACCGCCGACTTCGCCATAGTAGCCTATGGCTACGAGCCGACTTCGCCAAAGCACTGGCTGCGACGGCTGAACGGCTGAATCGGAACCTTGAACCTAAGTAGTTATTCTTCATCGCTCTCTAACCTTGAACCGTGAACCGCCGACTTCGCCATAGTAGCCTATGGCTACGAGCCGACTTCGCCAAAGCACTGGCTGCGACGGCTGAACGGCTGAATTGGAAGAATTCATGATCTTCATTTGCGATCACCATGTAAAGCTCGCGTCGGTCGGCAGCAGTCATGAGCCGCTGTTTAAAGGTGCTGTCCTTGAGTAATCGCGATATTCTGGCAAGCATCCGTAGATGAACGCCTGTCGAGTTTTCAGGGACCATCAACAGGAAGAAGAGGTGAGCGGGCTTGCCGTCGATGGCTTCAAAGTCAACGCCCTTGTGGCTTCGTCCAAAGCCAACTACCAACGACTCAAGAGACTTCATCTTTCCGTGGGGGATGGCGATGCCCCCCCCGATGCCGGTGCTGCCAAGGCGCTCACGCTCCAAAAGTACGCGAACCATCTCCTCCTGGTTGACCCCGAAGGCCTTTGCCACGGGGGCCGTGAGCTGTTCCAGCACCCCCTTCTTGTCGGTGGCATTCAGTTCGGAAATGATGGCCTCTTCTTTCAGCGTGTCTAAGATTCTCATGTGGGTTGAATCAATCCGTAATTGCCGTCTTTCAGGCGATACAACACATTGACCTTTTCGGTCTGGGCATTGGTAAAGACCAGAAAGCTGCCCTTGATCAGGTCCATTTGTAAAACCGCTTCATCAACATCCATAGGTTTGTACTCGATATTCTTGATTCTAACAATTCGGGGTGCTGCCTCCTGCCCCAGATCCCCGGTTGCCGTTACACCAGCCTCTTCATATCGAAACATCTTAGATCTTGCAGCTGTCGACCGAAGCCTCTTAAATTTTTTCTTATTCTTTATAATCTGCTTCTCAAGCTTATCCAGGGCCATATCTATGGCCGAATACATATCGGAAGTCTCCTCATGACCATTTACAACGAATCCATCCGCACTAATGTTTATGTCGGCAATGTGACGGAATTTCTCCACGGTTAGTACCACGTTTGCTTTAGCGGGATTCTCTACGTACTTATCAAATCGATCCAGCTTTTCACATGCATATGCCTTCAGAGTTTCTGAGGGATCAAGGTTCATGAAAGTCACCGACGTTTGCATTCTGATTGACCTCCCCTTATATTTTTGCGTTTGTTAGATGGCAGCACGCCCAACATCTCCCGGTACTTGGCGACTGTCCTGCGAGCTATGTTAATGTTTGAAGATTTCAAAATCTCAACCATCTTTTTGTCACTATACGGCTTGGTGGAATCTTCAGACTCAATAATCTGCCGAATCTTATCCTTGACACTTGCCGAGGCAATCGCTGCTCCGTCAAACCGGCTAATAGAACTATTGAAAAAGAACTTCAATTCAAAAATGCCCTGCGGGGTATGGACGTACTTGTTCGTGGTAACGCGACTCACGGTGGACTCGTGCATCTCGATGTCCCAAGCCACATCCCGCAATACCATTGGCTTCAAATGAGCAATCCCCTTTTCCAGAAAATCTCGTTGATAACGGACAATACTTTCAACCACCTTGTAAATGGTCCTCTGGCGCTGGTGAATGCTGCGAATCAGCCACACCGCAGACCGGAGTTTATTCTTGATGTAGTCCCTTGTATGGCCTGCAAACTCCGCTCCTTTACTACTTAACGCTTCCTTATAAAAAGAGCTTATGCGGAGCTTAGGCATGCCG
>JAFDKF010000228.1 GCA_019307135.1 Deltaproteobacteria bacterium
AAAATTAACCCCCTCCAGACAATCATATACTTGATAAAGCCAAAAATTCTTGATATCATTTATTAACAATAACAAAGCGTTGGCGCAATCCAACTGTCATTTGCGTTTATAGATCTAAATACATCAAAAGAAGCCAAAAACAATTCATGTATTAAACCTTTTCCCTAAAAGGTATTCTCTTATTAAAGTATAAGTCTGCATTTCTGCTGTCATTTTTCTTTGCTTCATTTTGCTATACATCCACTTTTTTGGTACTCGCAGGGTATCAGTTCAAAACACTTAGAATATACAATGCATCCAACAAGACCATGTTCAAACACTACCCATACATCTCCATAGTTCCAGTAGTTTACTGCAGTCTCACTGCGTGGTTGGCCTATAAGAGATATTACTTCATTAGGGGTCATTCCTCTTTCAATATACTTTAGTGCATCTTTGGCTGCCGATTTAATTTTGGATAAAATTGCTACTTTCTTCGCCTGTAATTCATCAATCTCTTTAAAGACAACATTCCTTTCCTTCCGCAAAGAAACAGCTTTCGGTGCATCAACTGTTGCGAGCTGTTTCTGTAACTTAACAACATTGCGCTCCAGTTCTTGGAGTCGGCTTTGCTGGTCTTTTATTTTTTTCTGTACTGATGTATCTTGCTTAATCTTAGATAATTGATTTTCAATGCTATTCATATCAACTTCGGCCTTTACAGATATTAAGATAGCCATATTTTCGCCAATAAATTTCCATTCCTCTTTAACCACATCAACTTTCAGTAATGCAGCGGCATAAGCAGATATTTCGTCTTTAGTTAACCGAAAATCCTTAACCTCAGTGCGGCTTTCAATATACGTTCCTGCCTTCTCCAGAACTCTGCGTTTAGCTTCAAGGAAACACATTCGCCTTGCATCGTTTTTGGAATCGTTGTCACCCATTACATATTTGTGTTCTGCAAAAATTATTTTAGACTCAGCCAGGGAGGCAGAAGGAATTAAGATTAATATGAAAAATACTAAATAGGCTATTCTCAACATGGCTTATTTCCTTTCGACTAATCTATTTTATGACAGATAGGAATTTGCTTTTTTCGGGGCAGAATATGCCAAAAAAACGGGTTGTGTGTCAAGCCCAAAATCGACACTACATATTGCGGAGGCTTATTAAGAATGGCGGAAAGGTACAGGCAAAGGAAAGTCCTTGACTGGAAACTGGAAGAAATACGAGATTACGCTAACCAGATTGACGAAAAATGGCAACTTCTTACCGATTCTTGGCGCACCGGTCCTGTATCACCCCGGTGGTGTACTTAAGCTCTATTAAAGCGAGTAGTCTGTTTGGGGAATCTGTGAATATGAGTGATCTATGTTATAATCATGAAAGGTTGGGGTTCTATGGGCGGGTGGATCGTGGTTCCTTGTGTCCCATAAATCAAGATGTCTCAGAATTTTCTCAATAATTTCCATATCCTCTATAAAACTTATTATACGCATTGGGCCATGGCATTTTGGGCAAACAAGGGGATCGACATTATAGATTTTCTGGATCAACCTAGCCCAATTCTTACGGAAAGCCCTGGGTGAAACATCAGACTCAATCAGGGACGGCACAGCATCATCTTTGCCCTCCTTATAGCATTTTGTGGCTGATTTACTTGGTTCACAAATTTCCTTCCTTTTTATCTTTTTCTTTTTTCGGCATTAATATGCTGGGGATAAACATAAAGAATCTTATTTTGGGATATTGAATAAACCCAAATCCTATTGAAGATAGAGTTTTTGAGACTTCGTTCTAAAAAATGTTTAAGTGATGGCAACCAATGATTTTTAGGTAACTCTGGCTGTAACTCATAGTAAGCTACTAGCTCAACAATAGCTTTCACACGGTATTGTTTTTTAAACTTATCTTCGATCCTATTGCAAACTGGTTCAGCAAAAGATCCTACAGCTTCAAAATCGAAGCATGGCCCTACAAAATCTCCTCTTGAGATATTAACCCAACGAACTGTTTCACCCAAAGCACTATGAGAGGAAGGAGTATATTTGCCTTCAGTTTTATCATCCAAGATTAAAAGGAATTCCAAAATCATCGGTATTGAGCTCCTACGCCTAATTGATGAAATCTTATCTTTAAAGGCGATATAAATTAAAGCATTTCCATATTTTTGATTGAGTTGATCCTTTCTATGCCTCGGAAGATTGTCAAAGTCTTCTTCAAACCCCCTCTTAAGATTAAGTGCGCTAAAGGTCCTGTTGGCAAGATCTTCATCAATTATTTCAACCAATTCAAAAGCAATTTTTGTTCCATCTTCAAGGCAACAAAGAATGTCAGGTTCTGGTGGCTTTCTTTTTTGTATTGAATTTGGATCAATTGGGAGAGGGAAATGGGGAGCAAATTTTTTGAAAACTCGAATCTCTCTCCGAGCTTGGATATTAGTACACATTACAGTAATTCCATATTATTGGATTGGATCTCAATATTTTGTGTATTCATTGCATTTTTTGAAGCACGTAGAAACATAATGTAGAGGAGTCCATTGATAAATAGAGAGTCCATTTCTATCTAATTTGATTTCATTTTTCCACATCGGATGTTCTTCCCTATAGATAAAGCCTAAAGCTGCAAATCAGCCGCGCTGCTTTCAGCGTCGGCTGCATTTGCCTTGTTAGACCGCGCTTATTCCCTCTAATCTTTGCCCACATCTTTGTCATCAATTGGCGACTGAATAATTCGAGACCATATTCTCTCGAGCTCCGATTCTGATGCTGAAGCGTAGTCAAATCCATCGGCAGAGCCATGAAATCGCGCCAATCGTAAGAGCTCCGAAGCCGCATACCCTATCCGCATATTGTCAGATAGCATTTGAAGCGCCATGTCAACGTGAGTATCTTCGATTTTTTCGGTGTCCTCGTACTTCACAATCCATCCGTTCTCGTCTTCATGCAAGACTCTTGCAAAATCCTTGACTCCACGGTAGTTAGGATGCGTAAACTCACATAGCAAGCTATAAAAGCGACGGGATCGCATTTTCTCTTGCCCTTGGCCTGAGAACTTGTCCATTGCATTAATTGCCGAAGCAATGGTAATCGTATCCCACTCAGACATCAGCAGCATCTCTTGCGTGGCTTCGTCCTTTTTTGCTATGCGAGTCATAGACGTGCCAAATAAGGTCTTCGGAATTAGGACTTTCAGAGGCTGGAGATCTCTTGTACACACACTGCGAATTAGCGTGTCCTGGCATAAGGCAGCCAGACCCGCAACCTCCATATGACTACGGATCATCACCATAGAGGCAAGACCCCGACCCTCTGCTAACTCCGAAAGAATCGCCGACTCAAGAGCGCCCATGCGGACTTGTGTCGAGTAGGCTATGTGCTTCGTCCACGCCGTTAGAGACTCTGGGTTGATCGACTCAAGTGTTCGTTGCTTAGCGGACATATCTATCACTGAGACAGGCTCGAAGAACTCTTCAAGTGGACGTGATGAGATCTCTTGGCGAATGTTCTCAATGAGATCCAGTGGTCCAGCGACTGATGGATGCGAGGAGCGAAGCTTGTTAATCGCAAACTCTATATTCATTCTCTTACTCGACTCAGTCTTAATGGGGGCGATTACTTGCCGATAGGAAGCGCCAGCAGAATAGAGGTCAGGTCGATTGACGGGTTGTGTGCCGGGCACGGCCCGACGGCTTAAGGGTGAGTCTATGGCAGCGCGTAAGCGCTGTCAAGGACAAGTTCCAGACCCAGATAGATGGAGGCAAAGGGTGTAACGGTATTACAACGGGGTATCCAGTAATGGTGCCTCGGAAAGAAGTGGTGCCCATGCGTGCGCATACCGTGAACGCATGGGGCGACGAACAGGAATCGAGTTAGGCGGACCACTGGCCGAGACGAGTCTGCAACACAAGACGAAGTCCTCTATCCATCACATGGCACAGGTACGTATACTCGGCGCTCGTGTGCGGACCATAAGGCGAGCCCATCGCGTAACGGGAGTCAGCAGAGGGCATAGTAGCTGTAGGAGAAACGAGCCGCCGTGGAATAGACGCGGAGGTCTCACCCCGGCGAAGGCCCGAACGGTGCCCAGCCGAATGGTGCGGGTAAATGAGAGCGGCTGTTAGGGAGCGTATACCTATGGGCATATTGCAGCAGTGTACTGAAATGTTCACAGAGCCGCGTCTTCTCGAAAGCCCGGCAGGTTAGGTCCCGTTATGTCTTGCCGGTACCTTATCCTGCCTGATCAGCCCAACAGCCACTTACGGATCCGTATCAGTGGTAATGTGGGAAGGCCGCCTCGCGAGGGACGGTCCTGTCCCGATAGGCCAAGTAACTGGACAGATTGTCAATGTTTTAAAGACATACTTTTTAAATGAGTCAAAAGCAGGCTTGACCCCTCTTCTGACCACTCTTCCCCTCTTCCTTATTTTGTTTGTTCATTGAAATTTTTTAAAAGGTTCTGCATTATTTTTATTATAGGTCTTTTATACATATCTTCGGCTGTATATCCAAATAGCCTATCAAGGTTGAGCATAGTCGTTGATGTTCTTTCAAAGAAGACCTGTTTCCCAGTCTCAGATTCAAAGCAAGAACCGGATATAATAACTGCCCTATAGCTACCTCCACCTCCAACATGAGTTTTGGGAGTTTCTTTTAGCCCACCTCCTCCATAAACGTCCACCTGAGTCTCTGTTGTGGTATATGAGTAAACTGGTTGCTCCCCTATTTCGCTTCCAAGGGTTAAAATAAACAAATATTTGCTGCTATTTTTCATATCGGTAACAATAAATCCGTTCTCTTTTAAAAGGTTTGCTGCTAAGGAATAAAGTTCTTTCTCGAAGATTTTATTCCCTTGTAGAATCCAGTTATCGTGATTTGTTATGGAAAGGAAGATGATTTTATCATTTGGATCAAAGTCATACGAGTCATCTATGGTAACATATTGCCTGACTGCTGGCCCACAACCTGAAAGAAAGATAAGTAACACACTGAAAAAGATAAAATTAATCCAACTATTTGTTTTATGCTTCATTTTCTCTTCTCCGGTGAAATAAAGGGGTATATTTATTTCCTAAAAAAGAGGCTATTCGTTTTGCCCCTAACGATTTGCGGTTAACCAGCGAGAAAAAGCGTCAGCTTTTGATCGTCCGTGTTCAACTGCTGGTTAGGCGCTCCTACCCACGATTGAGAATGTGTCAATCGGCCTAGCCACAAGTGATACCCGACAATATTTCTTGTAGAAATAGGCGATTACTTCCATCTTGTATTTGACCCACTGTTCATAGTCTGAGATAGCCCTAAGTTTCTTGAATTCAGGTTCTTTAAGCAAGGTACCTAATCCTTCGTCTATTCTTTCCCAAGCAGCCACATGAGCGCGAATGTCACCGTTTCTGTAGGTTTGCACCAGTCCGGTCTGAGCCGAACGGGGATTCTGCCCATCATAGCCAAGAGCAGTAGCATCTCTACGAAGAAAGTCCTCGCGAGCCTCATACACGCCTGTGATAGTTATGCGGTCATCCTTGACATTTCGGACGTACCAAAACTCTGGTATGTTCGAGGAGTTGTAACCAGCGACATGGAACCCTGAAACGTTTATCTGTCTCCAATTAGCTGGAATGTCCTTGTTCAAGCTATCAGTCAACGCACTCGCGAACGCCTGCAAGCTCTTGAGGTTTGAATTCCTTCGAATGAATCGCATGAGCCAGTCGCTCATGGCCTGGTTTTTAGTCTTTGTAGGTACCTCGGCTAGACCGAAGAAACCGACTCCCGCCCGAAGGTACGGAATTTGGAAAACCTTCTTTCGAGTTCCGGCATATTTGCGATTCTGCGATATTCTCCGATCTGCCGCGAATACGATACAGCTATGGGCTAGGCCATCCAAACAGTGGATTTCGGTAAGAAGCAAAGTCATGCTATCCTCTAATCAGCATTGGGCGCCTAACAGGCATAACCCGCAAGAGGCCCGCAGGGACTCTTGTCGGTGTTCATGCCATTGTTGTGTGCCGGGACGGCACATATTCTTAAGGGTGAGCGGTATATATCATATAAATGGTATGTTACGCAAGTCCCAGACTCAGCCTGATGGAGGCGAAGGGTGTAGCGGTATCACAACGGGATGTCCGGTGATGGCGCTCGGGAAGCAGTGGCTCTGCCAAAGCAGGGTGCCGCAAACGCACGGGGTGACGAACAGGAATCGAGTTAGGCGGACCACTGGCCGAGACGAGTCTGCAACACAAGACGAAGTCCTCTATCCATCACATGGCACAGGTACGTATACTCGGCGCTCGTGTGCGGAGCCGATCGCGTAACGGGAGTCAGCAGAGGGCATACGAGGCGTGGAAGTTCTCTCAGAACGTGCGTAGAGGGGACTGGAAACGAGCCGTACCGAAGTGCGGAGGTCTCACCCCGCCAAAGGCCCGAACGGTGCCACCTGCCGAATGGCAGGGGTAAATGGCAGAGGTAAGTAGGAGGTGTGTACTTATGGGCACATTGCAGCAGTCGCTGAAATGCCCATAGCGTCATGTTTTCCAAAAGCCCAGCAGAATAGGAATAGCAGGCGCGTATGCATCCTATTTTGCCTGACCAGCCGAATCGCCGTATACGGACCCGTACGTACGGTGGTGTGGGAGGGGGGAGCTGCGAGGCTCCTCCCTATCCCGATATGCCTATATTACTTTTATGCCTCTCATTCTTTTTAGAGCAAATACACGCTCTGCCTTTCTTAGCTCACAATAACCACGGACACAAAGAGTCGATCCACTGTTCCTAATATGGTCCACATTTACTAACTCAGTGGGAATAACTGTTCTTTGTTTATGTTTTTTATCTTTCGGTTTCTTATAACCAAATTTAATTCGTTTATCATTATTGATTGCATAATGTATATTTGCTACGCGCTTGGAGAAAGCCGTCTCTGAATTACTGAAATCACCTGAGAAAACTCTGCCGCCATGTTTCTTCGAATGGCATTCTTCACATAGCAATTTTAGGTTTGATATTTTATTACTACCGCCTTTAGATAAGGGCTTTATATGGTGTAAATGAAGTTGCCTCCAGCTACTGCACTCGCTGCACTCATCACCATCTCTTTTAGCTACTTCATCCCTTCTCTTTTCCCAATCAGGGGGGTATGTAAGAAAATAATCATATATTGGTGCAACTCTATCTTGCAAGGACATCAGATCACTGAATAATTGATTAATTTTGCTGTCAATTATTGGTATTGATTTTTCAATCTCTGCAGTGTCAACATCGGGTTTTGCAAAAATAGATGCGATTTTGAACACCAACCCTTCACGCCTTTCAATTTCACTTCGAAGTCTATTCAATTTATCTTGTTGTGTAATGATTTCGTTTCTAATCTCCTGTTCTTGTACCTGAATAGAATTCAGCAATTCCCGCCCATCCCCCCGTAAATTGTTTTTTACCATATGTGGACACAATTTGAATGTTTTCACAACATATTGTGGTAAGTAACGCAGATTTTTTGATTAGGAAAGCC
>JAFDKF010000073.1 GCA_019307135.1 Deltaproteobacteria bacterium
TGGGGATAATGTTACGATACAGGCTGAGTTGATCACACCCATAGCCATGGAAAAAGAGCTCAGGTTTGCGATCCGCGAAGGTGGTCGCACGGTAGGGGCCGGCGTCATTAGCGAGATACTGGAATAAATTGGCGGCTATCGTTCAAACGAATTACGGTACCCTTTATCCAGCATCGAGTATCGAGTATCAAGGGGTGTAAATCACGTCTGTTGGCAATGAGAAAATCCATGTCCATGTGCTGCGCATTAGGTTTGGGGAAAAGGTGTCAGGTTTCGGGTGTCAGGATCGAGAAACCTAAAGAGCTGTACTGTTCTCAAGGCGTAAGCCGCAAACCTGAACACTGACACCTGGCAATTGAACTCAATAACCAACAATCTTGATTTACACGCAGTAACAAGTATCAAGTATCGTTAATAGGGGAGTGAGAGCGTGAGAATCGTTGTTACATTGGCTTGTAGCCAGCGGGAAATATACGGATAACGAATTGGGCATTGACGCTATGATTATGGACCAGAAGATACGGATTCGGATGAAGGCTTACGATCACAAGCTTTTGGATCAGGCAACTGCGGACATCGTTGATACGGCCAAGCGAACGGGTGCCAGGGTTGTGGGTCCAATACCCCTGCCGACCGCGATCAACAAGTATTGTGTACTGCGCTCACCCCACAAGGACAAGAAGTCCCGTGAGCAGTTTGAGATCCGGACTCATAAGCGTCTCTTGGACATCGTGGACCCGACGCAGCAGACGGTGGATGCTCTGATGAAGCTCGATCTTTCGGCTGGAGTGGACGTTGAGATAAAGCTCGACTGAATGCGCATAGGACATAGGGCAAAGGGCATAGGGCATAGGGCAAGAACTTTATTCTTCTGGACCTACTCTATGCGCTATGCTCCATGCGCTTTGCGGAAATTTAGGAACGAAGAGAATGTACAGAGGGCTGTTAGGTAGGAAGCTTGGTATGTCGAGCCTGTTTTCGCCGGAGGGACACCGGGTACCGGTCACAGTGCTTGAGGTGGGGCCCTGTGTCGTGACCCAGGTCAAGACGCAGACGACTGACGGATACAATGCCCTGCAGGTAGGTTTCCTGGAAAAGCGGGAAAACCGGGTCAACAAGCCCCTGCAAGGGCATTTTAGGAAGAGCGGGGGGCAGGCGTGTGCTTTTCTGAGAGAGATCTCAGTGGATGACCCTTCAGGGTACACCTTGGGTCAGACCTTGACCGTTGATATGTTCCAGGTAGGCGAGCGTGTCGATATAAGCGGCATCTCTAAGGGGAGAGGCTTTTCCGGTGTTATAAAACGCTGGGGGTTCCACGGAGGCGGGGGGGGCCATGGGTCTATGTTTCATCGTGCACCGGGCTCTGTGGGGTGCTCTGCAACCCTTTCCAAGATCATCAAGGGGCGTAAGATGCCGGGTCATTACGGGAACCGACGGGTAACAGTGCGAAACTTAGAGATTGTTGATATACGCCCAGAACAGCACCTTATGATCGTTAAAGGGGCCGTGCCAGGGTGCAGGTCTGGACTGGTTGAGGTGCAAAAACCGAAGTTTGGGCAGTAAATGTTGACGACTTCTTGACCAATTGCGGAGCGAAGCGGAGCTAGATTTGATGGCCTTTCAAGATGTATATAACATGGATGGTGTAAAGGTTTCTGAGATAGACCTGATGGATGAAATCTTTAATGTCCCGGTCAAGCAGCACGTCTTGCATGAGGTGGTCACCATGCAGCTAGCCAACAGGCGTGCCGGAACGGCTGCCACCAAAGGGCGTTCTGAGGTGCGTGGTTCAGGGAAAAAGCCTTACCGCCAGAAGGGCACGGGTCGCGCCCGAGCAGGGTCCAGGAAATCTCCTCTGTGGCGCGGTGGAGGTGTTGTATTTGGTCCAAGGCCGCGCAGTTATGCCTACAAGGTACCCAAAAAGGTTCGCAGACAGGCCCTAAAAATGGCCCTGACAAGCAAGCTGCAAGAGCATGCCTTAGTTGTTGTGGACAAACTTGATCTGGAAACCGTCAAGACAAAACGATTTGTGGGGGTTTTGGTAGCGTTAAAGACGAGAGAGGCATTGATCGTAACAGACCGGGAACTTGAGAACCTTGAGCTTTCCTCAAGGAATGTGCCCCGTGTGAAGGTGGTGCGCTGGGAAGGTTTGAATGTTTATGACATCCTCAAATTTAAACACCTGATCTTGCTTGAGCCTTCTGTGAAGCATCTTGAGGGGAGATTGCTCTCATGAACCCATACGAGATTATCAGAAAACCCATTATTACTGAAAAGAGCACCATTCAAAAGGAGAAGGATAATCAACTCACCTTTGAGGTGGACCGCAAGGCCAACAGGGTGGAGATCAGGTATGCGGTGGAAAAGATTTTCGACGTTCGGGTGATAAAGGTTCGGACTATACAGATGAAAGGCAAGGTCAAACGTATGGGTCGGACCCTGGGCAAACGCCGCGACTGGAAGAAGGCTATCGTGACCATGGCCGCGGGTGAGAATATTGAGTTTTTTGAAGGAGTGTGATTTTGAATGCGGATTGCGGATTGCGGATTGCGGATTGCGGAATGCGGAATGCGGAATGCGGAATTGGGGAATTCAGGGATTGGGACCTTTCAACTTTAGGCACTTTAGTTCACTTTAGGCACTTTAGCTCACTTTCATTGACTAATAACTAATAACTAATAACTAATAACTAATAACTAATAACTAACAGGTAACAGGTAACAGACATGGCACTTAGAAAAGTGAAACCTACCTCTCCTGGACGGCGATTTCAGACATATGATACGTTTGATGATGTCACAAGGTCTCGCCCTGAGAGGAGCTTGGTGCGACCTCTCAAGAAGAGTGGGGGTCGCAATACCGGTGGTCGTATGACATGTCGCCACCGTGGTGGTGGACACAAACGGCGTTACCGCATCATTGATTTCAAGCGTGACAAGACCGATGTCCCGGCAAAGGTGGCATCTATAGAATATGATCCCAATCGATCGGCCCGCATCGCCCTGCTCCACTATGCAGACGGGGAAAAGCGCTATATTGTGGCTCCTCATAAGCTGTTGGTAAGCGACGCAGTGATCGCTGGGCCCACAGCCGATATTAAGCCCGGCAATGTTTTGCCGCTTCGCAATATACCGCTGGGTACCCAGATCCACAATATTGAGATGCAGCCGGGCAAGGGGGCACAGATAGCGCGCAGTGCGGGAACCTATGCACAACTCATGGCCAGAGAGGGACGGTATGCTCAGGTGAAGCTTCCTTCGGGTGAGGTTCGTATGTTTCTGATCGATTGCAGGGCAACGGTTGGTCAGGTGGGAAGTCTGGAACATGAAAAGATTTTTCTAGGCAAAGCAGGCCGAAAACGCTGGCTTGGCCGTCGGCCAAAGGTACGAGGTGTTGCCATGAATCCTGTAGACCATCCAATGGGTGGTGGTGAGGGCAAGGCATCTGGAGGACGGCACCCCTGTTCTCCATGGGGTGTACCCACCAAAGGGTATAGAACACGAAAGAAGAATAAAGTTAGCGATCGGTACATTGTAAGGCGTAGGAAATAGTATCCAAGAAATAAATTCTTTTGTTCGTACTTTTTGGTGTCAGGTGTACTTTTTGGTGTCGGGTGTCAGGTTTCAGGTGCAAGAAACACTGAAACCTGAACACTGAAACCTGAAACCCCAAACCTGGAGTGGTGAAAAAAAGCGTAAACTACTTTATGTCGAAAATGAAGGATGTCGAAATTTCGAAACGTTAGGTGAAGATATGTCGCGTTCGTTAAAAAAAGGTGCTTACATTGAGCCAAAATTACTAAAAAAGGTGCTTGCGGCTCAGGAGGGCATGAGCCGGAAGGTCATTAAGACCTGGTCGAGGCGTTCCACGATCGTCCCTGATCTGGTTGGTTTGACACTGGCCGTGCACAATGGGAAAAAGTTCGTTCCGGTGTTTGTATCAGAAGACATGGTAGGCCACAAATTGGGGGAGTTTGCACCTACAAGGACCTTTTATGGACATGCAGGTGATAAGAAGACCCGTTTGAAAGGGAAGAAGAAATAGTAATGGAAGTCAAGACAGTAGCAAGATATGTGCGGATTTCTTCCACAAAGGTTCGAAAAGTGGCAAGAGCAGTGAAGGGCAAGCCGGTAGAGGATGGACTGAGCGCATTGGGTTTTATGCCGCACCGTTCGGCCAGGGTCTTGGGGAAGATCATACGTTCGGCGGTGGCTAATGCTGAGCAGAAGCCTGACATTGAGGTGGACAACCTGTCCATTGCAAATATTGTTGTCAATCAGGGGCCGAGCTTGAAGCGTTTTCGGCCAAGGGCCATGGGACGAGCAACCAGGATTCTCAAGCGTACCAGTCATATTACGGTCGTTTTGGCAGAAGAGTAATGTAAAAGGTAAGCGTTCACAGGTTCAAAGTTCAGCGTTCAGGGTTAGAGCCTCTGAACCTGTGAACGGTTACTACAATAAGGAGGTCAGTTTGGGACAGAAGGTAAATCCGATTGGGTTCAGGTTGGGGATTACCAGGTCGTGGAATTCTCGATGGTTTGCCCGCAAGGATTATGCTAACTTTATCATAGATGACCATAAGATCCGCGGGTTTTTGAAGAAAAAGCTCTATCATGCTGGTATATCGAATATCGAGATTGAAAGATGGGCCAACCGCATTAGATTACGCATATATGCTGCCCGTCCAGGTATCGTGATAGGGAAAAGGGGAGCGGAGATTGAGCAGCTCAAAAAGGAGTTGGAGAAGCTGGTCTCGCAGGAGATGGTGATTGATATCCAGGAGGTGAGAAGGCCTGAGGTAGACGCTCAATTGATAGCCGAAAACGTGGGCACGCAACTTGAGAGGCGGATTGCCTTTCGCCGGGCCATGAAGAGGAGTGTGGCATCAGCGATGAGGTTCGGGGCCAAGGGAATCAAGATATCCTGTTCGGGTCGTTTGGGAGGGGCAGAAATGGCCAGGACCGAATGGTACAAGGAAGGGAGAATTCCCCTTCACACATTAAGAGCGGATATTGATTACGGGTTTGCTCAGGCCCGCTGCACTTACGGGATTATCGGAATAAAGGTGTGGATATTTAACGGTGAGATCCTTGAGAAAGACAAAGGGGAAGCAATCTAGGGGAGCCCTATCATGCTTAGTCCCAAGAAGGTCAAATATCGGAAACAACAGAAGGGCAGGATGAAAGGAAAGGCCTATCGGGGATCGACTTTGAGCTTTGGTGCGTACGGACTTCAGGCGATTGAGTGCGGGCGCATGACGGCTCAACAGATTGAAGCGGCTCGTGTTGCCATGACGCGTCACGTGAAACGGGGTGCGAAGATTTGGATCCGAGTTTTTCCTGATAAGCCGATTACAAAGAAACCTGCTGAAACGAGAATGGGCAAAGGGAAAGGTTCCCCGGAGGGCTGGGTTGCTGTGGTCAAGCCTGGCAAGATGCTCTATGAGATGGAAGGAGTCCCTGCCGATTTGGCAACAGAAGCCTTCCGATTGGCTTCACACAAACTCCCGTTCAGGACACGCTTGGTGATACGGGGTGAGCGCTGATGAAAGCAAGCGAATTGAGGGAGCTAAGTTCAGAAGAATTGGGGAACAAACTGGCAGATTTGACCCAGGAACTCTTCAATCTAAGATTTCAGCATGCCACTGACCAGCTGGAAAATCCAATGAGGTTGCAGCAAACAAAGCGGGATATTGCCCGGGTTAAGACCGTCCTGAGGGAACAGTCAATCCATAAGGGGTACTGATGAGATATGAAAGATAGGGGATTGAGAAAAAGGCAGATTGGCACGGTTGTTAGTAATAAGATGGATAAGACGGTTGTGGTGTCCATAGAGAGGATAGTACAACATCCTATCTACAAGAAGTACGTGAGGCGACGCGGCAAGTGCGTTGCCCACGATGCCCAAAACATATGCGGGATAGGCGACAAGGTGATGATTGTAGAAACCAGGCCTCTGAGTAAGACGAAGCGCTGGCGCGTGCGTGAGATTGTGGAGAAGGCTCTTTGAGAGGGGTATCAGAGCGATGATACAGGCGGAAACCAAGCTACAAGTGGCGGACAACTCAGGTGCTAAAAAGTTGTATTGTATCCGGGTGCTCGGCGGGTCCCGTCGGCGGTATGCAAGGATCGGAGATACTATTATCGTTTCGGTAAAGGAGGCCATACCAAACGCCAAAGTGAAGAAGGGAGATGTCATGCGGGCAGTCGTGGTCCGGACAAAGAAGGAATTACGCAGGCCTGATGGTTCCTACATAAGATTTGACGACAATTCCGCGGTACTGATCAATCAGCAGGGAGAGCCGATTGGCACCCGTATTTTTGGTCCTGTGGCCAGGGAACTCCGGGCAAAGAAGTTTGTGAAAATAATGTCGTTGGCTCCGGAGGTATTATGATCTTACTCGGAGTCAGGGACAAGGGAGTATGTCAACTGTGAAGTGCCGCATCAAGAAGGACGACAAAATCAGAGTTATTGCGGGCAAGGAAAAGGGCAAGATGGGCAAGGTCCTGAAAGTCCTTCGGGGTAAGGACCGTGTTATCATTGAAAACGTGAATTTCGTCAAACGTCACACCAAGCCCGGGGGTCAAACGCGACAGGGGGGTATTATTGAAAAAGAGGCTCCGATCCATTGGTCCAACGTGATGTTGATGTGTAACAAATGCATAAATCCTGTGCGCATCAAGATGCAGCGTCTTGAGGACGGCAGAATGGTAAGGGTGTGCAAGGGGTGCGGGGAAATTATCGATACATAGAGTCGAAAATCGAAAATCCGAAATCCGACACGAAGTGAAGCTTGCGCTAACCACAAAACAAATACAAATGACTAAAGCACAAAATCCTAAACAATATGATTTGGAAGATCCAAGGCTTGCATTGGCAAAAAATACGATGCTGCGTAGAAGTGAATGAGGTTTTGAACATTTGATATTTGAATTTTGAATTTCTTTCGGATTTGCGGCTTACGCCTTGAAGACAGTACGATATTCGGATTTGCGGCTTACGCCTTGAGAACAGTACGGATTTATTCAGAAGGGTAGTCATGTCGAATTTAAAAACACAGCACACCAATGAGATAGTTCCAAGACTGATGGATCGATTTGGGTATAAGAATGTCATGCAGGTCCCGAAACTGACCAAAATTGTCTTGAACATGGGGCTGGGTGAGGCAATCCAGAACATCAAGGTCCTCGATTCAGCGGTCCAGGAACTATCCTCGATCACCGGCCAAAAACCTGTTGTTACCCGTGCCAGGAAGTCGATTGCCGCTTTCAAACTCCGTGCAGGTATGCCCATAGGGTGTAGGGTGACACTTCGAGGTGTACGGATGTATGACTTCTTTACCAGGTTGGTTAACATAGCTCTGCCTAGGGTGCGGGACTTTCGAGGGGTTTCCCCAAGGGGCTTTGATGGCAGGGGTAACTATTCCCTGGGGATCAAGGAGCATATCATATTTCCAGAAATCGATTACGACAAGATTGACAAGATCAAAGGACTGAATGTCACCATTGTGACCAGCGCCAAAACTGATGAGGGAGGCAAGGCACTGCTCCAGTTGATGGGGATGCCTTTCAGGAACTGAGAAAGGGGGCGCGCTTGGCAAAGAAGTCTTTAATAGTGAAGGCAAAACGTAAGTCTCGGTTTAAAGCGAGGGCATATTCGAGGTGTCCTATTTGTGGCCGAGCGAGGGCGTTTT
Source organism: Deltaproteobacteria bacterium (assembly GCA_019307135.1). Classification (GTDB taxonomy): domain Bacteria; phylum Desulfobacterota; class Desulfobacteria; order Desulfobacterales. The sequence goes on from JAFDKF010000073.1 coordinate 7,693, forward strand.
TGAGAAAATTTGGCATCTGCCGAATATGTTTTAGAACTCTGGCCCTGAGGGGAGAGCTGCCAGGGGTTGTTAAATCGAGTTGGTAGCGAGGAGTTTCTTGAGTTCGTTGAGTTTCTTGGGTTTGTTGGGTTAAAGCCCAATGAACACAACAGACACAACAAACGCAATAAACACAACAAACCCGATTCAAGGAGACAGGTAATGCCAGTTACAGATCCATTGGCTGATATGCTGACACGTATCAGGAATGCCAATATGGCCAAACATAGCAAGGTGGACGTTCCCGCATCCAAGATGAAAATCAGTGTGGCTAAAATCCTAAAAGACGAAGGTTACATCAAAAATTATAAGCTCATCAAGGACCGAAAAGATGGGATTCTAAGAATCTATCTGAAGTACGATGAGTTTAACGAGGGAGTCATTGTCGGCCTCAAGCGCCTGAGCAAGCCGGGCAGGCGGATTTACGTAAAAAAGGATAGCATTCCTCTCATCCTGAACGGAATGGGGATTGCGGTCCTCTCGACATCAAAAGGAATGCTCGCTGATCGCGAAGCAAAAAAGCTAAATGTCGGCGGCGAGCTTCTTTGTAGTCTTTGGTAAGCCGTTAGTCAATCGTCAGGGGTATGAACCATGTCTCGAGTAGGAAAGCGACCGATTGCAATACCAGATAATGTGAATGTAACTTATGATAGCCGCTGGCTAAAGGTGAAGGGGCCAAAAGGAGAGTTGTCTCGCGTCATACACCCTGATGTGGACCTGGGTGTGAAGGATGGTTTTATTCACGTTATTCCATCTATCAAGATGAAGCAGGCTAAAGCACTTCAAGGGCTTACACGAACATTGGTAGCTAATATGATAGTGGGTGTTACACAGGGATTCGAGCGTGAGCTTGAGGTCACTGGTGTTGGTTATCGCGTCGATCTAAAGTCAAATGTCTTGACCCTAACCCTGGGATACTCCCACCCTGTGGTCTACAAACTTCCTGAGGGCATATCGGCCTCTGTTGACAAGAAGAACAGTATCGTTTTGTCTGGGATTGACAAAGAGCTCCTGGGGTCCACAGCGGCTACCATTAGAGGATTTAAAAGGCCGGAACCTTACAAGGGTAAGGGGATCAAGTACGTTGAAGAGCAAATTAGACGTAAGGTCGGAAAATCGGCGGCGAAGTAATTATGACGGCTTCGTAAAAAGTCCAACTTCTGCGTTGCGCTGCATCCTTCATCGCCGACTTCGCCATAGTAGCTTAGCTACGACGGCTGAAACTGCGGCGTACCATAAGTACGCCTCCGCCTTGAATTTGGAGCTTTTTACTTTGCCGTCTAATTTGGAGTTTTTACGAGACCATCAATTATAGGTCTCGAAATTTCCACGCCTTTGGTCGAGTGGTCAAGTGCCCGCCCTGGCGCTTCGGCTTGTTGTAAGCTATCAAGCTGGTAATCCAGGTCTGGGCCAGGGGTCGAGTAGGGAAATGGTTAAGTGCTCAACGACGCGACCACTCAACCAATTGCGGAGCGAAGCGGAGCTAGGTTCTTATGGGTACTTTGTCTTTAAAAAAAAAGGCATGTTTGAAAAGAAAAAGACGCGTGCGAAAAAAGATATACGGGGTCCAGGAACGCCCCCGATTAAGCGTGTTCAGGAGCGCACGGCATATCTATGCCCAGGTTGTGGTGGATACAACCGGTCATACTGTGGCCTCAGCCTCTACTCTTGATAAGGAGGCGCGGGAACATTCAAAGTTTGAGAGTAAGGTGGAGGCGGCAAATTTCGTGGGAAAGCTTGTTGCGCAAAGGACTATTGAAAAAGGGATTTCGAAGATCGTGTTTGACCGCAATGGCTTCTCGTATCACGGCCGTGTACAGGCGATTGCCACAGGGGCTCGCGAGGGGGGTCTCATTTTTTAGCAAGGAGGAAGACTGTTGCTTGGCGAAGAGATAGAGGAAGTTCAGCTAATAGAAAAGGTGGTTCACATAAGCCGTACGGCCAAAGTGGTCAAAGGGGGTCGCCGCTTTAGTTTCAGCGCTGTGGTTGTTGTTGGCGACGGTAATGGTAAACTGGGAAGCGGACTCGGGAAGGCTAAAGAGGTTCCTGTGGCCATTAGGAAGGGGATTGAACGTGCCAAGAAGAACATGATCGAAATCCCTTTAGTCAACCAGACCATTCCACATGAAGTTATGGGCAAATACGGTGCTGGCTTGGTTTTACTAAAACCTGCTGGTGAAGGAACCGGAATTATTGCTGGTGGTGCGATTCGGGCGATGCTGGAGGCCGCAGGCGTGCAGAACGTCCTGACCAAATGCATGGGATCTCACAATCCCCATAATATTGTGAAGGCCACTCTCAAGGGCCTGGGTCAACTGCGCAGCCGCGAGACGATTGCGGCTAGGCGCGGCAAGGATCCTGCTGAGATATAGTGTAACAATTGTTTCGTTGTTCCGCTGAAGGTGAATTCGTTGTCCGTGGTGTGTCGTCCGTTGTTCGTTGCATTAAACCAAATTACGGACTACTGACGACGAACCACCCACCAACTGGAGAAAGAATTACATGCCTAAAACGCTTAGGATAACGCTGAAAAAGAGTATGATAGGTAGACCTGAGAAACATCGAAGGGTAGTCCATAGCTTGGGTTTGAGAAAGTTGAACAAGACGGTTGTTTTAAAAGACACGCCTACGGTCCGGGGAATGATTCGAAAGGTATTCCATATGTTGGAAGTCGAGGAAAAGGCCGATGAAACTGAATGAGCTGTCACCCCCGAAAGGGGCGCGCAAGGCTGTTAAACGGCTTGGCCGCGGACCAGGCTCAGGGCACGGCAAGACCGCAGGCAGGGGAACCAAGGGCCAAAAGGCCCGCTCCGGCGGCAATATCAGGCCCGGATATGAAGGAGGACAAATGCCCTTACAGCGCCGCCTGCCCAAACGGGGATTCACCAACATTTTCAGAAAGGAATTTACGATTGTCAACATACGTGACCTGGGACGGTTTGAAAAAGGTTCGGTGGTGGACAAAGCCGCGCTTACGGCTGCAGGCCTGGTCAGACGAAACTCAGACGGCGTCAAGCTTTTGGGCCATGGTACAATTGAGTATCCGCTGGTACTGAAGGTAGACCGGTGCAGCGGGTCAGCACGGACTAAGATCGAGGCTGTTGGAGGGAAAGTGCAAGTCGAGTAGTCGAGTAGTCAAGTAGTCAAGTGGTCGAGTGGTTAACTACTCGACTATTCAACCACTCGACGACTCGACGAATTACGGAGCGAATTAACTTCCATGGTCGGTGGCTTTCAAAATATCTTCAAGATCCCTGAGTTAAAAAAGCGCATTCTATTCACCTTCGGGATGTTGATGGTTTATCGTATCGGATGTGCAGTGCCGACGCCCGGGATCGACGCAGATGCCCTTAGCACGTTTTTTGCCCGTGCCCGGGGGACTCTCTTAGGGCTATTTGATATGTTTTCGGGTGGCGCCCTTGAGCGGCTTTCGGTATTTGCTCTTGGGATCATGCCGTACATAAGCGCCTCGATCATATTGCAGCTTCTGACCGTGGTCATTCCCCACCTGGATAGGCTATCCAAGGAAGGAGAGTCCGGGCGGAAAAAGATTACGCAGTATACTCGTTACGGCACAGTTATTCTGAGTATAATCCAGGGGTTCGGAATCAGCATCGGGCTTGAGAGCATGAGCGCGCCTGGCGGAGCAGCGGTAGTTGCCCATCCTGGCTGGAGCTTTCGGTTTATGACAGTGCTTACCCTGACCGCTGGTACGGCCTTTATCATGTGGCTTGGGGAGCAGATAACTGAGCGGGGAATCGGCAATGGGATATCCCTTATTATATTTGCAGGTATTGTGGCGCGCATGCCGAGTGCGGTTGGCAACACCTTCCGTTTGATGAAAACCGGCGAGATGGGGGTTTTTCTGGTGTTGGTGTTGGTCGCGCTAATGGTCGTAGTCGTAGGGATTATCATATTTATGGAGCGGGGCCAGCGGCGGATTCCAGTACAATATGCCAAACGGATAGTTGGCCGCAGGATGTACGGCGGCCAGAGCACCCATCTGCCCCTTAAGATTAATACGTCGGGCGTGATTCCGCCCATTTTTGCGTCTTCTATCATTATGTTTCCGGCCACGGTGGCTAATTTCATAAATGTTCCGTGGATGCAAAGCGTTGCCCAGGCCATGACACCCGGCGGCATCGTATACAACCTTGTGTTTGTGGGCTTTATCATCTTTTTCTGTTATTTTTATACTGCCGTTACTTTCAATCCGGTTGATGTGGCTGACAACATGAAAAAATACGGCGGCTATATCCCCGGCATCAGGCCCGGCAAGCGCACAGCTGACTATATCGACAGGGTGCTTACACGCATAACCTTTGGCGGGGCCTTATACGTGTCAGCGGTTTGCGTATTGCCTACCGTGTTGATTGCCAGGTTTAATGTCCCTTTCTACTTCGGAGGTACTGCCCTTTTGATCGTGGTGGGCGTGGCCATAGACACCGTCAGTCAAATGGAGAGCCACATGCTGGCTCGACACTACGAGGGTTTCATGAAAAAGGGGGGGGGCATTAGGGGACGATATTGACATGGTCATCTTGAAATCTCCAAGCGAGATTGAAAAGATCCGCCAGAGCAATGTCATGGTGGCAGAGATCCTTGAAATTCTGCGGCAGAAAGTCGAACCTGGCATCGATACACTGACACTAGATAAGATTTCCGAGAAACTGGCCCTTGCGAGAAATGCCAAGCCCGCTTTTCAGGGATATCGGGGTTATCCGTATAGCCTGTGTACATCAGTTAACCAGCAAGTCGTCCACGGTTTTCCATCTAGATGTCCCCTTAAGGAAGGGGACATACTCAGCATGGATTTTGGTATTTTCTATAATGATTATTATGGGGATGCCGCCATTACTGTGCCTGTGGGCAAGGTATCGGATGTTGCGTTGCGACTGATGAAAACCACCAAAGAAGCCCTCTTCCTGGGCATTGAGCAGGCGGTACCAGGTAAACGGTTGTCTGATATCTCTCACGCTATTCAGAGCCATGCGGAGGCAGCCGGGTTCTCGGTTGTCAGGAAATTCGTAGGACATGGCATAGGAAAGGCCTTGCATGAAGACCCTCAGATACCTAATTATGGTAAACCGGGTATGGGCATTCGCTTGAAACCAGGCATGGTCCTCGCTATTGAGCCAATGGTTAATGCTGGCAGTTATGAGGTAAAGACCTTAGAAGACGGATGGACAGCAGTAACAGAAGATGGGAGTTTGTCGGCCCATTTTGAGCATACTGTTGCAATTACAGCAGATGGGCCGGTCATTTTGAGTGCTACAAACAGGAAAGCATCAAAGAAGAACTGATTCAGGTTCAGTGATTGATGATTGATGATTGAAAATTGTTTTTCCGCCGCAGGTGGATCAATCGACAATCGACAATCATCAATCCAAATGATCAATGACCAATGACTATCGACCGCTCCCACGAATTAGCGAAAATGAGGTAAAACATGAAAGTAAGGGCATCGGTAAAGAAGATATGCAGCAAGTGTAAGATCATTCGTCGCAAGGGGACAGTCAGAGTCATTTGCGAGAATAAGAGACATAAGCAAAGGCAAGGATAAGTCGAGAAAATAAGTGAGCTAAAGTGCCTAAAGTGCCTAAAGTGAGCTAAAGTTTGAGGACTTGAAGAAACTTCTTGTAAAGATTGGTTTTATTCCTTTAACTTTAGGCACTTTAGTTCACTTTAGTTCACTTTAGGCACTCCGTTAATGAACCCTGAATCGGGTAATGAATAACGAATAACGAATAACGGTTAACGAAACTCACGGGAGGGAAAAGCTTTGGCACGGATTGCAGGCGTTGATTTGCCGAAAAATAAACGGGTTGAGATAGGTTTGACCTATATTTATGGGATTGGGGGCAGCACATCGAGGAAGATATTACAGGAGGCCGGTATAGACCTTGACACAAAGACGGATCAATTAGGAGAAGACCAGGTTACGGCCATCCGTAAGATCATTGATAACCACCACAAAGTTGAAGGAGAGCTTCGCACTGAAGTCTCTATGAACGTGAAGCGACTGATGGAACTGGGCTGCTACCGTGGTCTCAGGCACCGAAAATCACTTCCCGTTCGAGGGCAGCGAACCAGTACCAATGCCAGGACCCGGAAGGGACCACGTCGCAGTGTTGTGAGAAAGAGAAAAAGATAGGAGGAGTATACGCACATCATGGCAAAGCCCTCTCGAAAAAAGAAAGAAAAGAAGCACATCCTAAACGGGATAGCCCATATCCAGTCTACATTCAACAATACGATCGTGACCATCACTGATCCTGTGGGCAATGCGGTGGCATGGTCCAGTGCGGGGACGCAGGGTTTCAAGGGTTCGCGGAAAAGCACCCCTTTTGCCGCTCAACTGGCGGCGGCGGATGCCGCCAAGAAGGCCATGGAACACGGCATGAGAAACGTTGAGGTCTATGTAAAGGGTCCAGGTGCAGGTCGGGAGGCTGCTTTGCGCGCCCTTCAGGCAGCAGGGTTTAATGTTGTTTTGATCAAAGATGTGACGCCCATTCCGCACAACGGCTGTCGTCCACCCAAGCGACGCAGGGTGTGAAAGGAGGACTATTTTGGGACGATATATCGGTTCGGTATGCAGGCTGTGCCGGCGTGAAGACCTGAAGATGTTTTTAAAGGGAGATCGATGTTATTCTGATAAATGTGCCTTTGACCGTAGAGGGTATGCCCCGGGTCAGCACGGACAGCGGCGACGGCGGAAGTTCTCCGACTACGGCATCCAACTTCGGGAGAAGCAGAGAGTGAAACGCATGTATGGCTTGCTGGAAGGCCAGTTTCGTGGCTTGTTCAAGAAAGCGGAACGTGCACGAGGCATAACCGGGGCCAACCTCTTGATTTTTCTGGAACGGCGCTTGGACAATGCGGTCTATCGTTTAGGATTTGTTAATGCCCGAGCACAGGGCAGGCAGTTAGTATGCCATAACCACTTCATGGTAAACGGCCAAAAAATGAATATTCCGTCTTACCTGGTAAAGGTAGGTGACGTAATAGAGGTGCGGGAGAAGAGTCGAAAGCTGGCCGTCATTTCCGATGCTATGGATGCTGTGGTGCGGCGCGGTATTCCGGCATGGCTTGAACTTTCAAAGGAACATTTCAGGGGAACGGTCAAGGCCTATCCCACCCGGGAAGAATTGACGATGCCGATTCAGGAGCAATTGATAGTGGAACTATACTCTAAATAAACGTCTCGCAATTTCTATCCGCCTACGGCGGAGAATTCCTACGACTCTGGTCGAGTCGGCGAGTGGTCAAGTGGTTGACTATTCAACTATTCAACTACTTGACTACTCGACCAATTGCGAAGCGAACTAAGTTCGAATCAAACTTGGAGATTAAGCATGTCATCAAATGAGCTTATGTACATGAATTGGCGCGAGCTGATCAAGCCGAGAGGTATTGAGATCACTGGCAGTACTACGTCCTACGCGAAGTTTGTCTGTGAGCCCCTGGAAAGGGGTTTTGGCATTACGATCGGCAATGCGCTTCGTAGAATCCTCCTTTCCTCACTTCACGGTGCTGCCATTGTCTCAATAAAGGCAGATAACGTCATGCACGAGTTTACGGCTATCCCAGGTGTGCTTGAGGATATGTCCGAGATCATATTGAATCTCAAAGAAGTCCGCTTGCGAATGTCTGATCCAGGGCCGAGGGTGCTCCGGATCGAAGCCTCTGGAGAATGTGAGGTTAAGGCAGGGGACATAATCTCTGACGGTGGTGTTGAGATACTAAACCGGGAGCATCATATTGCAACCCTGTCAAAGGACGCAAAACTGGATATGGCTATGACGGCTAAGGCGGGCAAGGGATATGTACCGGCCGACATGAATAAAGAAGAAAACGATCCCATTGGCACCATACCGATAGATGCTGTATTCTCACCTATCAAGCGGGTCAACTACGTGGTCGGGAATGCGCGGGTTGGTCAAAGGACCGATTATGACAAACTCACTCTTGAGGTATGGACTGATAGTAGTGTTATGCCGGAAGACGCTGTGGCATATGCGGCAAAGATACTCAAAGAACAGATGAACATCTTTATCAACTTTGATGAAGAAGTGGAGCCTGAGCCTGAACCTGAAGGCGAGGAAGAGGAGGAAAAGCCCCTCAACGAAAATCTCTATCGGAGTGTTGATGAACTGGAACTTTCGGTTCGCTCTGCCAACTGCCTGAAAAATGCGAACATTCGATATATTGGTGGATTGGTCCAGAAGACCGAGGCCGAGATGCTCAAGACCAAGAATTTTGGTCGGAAGTCACTGAATGAAATTAAGGAAGTTCTGGTCGAAATGGGACTGACTCTTGGTATGAAGGTTGATGGCTATGTCCCACCCGACGAAGAGGCTGAAGAAGGAGAAAGCAGCGATACATGAGACACCAAAAAGCGGGAAAAAAGCTGAACCGCACAGGAAGCCATCGGAATGCCATGTTCCGAAACATGGTGACCTCCCTTTTCGAACATGGTCGCATTCGGACGACGGATGCCAAGGCCAAGGAGTTGAGGCGGTGGGCCGACCGCGTGATTACCCTGGCAAAAAGAGGTGATCTCCATGCACGACGGCAGGCACTGGCAGTCATAAGAGACAAGACCGTGGTCCACAAACTCTTTGAAGAAGCGGTGGACCGTTTCGGCAACAGGGCCGGAGGTTACACCAATGTGGTCAAGATAGGGAGGCGGCGGGGAGATGCAGCTCCTATTTCATTGATAGAGCTTGTTGCTCCGAAGGAAAAGAAGGAACGAAAAAAGAAAGAGTCCAGGGCGGCGAAGAAGGGACTCGACAAAGCCAAGAAGGAAGCTCCTGCAAAAGCTAAAGAAACAGACAAGCCAAAAGAGGCCGAAACCGCGGAGGTGGCAGCTCAGCACTCCGCGCCTGAAATGGAGAAAGAGGCCACTTCGGAGTTAGAAGGCAAGCAGGACGGCGAAGAAGCGAAGGCTGGACACGAAGACGCAGAGGCCCCGGAAACAAAAGAGGATAAGGAGAAAGAGTAGACAACTGCGTTGCGGATGCAATAGGGAATAAGACATCAAATCTCCTATCCCCAGCAAAACGCGGCTAAAGCAAATCGAGACTTACATCTCCCGAATGCCCAGTCTTTCTACTACGGTTACAAGGGTTCTGGAGATCTGTAACAGCCCGACGACCTCTCCCAATGACCTGAACCGCATTATTTCCCTCGACCCGGTGCTTACCGGGAAGGTACTGAAGCTCATCAATTCGGCGTACTATTCTCTGCCTAATCAAATCACTTCCTTGACCCGGGGTATCGTTATGCTGGGTCTTAATACCGTAAAAAATCTTGCGCTGAGCACATCAGTCCTGGAAAGCCTGGGTGGAAACCAATCTTCCCAGGCACTTTCAATGGACGACTTTTGGACCCATTCCCTTTGCGTGGGGGTGGTTGCTAAGTCCTTAGCCGCGATCAAGCGTATCCCGTTAGTAGCGCGGGAAGAGTATTTTGTGGCCGGACTACTGCATGATTTGGGCAAGATCGTCCTTAATAATCGCTTTCCAGAGGAGTATGTTCAGGCATTGGAATCGGCCAAGACCGAGCAAGCTCCCCTATACCGGGCTGAGCGTATGGTTTTTGGGGTCGATCACTGTGTGGTGGGAAGCATGATTGCCGGGAAATGGCAGCTCAGTGAGGCCCTGAATGATTCACTGTGCCATCACCACAGTCCGGATGAGGCCGGGGAGGCGAACCGGCAATTCGTCTCAATGGTGGCATTGGCAAATACATATGCCAACATCTTTGAAATAGGGTCATCAGGAGATTCTTTTCCTGAGAACACGATGGTAGATATTCTCCTTCAAGAGGTTGGGGTTAGCAGGTCTACACTTTCTGACCTTCGTGAAACGGTATTGAGCGAAATAGAAAAGGCCAAGGTTTTCCTGCAAATATAAAAAAGGTGACGTCATGAAGACTAAGTTCTGGGGGGTGAGGGGTTCCATTCCCTGCCCCGGTCCCCACACCGTGAAATATGGCGGGAACACAGTCTGCCTTGAATTGCGACTTAAGGAGACGGACAGGCTTATTATTCTTGATGCCGGCTCCGGCATCAGAGAGCTTGGCAACTACGTGATGGCCCATGACCTTCCAAAGGGTCCGATAAGGACGGAAATTTTTCTGACCCATACCCATTGGGACCACATTATGGGATTCCCTTTTTTCACCCCGAGTTATATTCCGGGGACAAAGCTCAAGATTTACGGGCCGGTTACCTATGAAGATGACACCCTGGAAGATGTTGTGGGTGGACAGTTGACCTATCGCTACTTTCCGGTGCGCCAGGCAGAGCTTGCTTCTGAGATAGAATACGTTGATCTTAAGGAAGGCCGATATGAACTCGGCGATGGAATTATGCTCACGACCAAGTATCTTAACCATCCAGTCCTTTGCCTTGGCTATCGTTTCGAATATCGTGGCAAGGTCCTCTGTACCGCCTATGACACCGAACCCTTTCAAAATGTCTTCTGTACCGACCCGGACGATCCATCCTATGATAAGACCATGGCCGACGAGGGCGAGCAGGTGGCCAGGGAAGAAAATCAGCGCCTGGAAGCATTCATCGCCGGAGCCGACTTGCTCATTTACGATGCGCAATACACCCAGGAAGAATATGAAGCCTCCAAGGTCGGTTGGGGTCATACTTCATGTGAGTATGCCATCGCTGCGGCGAAACGGGCCGGGGTTAGGCGTTTGGCCCTGTTTCACCACGAGCCTGTACGGACCGATGCTCAAATAGACGAACTGACCAAGAAATATTGCAACCCGGATTATACTGGCAACACAGAAGTCTTTTTTGCCCGTGAAGGAATGCAGATTGAAATTTAGGGCTCGCCCCGACAACCAAGGTCTCCCGCCCTACGCTAGGGGTAAAATAGATTTTTTGCCCTTGACATCAACGGATACTTTCGCATAAAGGTTATAGTTGTGGTGCCCTTTTGGACTTAATAGGGAATCCCGTTAAAGTCGGGAGCGGGCCCGCCGCTGTAACCCCGCCCTTTTCTTTTTAGCAAGAAAAGGGGACCCTTTTAGCATTCACATACCACTGTTCCAATGAATCGGGATGGGAAGGTCGCTGAAAGGGCGGGGGAGCCAGAAGACCTGCCACAAAAAAAGATAGATTTTCAGATAATTAATTTCACAAGGCTAGAAGGAGAAATCCGAGCAAGGCGTACTGAGTAGTACGTCGTCGAGGATTTCGACTGATAACGCAGTGAAATTGATTAGATGGGAATCTATAGTGTCTCACGAGCCTCGCGTGCCAGGTAGTGGACACAAGACGGTTTGAGGATAAAAAAGGGAAATCCCCAGGCTGAATCATCGGTCTGGGGATTTTTTTTAAATAGCGGGCAAAGGAGGTGAAGATTTATAGGATCATGAATGAGTTGGTCGGTTTTGCTTCAAGGGAAGGGAGTGGAAAGCTCCCGCCGCCCCGCGACTGTGATCGGGACGAAAGCCGTGGGCTGGTTATTAGTGATCAGTTAATAGTTATTCGTAATCACTAATGATTAGCTGAAAAGCCACTGGGAATAGTCATAGGTGTGGTCATTTGATCTAACCAATAACGAATGACCAATAACCAATGACTCCCGATGTGCCACGCATATCGGGTCTGGGAAGGCGCGGTGATTAGGATGATCGTAAGCCAGGAGACCTGGGCGAAACCTAAACCCTTCACAATATTCCTCGAGGGAGGAAAGGAGGTTTTCATGAAACGTTTTATTTTGTGCATGGCTGTTTTTTTCTGTAGCTCTTTGTTGATTCTGTCATCAGTAAACAGGGCATTGGCCCAAAACGGAAACGAAGGTATACCCGAATTGGAGGAGATGGTTGTGACCGCCGGAAGGGTGGAGGAGAAGAAGAAAGAGATTACATCCAACGTAACTATTATTGATGAAGAAGAGATAAAAATCTCTTCAGCCACGAGTCTCGGTGATTTGCTTGCTGAAAAGGGTATCGGTCATATTCATAAATATACCGGAACGTTGACCTCCATCGGTATCCGCGGCTTTCGGACAGAAACCCATGGCAATGACCTGATGGGACATGTTCTAATTCTGCTAAACGGTCGCCGGGCCGGCACAGGCAACGCGTCAAAAATTATGACTAAAAACATCGAAAAGATAGAAATAATAAGGGGGCCTGCCTCTGTTCAATACGGTTCAGCCGCTATGGGCGGAGTCATAAACGTAATCACCAGACAGGGAAAGGATAAACCGACCGCCTTTGTTGAAGGAGTTTTAGGAAGCTGGGGTCATGAAGAATGGAGCACAGGAGGTTCAGGAAAGTATAATAAACTTGATTTTTCAGGTAGTTATACCAATCAATCTATGGATGAATATGATACCGCCAATGGGGATAAATACCGCAACACAGGCTATGACCGTCAAGAAAGCTACAGCCTGAATTCTGGCTATGAGTTTCTTCCAGGAAATCGCATCGGTGTGATCTACCATAATTTTAATGCGGATAATATTGGATGTTCAGACAAACTCAGCGGGAATGATCTTGATGACTATAAGGATACAAGCAATGAGTCAATTGACATTATCTATGACGGCAGGACACCAGGCGCTCCCTTTTCCTGGAAGTTAAGGTACTTTGATGGGGAGGATGGGAACGAATGGTTCTTTCCAGCCCAAAGCGATCCAAGTGGCTGGGATCAGTGGTATCCTTTTTGGGAAAGCAAGACAGACTATAAGGGGGCGCAGGCGCAGATATCTTACAACCAGAAATATCTCTTAATTACAGCCGGTTTTGATTGGGCGAATTACGAAGAAAGCAGTAGCGCGGACCCCAAGAGGACTGAATACGAAAATCCTGCGGGCTTTATTCTTGCCAAGACCAGACTGTTTAACGAAATGTTTATAATTACAGGCGGTCTAAGATATGACGAATATGAGGTTGAGATAAAAGATCCCAAAGGAAACAAAAAGGATGATCATAACTTCTCCCCCAAGATCGGTGTCGCCTATCTTTTCACAGATTACCTTAAGCTGAGGGCAAATTATGGAGAGGCCTTCAAGATGCCCAGTGCCAAAGAGATGGCCTGGGATGCGGTTACTTTTGGGAGTCATTATCTGGGCAACCCCGATCTGGATCCGGAGGAGAGCAAAACCTATGAAGCTGGAGTCGATCTTTTCTATGGTTCCTTAAACTCATCCCTTACATATTTCTATACTGACTTTGACGATAAGATTGTACAGGTTGACAAGCCGGGGAATATAAAAACATGGGAAAATATAGGAGGTGCAAAAATACAGGGCATTGAAGGACAATTCTCTTATGATATAGGAGATCTCTTTACCTGGGATTATCAGGTAAAGCCATATGTTAGTTTTGTCTATTTAACCGAATATGAAGATGACGAGACGGGTGATGACCTCAAGTATGTAGATAAATATAATGTTTCCTGGGGCATTACAATCTCTGATCTCAAAGGTCTTTCTGCAAACCTTAACTTTGCCCATACGGGAAAACAGGATATAACAGATTATGAAAGCGGTACTTATGAAACAATAACAAAAGACGGTTTCACGGTAGCAAACCTGACGATCAGTAAAAAAATTCTGAATACTATAAAATATGGAAGTGTTGCCTTAAAAGGGGAGATTCAAAACCTTTTTGACAAGGATTATGAGTATTGCCAAGGCTATCCCATGCCCGGAAGAAGTTTCTTTATTGGCATGAGATATGATTATTAATAAAGCGCTCAAATTTCTTGTTTTCTGACAGAAAACAGATTGGTATCGTTCAAAAGGTACGACATTGTTCTAATTTGCCGTACCTTTTGAACAAAACAAAATTAGATCTTATCGTTGATGGAAATATAAATTATAGTCACTATCTTTATTGATTAACAAATAATTTTCGAGCGAGAATTTTCGCTCGATTAAGGTTGATGGTCTCGTAAAAACTCCAAATTAGACGGCAAAGTAAAAAGCTCCAAATTCAAGGCGCGCAAATCCTGTGGAATGAGGCGTACTTATGGTACGCCGCAGTTTCAGCCGTCGTAGCTAAGCTACTATGGCGAAGTCGGCGATGAAGGATGCAGCGCAACGCAGAAGTTGGACTTTTTACGAAGCAGATCAAAAGTCAGATGCCAGAATTCAGAAAACAGAGTAACGTGGATGCGTATAACTGTGCTTTGTCTTTCTATTTTAGTATCTTCTCAGGCATTCGCACAGAACAAAGGCAAAATTACTCTGCTTATAGGCGCATCTAATTCTTATAAAGTAAGCGTGGCTATTTCCGATGTAGTTAAAATCCCTGAAGTAGCTGATAGTTATGACTTTCATTTTTATACCAATAAGGATTTGGAAGAGGGAAAAATCGACGCGGAGATTATCGCCCAATCTAAGATTCTCATTGTTGATGATATGCATCGAGAATGGCGGAGTTATGTTATAAAAAATGTAGATTTAAAAAAAATAAAGGTCTACGGCCTTTGCAGTGTAGCAAAAGAGCCGGAACAGATTATTTCTGATCCCAAAATAAAACGATATTCTCGTCCGTTTGTCAGGGAGAATATCAAAAATCTTCTTCTTTTTCTCCTTAATCGCGATTGCGGTCTTGATGTTAACTATGGAGAACCAAAGACTCTACCTGAAATGGGTATCTTTCATCCCAAAAGTGACAAAATTTTTTCAAGCTTCAAAGAATATCTTTCCTGGTATAAAGAAAAAGGGCTTTATAAAGAAGATGGCTTCTGGGTAGGAATACCTGATTTCTCTACTTATGTTTTTCCGGGGGAAACAGGAAAAATTGTAAGTTTCCTTATTAACGATCTTGAAAAATATAATATCAATGTTCTTGCCGTTTATTCCGCTCCTCCTTTCCTTGCCGTAGAAAAGTTATTTTTTGATGAACAAGGAAATAGTCGGGTTGATCTAATTACGGCTCTTTCCTTTAAATTTTCCGCTGTCGATAATGAGAATACAAGAAAAAAACTAATGAAATTAGGAGTTCCCATTCTAAATGGCATTAGAATACCCTACCGGACCATTTCCAATTGGAAAGAATCCACTCAGGGTCTGGGGCCAATGGTAATTTCGTATGCGATATGCACCCCGGAATTAAATGGACTGATCGAGCCCTCTATTTTAGGTGGAAAGAAACCTCTTGAAGATAATCGCACTGGCAAAGAAGTTTATGTGCATAAGCCTATTGTGGAAAATATTGAATTTTTCATCAAGCGGATAAAGGCATGGAGAAACTTGCAGAAGAAGGCAAATAAGGATAAAAAGATTGCCATTATCTACTGGAACCACACTCCGGGTAAACAGAATGTTGGAGCAACATACCTTAATCTCTTCCGCAGCTTGGGGGGTATTTTAGAAAGGATGCGCCAGGAAGGTTATACCATTGAAGGAAAACTGCCCTCAGAAGAAGAGATCAAGGAGCTTGTTCTAAAGAGTGGTCGCAATATCGGCTCCTGGGTTCCTGGGGAACTCGATGAGCTCATCAACACCAAAAGGGTTGTCCAGCTACCTGTCTCAAAGTATTCAGAGTGGTATAAAGAAATAAATGAAAGCTACAAAGAGGAATTGGAAAAAGAATGGGGAAAGGTACAAAATTCAAAAATTATGATTAAAGATAAAGAGATTATCATTCCTTATGTGGATTTGGGAAATGTTATCCTTTTACCTCAACCCTCAAGGGGTTGGGGTGACGATCCAATGAAACTATATCATTCTACACAACTCTGGCCGCATCATCAATACACCGCCTTTTATCTCTGGCTGAAGCATGAATTTAAGGCCGATGCTATTGTTTCTCTGGGAACACACGGCAGCCATGAATGGCTTCCCGGTAAGCAGGTTGGCTTAAGCCAGTCCTGCCCCCCGGAGGTTCTTATCCAGGATTTGCCCAATCTTTATCCTTATATTATGGATGATATTGGCGAAGGAATACAGGCAAAACGACGGGGTCGGGGAGTAATTATTGACCATCTTATTCCGGCAATGAAAAAGGCGGGGGCTTATGAGGAGTATCGGGACCTGGCCGTTTTAATAAATGAATACAACAGAGCCCTTAGCCGCAGCGTTGAACTGGCTAAAGAAAAGTTTAAAAGAATTAGGACCCTGGTGAAAAAACTTGGTCTGGATAAAGACCTTCTTTTGGAAGAAGTAAACGAGGAGGCGGTAGAGAAGATTGAGCATTATCTGCTTGAGTTGCAGGAAGCCAATGTGCCGTATGGCATGCATACATTTGGGGTTTCTCCGGAAGGGGAGGCGCTGCAAGAATTCAGCCATATTATCAGGGAAAGGAATGAAAAGGTTCCTTTAGATGAGATCAAAGATAAATTACTTCTCTGTCATCTGGAGATAGATCGTCTCATTGCCGGTCTGGAAGGCAAATATATTCCTTCGGGTGAAGGAAACGACCCCTTAAGAAATTTCGAGGCTATTCCAACGGGGAAAAACTTTTACGGATTTGACCCGGCAAAGGTTCCTTCAAAAGATGCTTATGCTCTGGGGAAAAAGCAGGCCCAAGAGATGATCGAAAAATATTTAAAGGAAAAAGGAAAGTATCCGGACAAAATCGGACTCATCCTCTGGAGTATAGAGCTACAGCGCAATGAGGGGACTCAAGTAGGGACCGCGCTTTATTGGCTTGGAATGAAACCTGTCTGGGATAAGAATAATAAGGTAACCGGGGTTCAGCCTATTCCCGGGGCAGTGCTTGGCCGGCCAAGGATAGATGTTCATCTGCAGTCTTCAGGACTTTTCAGAGACTGTTACCCCAATGTCATTCTTCTTTTAGATGGGGCAGTGCGTCAGGCAAGCCAGTTAAAGGATGTGGAGAATTTTATCGCCAAACACAGCAAAAAAATAAAAGACTATTTTTTGAAGAAAGGATATGGCGAGCAAGAGGCAGAAAACTTAAGCAAGATAAGGGTTTTTTCTGCCAAGCCAGGCAGTTATGGAAACACGATAGAAGATCTTATCCCTAATAGTGGTCTCTGGGAAAGTGATGAAGAGATTGCCGATGTGTTCATTAATTTTGTATCCTTTGGATACGGCAAAGGTGTCTGGGGAAAGCCACTTAAATCCGTCTATAAAAAGAATTTAGAGGATATTAAGATTACCATGCACACAAGGTCGAGCAACCTTTTTATGAACATGGACACCGATGATGTATTTGTATGTCTGGGTGGTCTTTCCCTGGCTGTAAAAAAGGTAAGCGGAAAGTATCCGGATGTCTTGCTTTCTATTCAGAAAAATCCCGATGCCGCACATATTGAAGATATTGAAAAAACCCTGGGAGAAGAGCTGCGTGCCCGTTATCTGAATCCTAAATGGATTGAGGGGATGAAGAAGGAGAATTACGCCGGGGCAAGGGAGATGAGCAGATTTGTAGAACATATGTGGGGCTGGCAGGTAACCACTCCATTTGCTATTGATAAGACCAAATGGGAACAGGTCTATGAAGTCTATATCGAAGATAAATACGGAATGGATCTAAAGGAATTTTTCAACAGGGAAAATCCATGGGCCTATCAGTCCATAACCGCCCGTATGCTGGGAGCTGTCCGCAAGGACTACTGGCAGGTTGATGACAAGATAAAAAAGAAGCTGGCAGTAGAGTATGCCGTTAATGTAGCTGAAAAGGGCGTGGCATGTTGCGATCACACCTGCAATAACCCGGTACTCAATCAAATGGTGGTAAATATTATCTCATTGCCAGGTGTAATGTCACCTGAGATGGTGAAAAAGTTTAAACTCGCCATCGAACAGGCGGTGGGCAGTGCCCTGGTACAGCAGGTTGCAGAAAGAAGAAATTTGCAAAAAAGACTAAACCAGGGATTTAAAAAAAGATCGCTGGAAGATGCCGGTGAAATCTCTAAACCGTCTTTAAAGCAAAAAGCAGATCCAAAGCCCGGAGACAAAACAGAGTTTGTTGAAGGTTATAAAATGGAGGAGGTAAAGTCAAAAGGGTGCGGCTCTTTTGCGACGACCCTGAAAACTATTGATATCGGATAGTTAGTCATTTTTCGAACCTGATTATATGCTTTTTGTTGCCGGAATAACACCCGCGTGAAAT
>JAFDKF010000074.1 GCA_019307135.1 Deltaproteobacteria bacterium
AAAATATCACCGGAAGTAAAATCCATAGTCAAACAAGCAGACCTCCCGGAGAGAATGTCAGCCCTCTTTTTGGGTGACAGCAAGATAAGTGCCAACTGTCATTTGCGGCAATAGCTTTTAACATACGAATTCTTTTTACCGTTAATTCCCCATCAATTATAGCGATTACGACTTTTTTATCAGCGGGTTCGATGGCACGATCCACGATCAGAATATCTCCGGGATGTATCCCGGCGTCGACCATGGAATCTCCTGTGACCCTCACAAAAAATGTTGCGGCGGGATGTTTGATAAGATGTTTGTTCAGATCCAGCTTGCCTTCTATATAATCTTCTGCAGGTGATGGAAAGCCTGCTGCAACCGGAACCATGAACAAGGGACGTTCGCATTGCGTTGTTCGGTCAGGATAAAATATGGCCTCTATCTTTGTAACCATATAATCACCTCCAAGAAGTGTTTAGTTCACACCCTTCTTGACTCAATATAACTTGCCAGAATCGTAACTTGTTGAAATTTATAGATAGCAAAGCCAAATCGAAACCGCAATCAGTCTCTCTTTCCTTGGTCTCAGTGGATTATGATGACAACCCGTCTATCAAGGCAGCCACATTGTGACCCAGGACGTCATGGTTGTATCCACCCTCAAGGATAGCAAAGCAGCCACCCCCGGAGGCACGGGCGGTCTGGCGGACCATCGTACCAATTGAAAAATAATCTTCGGTCTCTAGAAGCCCACCCCAATCGTCGATGTGATTGTCGAAACCAGCTGAAATCCCGATCAGATCAACTTGAACACCTGACAAGATGTGTCCAACCTGGCGAACGTATTCCTCTCGGCTCCGTTCGGATGGGTTATGGATATTCACCGTCCCATCCCCAAAATGAAGGTCAATATCAAGGACAAGGGCCGTGCTTATCAACCCTTCCTGCCGCAACACAACAAGAGCTATCGCCATGTTATTGAAATAGCAGAATCCCCAGGAACTGTAAGAGGACGCCTCCATTCGCCCTGCTTCAGCGGCTGGCTCAAATGTATAAACCTGATAGAAATCCTTGTGAAAAACAACCTTCATCATAATAAACCCGAATAATCCAAATCCATTCTTACGTCAATCAATTCATGAACGTAAATTGGCCCACAGGCTTCCAAAAGAGATCAGAGAGAAACACCTTATGGGCATTATAGAATGGTAGCACAATCCCGCGATGATTGAGGCCTTAGACAAAATCGAAGGCTCGTGGAGACTGCATTCATGGCACAAAAAACCGCAACTGAAAAATAAATGATTACAACGAGTTCTAGAAATTCCGAGCTGTTCAATTAGTTGTCAGTATCAAAAAACATCTTTATTCCCACAAGCAAAAGAGCTACCAGAACTGCCTTTCTGACTGTTCGCTCATTTAAGTGACGAAGAAGTCGTCTACCGGTAAAAACTCCCATGAAAGCCACAACTACTAATGGTATGACCCAGAATATATGGCTTTGGTAAAGGGTTCCCCGATAGACATACATGCTGATGCGGGATACATCTACCATTATGGCAATGGCTGCGGCAGTAGCAATATAGGCCTCTTTCTTTAGAAAGGTAGAGATAAGAAACATGCTTCGAATTGCCCCACCAACGCCAATCAATCCGGAAGTCAGCCCGGAGATTAAACCTCCAATGGCTAAGATACTGTCTTTTTCAGGGATACGAAGTTTTGGCCTGAAAAGGGAATAAAGGGAAAACATAACCAGAAATATAGAAAAAAACATGGTAATCAAGCTAACATCAACAGACCCAAAAATCCATGCTCCGACCAATGCTGAGATTACGCTGGGAAGTCCATAAACAAGAACCAGGCGCAAGTTGATGCTCTTTCTCATGAGTGTGAATTTGCTCAAGTTATTTGCAAAATGAAAGAAAGCCACCAACACAATGGCGGCCTTTATATCAATCACCATAGCCACGAATGGTGTAAGGATGGTTGCAGAACCAAATCCTGTGGTGGTCGCTATCATAGCTGCAACAAAGGCAATAATCAGTACAAATCCTAAATCCATAAAATCTCACCTATAGCTCTTAAGAAGCTGAAAGATCATCCCATAGATTTCCGTCCTTATCATAGATCCCCAGGTCATTGGGCTTTTGTTCACCAACCGGCTTTAGCCTTATTCTGGTAGATGAACAATAGCAGCCAGTTTCCCCTTACAGATCTGTGTATTCGCCATACTCCATTTCCGTCTCAAAAAAAAAGGCCCTCCCCCTCATGCGTGGAGGAGAGCCCCGTGAAGTTTTCCGGTCAAGCGGGTTAGCCGGACCTATAACAGGAGAAACTTTTCTATTTCATATCAAGGGCCTCCACCCAGATAACTGCATCCTGGGAGAGTTCCTTGCCATTGTGCTTCAGGTCTCCGCCAGCACCAAGGGCTGCAAAGCCCCACCAGCCGGCCTTGGGGATGCCAAAGGCAAAGACGCCGTTTTGGTCAGCCTTGATGGTCTGGGTAACCAGGGCGTCATGGGGTGCCTCTACTTTCGCCTCTTTGACAAAGGCATTTCCTTTAACATCATGATTCAAGTACTCCACTTCAATCTCTGCATCAGGCACGGGCTCGCCTTTGCAGGTGACAACACCACGGAAGACGTTTCCGGTCCACAGGGCATAAGGCTTGTCCAAAGGGATAATTTCAACCGGCAAAGGGTCACCCACCGGAGCATCCCAATCGGTTGGGGCGCCGGCTAGATTGAACATGACCTTTGTGCAATGCTGGATGTAGATGTCTTCGGAGCCTTCATAATAGGGAGCGGGCACAAAATAAAAAATATGGTCGCCCATCCCCTTGAGTTTTACCTTGGCCTCATATGCTTTGCCTGAATTGGTCAAGCTGGTGAAACTAATAGATTTGAGATCCTTAAGGAGGTCTTTTTTCTTCCCCTTGTGCATCTCACCAAAGGCAATGGGCGGGTGGATCTTACCTTTTTCATCTTTTCCGATATCCATGGTGTGACCCGCCTCAAAGGGATGGGTGAAGACCAGCTTAAGATTCAGTTTCCTTGATTTCGGACAACTGTCCGGGCTATAAATCATCTGAAAATGGGCATAGGCAGGGGCACTTAGTGCAAAAGTCACAAGTAAGGACAACAACAAGACTATTTTCTTCATCTTCATCTTTTTCCTCCTTTAGTATTTCAGATTTTAAGACTGAATTCTCTCGCCTGCTCCCGCTGGTCGCTCGAGCACACAGAGATCACAGAGATAATCTTTTTTGATCAAAAACTCCGTGCCTCTGTGGGCTCTGTGAGAGATAAGTAAACACAAAAGTCCTACTCCGTAATTTCCGAGCTTGGCACCTTTACAGCGTGGCCAGGACCTGCGTCAAAGATAACCGTGTATTCGCCTTCTGGCTTTTTGAATATGAATTCGCTGTCCTCATTCATCTTCCCTTCGATGAGGACCTTTCCATCGGCATCCAACACCTGCATCTTCACACCTTCGCCCGACGCCCCGTCAGAAAATCCACCCTCGCAAAGAATGGTTCCGTCCCCTTCATCCGAGCACGAGCACAGCGGGGTGTGTGCAAGGGCCTGAGGGACAAAAAGCACAGCCAATAATAGACAGGTTAACAAAACTGGCACAATTCTTCTCACACTTACACCTCCCTTCTTTCAAATGGTTGAGTGGTTGAGTCGTTAAGTAGTTGAGTAGTTAAGTAGTTAAGTAGTTAAGTTTGTAGTGAACCATTTAACCACTCGACCACTCAACCACTCAACTGTTTCTTAACGGCAGACCTTTCCCCTACGAAGTAGGTAGCGGCCAAAATCGTGAATATGAATAGGGAGAAGAAGGTCATAACCTGCACTGCAGTGAGGCTTAGGAGCTGTCCCCCCTGGAAAACAATAACCGCTATGATGAATCCAAGAATGATGGGATAAGTAGCCGCAAAGAGCATCCACTTTGTGCTTCCTGTTTCGACCCTGACCATGATCAGGGTTGCAATGCAAGGGGGAAAAAGGGCCACGAACAACATCAAAGCCAGGGCGTGCACGGGAGTCCAGGTCTCGGCGGTGTCTTCCTCCATGGCAGTAGCAAGGGTCGTCCCTGAGGATTCCTCTCCCGCGCTGTAAATAGTACCAAGGGTGGCGACCAAGTTCTCCTTGGCCGCAAAGGAGCTGGCCAAAGCGATGTTGGTCTTCCAGTCGAATCCGGCCCACTGGCTGACCGGCTCAAGAAAACGGCCGAACCGTCCTGCAAAGCTTACATGTACTGTTTCCTTCCGCCGGGCCGTATCAAGTCTTTTCAATTTCTTATCCAGTTTCTTATAGGCCCCATAGACCTTCTTTGCATATTTATCTTTTTTCCCATCCAGGCCTTTTCCCTTGTTTACGATCTTGAAGAATTCAAGGTCTTCTCTGCTAAATTTCTCTTTCAGAGCATCTTTGGCATCTTTGCTTTTCGCGCCCATCCTTTGCTTCTTGTAATCGTCCCAATAGCCTCCAAATTCCTTTAACCCGGAGCCAGCCAGGAGTTTCGCATAGGGGTTGTCCTCACCTATGTTTTTCATAAACGTTTCCGTGGCGTTATTTACCTCCCCGTCATAGTATGCGTTTCTCTCTTCGCTAAGCCCGGGAAAGGTTATAAAGACCCAGACTACTATGGCCACAGCAACAATGATGGTTATGACCTTCTTTACAAAAAGCCAGGTTCGCTCAACGGCCCTTCGGATGACCCCGGTGATGGTGGGTAGATGATAGGGAGGCATCTCAAGGATAAAAGGCTCACTTTCCTGCCGTTTGAGTACCGTGAGACTCAGGACATTGGCCACGATAAGGGCCACACCTAAGGTGATCAAAGACATGAACCACAGCATAATCGCCTGGTGTTCTTTAAAAAAGATACTGACTAAAAGAACATAAAGCGGCACCTTGGCCATGCAGTTCATCAGAGGGACAATCATGATGGTTGTCATTCGGGCCTTCTGGTCCTTCATGGCACGGGTGGCCATAACACCTGGTATGGCGCATCCACCCACCACAACCCCACCAAGAATCATCGGGAGGGTGGATTGCCCGTGCAGACCAAACGCCCTTAAAGCACGATCCATGATAAAGGCCACCCTTGCCATATAGCCGCTATCTTCGAGGATGGCTATTAATAAAAAGAGTATGAGGAAGATGGGCAGGTAATTCATTATGGCAAAAACGCCATCAACTATGCCGCTCAAGAGGAGGGAGCGAATAAGTCCCTCTGCAGGAAGAACGCTGGCAATAACATCCCTGAGCATGGCCCAGTATTTCCATGCCCATGGAGCAATGTGTTCGCCTCCGATCTTCATGGTAAGGTAGTAGAGCAAAAAGAGGACCCCTCCCAAGAAAATGGGGCCTGCCACCCTATTACAAACAACCTCATCAATCCTGTCTGTCAGGGTCCTCTGTTCCTCTTTTTCCCGTTTGACGCAACGCTCTACAATCTCTCCCGCAATCTGGTAACGACTGATTGCAATGGCCTGTTCAGCGGTCTGCTCCTGTTCAGATTGAAACAGTTCCCGCTCCCTGGCAACACTGCTCAGGATATTTTCCTTATTTTCAGCATGTTCACGAACCAGCCTCTGTGCCTCGGTGTCGTTTTCCATGAGCTTTAGGGCCAGCCATCGCAGGGGATAACGCGCGGCCAAGATCACATTTTCTGAAAGACGTTTTTCCAGCCGGCCCAGCACAGGCTCAACGGCCGTGCCATAGTCGAGACGCAATGAGGTTTGAGGACCGCACCCATCTTTTGAGATCCGGTCAATAGCTTCACGCAGGTCATCTATTCCCTTTCCCCTGTTTCCAATGGTAGGAACCACGGGCATGCCCACCTGCTGGCTAAGCAGCTCTGTATCGATTCTTAGCCCTCGTTGCCCTGCTACATCCATCATGTTCAGGGCAAGGGCCATGGGAATACCCATTTCGGCTAACTGAAAGACTAAATAGAGGTTTCGCTCCAAGTTGGAGGCATCCACAACGTCAACAACAGCAGCGGGCTTCTCATGGAGGAGAAAATCCCTTGAAACACGCTCTTCCTGGGTGTAAGAGGTAAGGCTGTAAGTGCCTGGCAGATCAACGACGACCGTTTTACGTCCGTCAAAACGGTAGGTCCCTGTCTTTTTTTCTACTGTAATACCGGGATAGTTGGCCACGTGTTGGCGGGCACCTGTAAGGGCGTTAAAAATAGTGGATTTTCCTGAGTTGGGCTGGCCTGCCAGGGCAACAATTATGTCATCTGGTGATCCCGTCATAAAGGGGTTACCTCCACGCCCTTGGCCTCTGAGCGGCGCAGTGCCAGCATGTATCCTTTCACCCTGATGTCAATCGGATCCATCAGAGGCGCATTACGTATGACACTGATGGCAGTGCCAGGCATAAAACCCATATCGAGCAAGCGTTGCCCGGCCACGCCTTCCATATTCACAGTTACAACCCGGCATTCATTGCCTGGCTTCATTTGATCCAGGGTCATTCTGTCTTCCTCTCCCTCCTTTGGGTTTATTGGGTTTATTGGGAGACACAACAAACACATTCATACCGGAGACACCATGATTTTATGAGCCATTCCGGCCCCGATAGCCAAACGCGTGTCATGAAATGCTATTAAAAAAGGCCCCGGAAATCCCTTTTTAATAACCTCAATCTCTGAACTCACATTCAAGCCCATGCTGGCCAGGCGTTGGTGCATCCCCCTCCCGCCTGCCAGAGAAATGATGCGCACTCTTTCCCCCGCGCTGGCCATAGCCAGAGGCATGGCGGGTGTCATGACCGCATCAACCTCCTGATCCTTTTTGTCGTCAAACAAGTCATAAACAGCCACACTTTGTTTCATAATCACTCCTTACTTATCGCACCCCGAAAATCGTATCGCCCTATTGAAAGGACACCGATTCACAGTGTCTTGGAATACCGAGGTATCGGGCGCTATATTAATTGCAGTTCATTCTCATTAGTCCGCCATGCTGATTTTGTCAAGAAAAAAATGCAACAAGACGCTTGCGCCGGAAAAATTCAGCAATGGACTTGCTGAGGAAGTATTTTTGCTTGACAAAAAAGGTTGTTTGTTGTAATTGCAGCTCTATTAAAGTTACCCTCCAGACCCCACCTCGCGGTCACGCCCTTGCCTTCGGCCAGTCCTTATGCTAATAGAACGTCTCGGAATTTCTGTAGGCGTTCACAGGTTCAGAGTTCACAGTTCGGAAGTCAGAGATCAGAAGTCAGACCTCTGATCTCAGACCTCTGATCTCTGACCTCTGA
Organism: Deltaproteobacteria bacterium; assembly: GCA_019307135.1. Lineage (GTDB taxonomy): Bacteria > Desulfobacterota > Desulfobacteria > Desulfobacterales. The sequence goes on from JAFDKF010000074.1 coordinate 7,263, forward strand.
CCTCTGACCTCTATTCTTTTAACTGAACCCTGAACATCTCGCGCAGCGCAGGCGCTTGCGCCGCGTGGAACCATTGAACCCGTGAACGGTTACAAACAAATGGAGGTGAATCAATGGAAATAACAAGGAGGCAATATACTGTTGATCTGAAATTTGACGTGGACGGCGCAATCGGGACCATTGTACTGAACCGCCCGGAAAAAAGGAATGCCCTTTCTCTCGAACTACTACAGCAGTTGAGTTCCTTGCTTACAAGCATAAGTCAGAACAACGATATAAGAGTTGTCATTATGAAAGGTGAAGGCAAGGTCTTTTCTGCCGGTCATGACATTTCTCAACTAGTGGGCCGGGAACTGACTTACTACAAAGCGATCTTTGACACTTGCATTGAGGTCATGGAGAAGATTCAGCGCCTCCCGCAGCCGGTCATCGCCCAGGTTCATGGTGTGGCCACTGCAGCCGGTTGTCAGCTCGTGGCCGCCTGTGATCTGGCTGTAGCCGAGGAAGGTACGCTCTTTGGAACGCCCGGCGTGAAGATCGGGCTCTTTTGCAGCACGCCTGGTGTCCCCCTGGTAAGGGCTATAGGTAGAAAACGGGCCCTCGAGATGCTGCTGACCGGACGTATGATCTTGGCGGAGGAAGCAGAACAATATGGCTTAATCAATAAGGTCGTTCCTCCCGATCAACTGGCTGCAGAGACCAAGGCCCTGGCCGAAAAGATCGCTGAAGCCAGTTCCCTCATCCTGAGCATGGGCAAGGAGGCATTTTACACCCAGGTCAATTTAGCCGACTTCCAGGCCTACGACTATGCCAAGCAAGTCATTGTCACCAATCTTTTTGCCGAGGATGCCAGGGAGGGGCTTTCTGCCTTCCTGGAAAAGAGAAAACCGATCTGGAAAGGAAAGTAATATGTAATGAGCTAGCCCTTAATGTCAGGCGACACAGTTGGTGGTCGAATTCGGAATAAATATTGATTTTTTTGGCATCCTTCATGAGTCAGTTTACACTTTTTCCTGGCATTTTGGTTGCATTCAGGTTTCAGGTGTCACGTGTCAGGAGTGAGACGGGCAGAACCTGAAACCTGACACCTGAACACTGAAACCCGGCCTTCATTTCGAAGAAAGTGTAAACTACTTCTGCTCGATTTTGAAAGATGGCATTTTTTTCAAGTGGCTAACCTTCATGCGCGTGCTTCACAAGGTGCCCCAGTTCAGGGAAGATGAGTTCTTTGCAGGCAAGCTTGCAGGCCTTGAGACTTCCTGGGATGCAAAAGACCAGGGTTTGATCGATCAGGCCTGCTGTGGCCCTGGAAAGGAGGGCGGCCGAGTCGATTTCTTCATAGCTCAACTGTGTAAAGAGGGGCCCAAAAGCAGTGAGCTCTTTGGTGAACATGGGTCGGATCGCCTCTATAGTCACATCATTACGGCTGATCCCCGTGCCTCCAGTCACGAGAATTGCATGAGGGCTATGCTCCTGAATGACCGTGCGGATCGTATCGGCAATCATATCCTTGTTGTCAGGGATCACCTCGTGAAAAACCACTCTATGCTTTTTCTTCTCGGCCCGTTTTTTCATCCAGTATCCGCTCTTGTCATCGGTAAGGCTGCGGGTGCTGGATACAGTCAGAATCGCAAGTACAAGTGACCTTGGAGCATGGGCCTTGTGTTCTTTCGTACTCATGGTGGATACTTTCCTGGGTTGAGCGCCTATTCCCCTAATCTCCCTGCCGGGCATTGTCAAGTCATAAAATCGCTGCACGATTTTATAGGGTCCTTTGGACTTGACAAATTTCAGCAGCAAGGGTATTTTCCTTAGCAATCCCCTGTCTTAGGGCTCGCGCACAAATAACTTGGCAGAATTGGCGCTCAGATTTGGGTCAGGTTTGGCCAATCCGATTGAGCAAAACCACAGGAATAGCCAGCTATTTCGCGGATTTTGCGAATGAGAATCGGTCAAAGATGGCCTGAAGCTGGGATGCCAAAATGGTAAGTTATTTCTGTGCGAGCCCTTAGGTTGCAGACCTTATTTCAGCACTCGCAAAAGGAAGAGTCATGGCAAAAAAGAAAACCTCAAGAAAATCGAAACAGAGCCAAAAGAAGAGCTGGTTTAAGAGGTTTCTGGAGCGTGTGGCCAGGGCCAACCAGCAAAGTGGCGGCCAGTTGTGTGCCAGTTGAAAAATCAAACCGACTGGTGCTGGTAGGCACTAGAGTATTGAGGAATTAAGAGAGATCGTATGTCGTCAAGGACAGGCGTCGTCTGCCACGACCTTTACAAACAGCACCTTGCCAGTTTACCCCACGTTGAAAGCCCCCAGCGTCTGCAAGTTATCTATGACATGCTTGATGCGGCCGACATGGCGGGAAAATTTGTGAGCATCTCCCCGCGTCCTGCCACCCACGATGAACTCGCCTGGGTGCACAGCCATTCCCATATCAAAAGGGTGGCTGGCACGGATGGTAAGGACCATATGTCGCTTGATCCTGATACACAGACCACACCCCTTTCCTATCAGGCGGCGAAGCTGGCAGCAGGTGGTCTCTTTTCCCTCGTGGACAAGATCTTTGACGGCACCATAAAGAATGGTTTTGCCTTGGTCAGGCCCCCGGGGCATCATGCAGAAAGAGATCGGGCCATGGGGTTTTGTCTTTTCAATAATGTGGCTCTGGGTGCCCGCTATGCCATGAATACTTACGGCGTAAAGAAAATCCTGATCGTAGACTGGGATCTGCACCACGGCAATGCCACCCAGAACACTTTTTATACGGACGCTGCCGTCCTCTACTTTTCCACCCACCAGTTCCCCTACTATCCCGGAAGCGGCTATTTGACCGAAGTGGGCCAGGGGGATGGCCAGGGATTTACTGTCAATGTTCCCTTGGGGCCAGGCCACGGCGACGCAGAGTTCTTCCAGATCTTCAAGCATATCCTTTACCCCATAGCCAGTGCCTTTAAACCTGAATTGATCTTTGTATCTGCCGGATTTGACACATACGTGGATGATCCTCTTGGGGGGATGAAGGTCACGCCGCCGGGCTATGCGGCCATGACACGCCTGATCATGGATCTTGCCAGGTCATACGCTTCCGAAAGAGTGGCTATCACCTTAGAGGGGGGCTATCATCTCACAGGGCTCAAGGAGTCGGTAAGGGCTGTCTTGATGGAACTGGTCGGGGATAGCATCTTAACAGCCGGCAACCTGGAGGGCCTTGAAAAAGGGGCGGTACCTGGTGTTGTTGACGACGTGATTCAGGTTCAAAGGCCCTACTGGTCCTCGCTGTAAGTATTGAAGCCGAAAGCTCAAAGCTGAAAGGGCAGGAAGGCTCTTTCAATGAAATTTGCCTTTTTATTTTGGATTTTGGATTGCGGATCTGTTCTTGAATCTAAAATCTAAAATCCTACAGCTTGCGATTGTCTATCACTCTCTTTGCCTTTCCCTCACTCCGCTGGATGGTTTTGGGTTCGACCAGGCGAACCTTGCACGAGACCCCGAGCATGTCTTTTATATCCTTTTCAATCTCTCTTCCCATATGCTGGAGGTCCTTCACAGCATCAGAAAAGACTTCTTCGTTGACCTCAACATCCACCCCTAAGGTGTCCATGTGCTCCTTGCGCTCAATGATCAACAGGTAGTACGGGGCCACATCCTTTCTGGCCATGAGTACGCTTTCGATCTGAGACGGAAATACATTCACACCACGAATGATAAGCATATCATCGGAGCGTCCTGTGATGCGCCCCATGCGAACCAGGGTCCTGCCGCATTTGCAGGGCTCGCGATACAGCACGGAGAGATCCCGGGTCCGATACCGAATCAGCGGGAAGGCTTCTTTGGTGAGTGTGGTAAAGACAAGTTCTCCTGGCTCCCCGTACTGGAGCACCTCGCCTGTTTCCGGATCAATAATCTCTGGAATGAAATGGTCTTCAAAGATATGGAGTCCTTGTTTGGCCTCCACACATTCAACTGCAACCCCCGGTCCTATGATCTCGCTCAGACCGTAGATGTCCACTGCATCGAGCCCGAGCTGGTTTTCAATCTCTCCGCGCATATTTTCGCTCCAGGGTTCTGCGCCGAAAACGCCCACCTTGAACTTCAGCGACTTGAAATCGACGCCCTCGTCGCCTGCCACCTCACCCAGATGGAGGGCATAAGAAGGGGTGCAGGCCAAGACCGTAGGGCCAAAGTCCTTCATCAAGAGCACCTGTCGTTTCGTGTTGCCGTCAGAGACGGGAATAACCGACGCCCCCAATCGCTCGGCGCCATAGTGAAAGCCCAGCCCGCCGGTAAAGAGCCCATAACCATAAGCATTATGGACAATGTCTCCTTTATGCGTGCCTGCAGCCGCCAGAGTACGAGCCATAAGCTCTGACCATGTGTCAATGTCTCGGCGGGTGTAACCCACAACGGTTGGCTTGCCAGTGGTACCCGAGGAAACGTGGATGCGCACCACATTTTCCATTGGCGTGGCAAACATGGCAAACGGGTAATTGTCCCGCAAATCCTGTTTCATGGTAAAGGGAAGCTTTTGCAGGTCCTCAAGGGACCTGATATCGTCTGGCTTGAGCCCTTTTTCATCAAATGCCTTTTTATAGAAGGGAACAGTGGCGTAAACCTTTTCAACCACGTGCTGAAGCCGTCTTAGTTGTATGGCTTCCAGGGCCTCCCGTGGCAGGGTCTCAAACTCTTCATCATAGATCATGCACGATACCTCCACCTTAACCTATTCCGAAGCCACTGCAGGACCCTTGAGACGGACCACCTTCTCTTTGGCGATCTGAAATCCCATCGAGCCGGGATATGCCTGCACCACCTTGTTGTAAGCTTCAAAGGCCTTTTCTTGATGACTCAGGGCCTCCATCATCCGTCCGAGATTGTAATAGGCATCTGCCTTCACGAACCCATCTTGAGTGTGTGTTATCCTCTGAAAGTATTCTGCGGCGGACTTGTAGTCTTTTTTGGCTTCATAGGCATATGCGAGGGCGTCCCAGATAAGTTTCAGAATGGAACGTTCCGCTGAAAAAGCCCCGAGTGCCTTTTGATATAATTCGATCGCCTTTTGATAGTCACACCTATGATAACTCATGTCTGCATAGACAAGTAGACTGAACCTGGCTGCATTGGTTGATGGATATTTTCTGATAACCTTCTCAAATTGCTCGGTAGCTTTTTCCTGAGCTGGCGCTGTTTTGTCCCCTGAAATTTCAGCCAAATAATACAGACGTCCCTGTTCGAACATGGCATAAGCCTTCCGTTCGGACACGTTTGAAAAATACCGAAATCCGGCAAAGGCCAGTGCGACCGCCACCACCCCAATCACCACCCCAAAAACCGGCCTTTGATTGTCGGCTACAAACTGGATGGCCTTGGCCGAAAAGGTAAGAAACTCATCCGGCTCTTTCAGGAGTTTTTTTCTCGTAACCCGCTTCTTCTTGGCCACCGTACCTCCCTTTACTCCAATCCGATCGGGGCGAAGCCCCTTCTAGTGCCCCGTCTCATAAATTCCGTATTCCAAATTGGCAAAATGAAATGTTGTCAACTTGGTTACATTTAATCCACTTATCAGAGACGGGGAAATCCGAAATTCGAATATCGA
>JAFDKF010000229.1 GCA_019307135.1 Deltaproteobacteria bacterium
CATTTCACGCGGGTGTTATTCCGGCAACAAAAAGCATATAATCAGGTTCGAAAAATGACTAACTATCCGATATCAATAGTTTTCAGGGTCGTCGCAAAAGAGCCGCACCCTTTTAGATTGGCGTCAACCAATTGTAAGGTCTTGTTCTTATAAAACTCTTTCAGAAATTTTACCTGAAGAGAGTCTTTGGATTGGTTGAGTATGTTTGCGTTGATCGAAATGACCACACTATCCGTATCTGCCATTACTTTTGCATGTCTCGGCATACTGTACAAGATAGCTGATTCTCCGAAACAATCTGCTTTTTTGAACACCTTAACCTCTCCTCCTAAATGGAGAGATGCGTTGCCGCTAACGAGAATATAGATGTTACTGTCATTGTCACTTTCTTCAATGATCCATGTATTACTTTTATGGGAACTCCAAGTAGAGATCTTTATGACCTCCGCAAGATCGGAATATTGAAAGTGTTTGAAAAAATCCAGACGTTTCAAATAAGCGATCTTCTTTTTATCCTGTTTGTCTAACGCTTTTGAGTCTTTTCCTTTAATGATGGGAAGAAGAGCGTCGGCAAATTCCTTTGCTGTTTTGAAGCGATTCTCTCTATTCTTACTAATTGCTTTTTTGATGATCGCTTCCAGTTCCGGAGAAATATCAGGGACGTATTTTTCAATTGGCGGTGGACCCTCATGTACTATTTTATAGAGGATCTGATAAAGGTTGTCGCCTTCAAACGGACGTCTTCCCGCCAACAATTCATAGAGTACTACGCCAAGCGAATAGATATCTGTTTGACGATTCAGAGTAATGTCGGGGTTTGTTTGCTCAGGAGACATGTAATAGGAGGATCCTGAAATCTTTGTATCATTTGGTTTGTCTTTTAAAAAGCGGGCAATACCAAAATCCATCAATTTTACTTCCCCCATTTTGGTTAGCATGATATTGGATGGCTTGATATCGAGGTGTATGTATCCCTTGTTATGGATATGGTCCAAGGCATAACAGATGTTAAATATGATCTCCAACACCTGAATCCGGGGTAGAAGATCCGTCTTGCGGGTATGCTTATGTAGTCCTGACCCGTCAATATATTCAATGGCCATGTAAAAGAGGTCTTTGTCAACACCAGCATCATGGGTGATGACTATATTGGGATGAATGAATTGAGCAGCAAGTCTTGCCTCCTTAAGGCATTGATCGAGACTATTCTTGTCCGGTTTCGCAAGGCCCATGGAAGATATTTTGGCGACCTTTAAAGCAATAGTGCGTCCGAGAAAAGAATCAACCGTTTTATAGACGATTCCCATCCCCCCTTCACCCAGCTTTGATACGATTTCGTATCGGCCCAAGGCCTTAATGTCTGGTATGGATGACATAAAAATTCCTTATTAGTTAAACAGGAAAAATGATAAGAAGTCACTTTTGGGTGGGGGCAAGTGTAGAAAAAATGGTCTTGTGTGTCAAGGGGAAAGGGATCACAATATATGGCCGTTTTTGGGGTTGGCTCCCCCAGTCCAACGTGCAACACAACTTGCCAACAGATACACTTGTCCACCAGCCACTTTTTTCATAGATTTGTAATGGATATCACCAATTTTGGTAACTTCTCAATAAGTTGGGGCTGCTTTGGGGAAAATCCCCCTCAATCCCCCTTTTTCAAAGGGGGAAGCTGTTGGAATGCCCGGACTTATTGAGAAGTTACCAATTTTGTCAAATTCTGGGCTAGGATTTGGGTCAACCGACAGCCTGGATGGGGGGTTTCGGGGATGAACCCTACGCAGGGGGTTGTATCCTTGAAGTCCAAACCTTACTTTGCGAGAATTTGTAACCTTTGAACGGCCTCTGGTATTCATCAATAACTAATTGTTCTTTAGCTTCTCCATCTAGCATTCCAAAATAATGTGCAATGTCCGGGACGTCCGTGAAATTTCAACATTTGGCTCCCTTCAAGAGCCTCCTCTCTGAACCCCGTGTCGCACCTCGCTCTTTCGAGACCCTTCCAGGGTTTGTTCTTTCTCCGTTGCTGAAGGTCAGGGGGCCTGAGGCGGTTTTTGCGGATCTGTGCTTTGCGCTTGGCATCGCCATATTTTCCAAATCTGCCACCCATGGACACTTCCTAAGAAATCTTGGCATCAGACTTATTCTTATTCAACAACCTAAAGTTCCCCTCTGGGCATCAAATGCTCCGGTACCTGAATGGCCACCACCTCCCCACGACAGCATACCTCTCCCCGCGCAGATAGCGTAGCAGCAACAACCACCTTGCGCCTTTTGATCTCTTTCACATTTGCCCGTACTTCCAATGGTACACCGAGTGGAGTAGGGCGCAAATAATCAACATGCAATGAGCCAGTCAAGAAGCGTAGGGACGGTTCCGTGTCCATCGCACGTCCCTCAGCGCGGTATGTGGCAGCCGCAGCCGTGGCGGTGCAGTGGCAGTCAATAATCGAAGCGATCAGACCGCCGTAAACAAAGCCAGGAACAGCCATATGATAGTGCTTTGGATGGAATGTACAGACACTCTCTTCGCCATCCCAATAGCTCTTGATTTGGAGACCATGCTCGTTTAACCGACCGCAACCATAACAGTGACTTACATCATCTGGGTAATAATCCTGAAATGCCTTCTGGATCATACAGCTATTCCTCCGTCGAATTTCGCAATACTTGCAGGCAGAGATCCTTCAGCCTCAACATAGTGGCCCAATGACTTGGCATCAGTCGGTCAGCTTAGCGCGTCGGAAAATATAAGGGACGAATATAAGGAATATAAGGGACATCAACATTTAAAGTTATCAGTCATCAGTAACATAAAGCAAGGCCCCCTAATAGCAACCTAAAGTTTAAATGTTGAGAACCCCAATAGCGCCCCTTTAGACACGGATTACACGGATGGCCACGGATTAGGTTTTATATTGTTTGAACAATGACACCATTGTTCAAACAATGCTTCCATTTCATAAATGCGGCAGCATTTATGAAATAAAGGGCAGTGTAATCAGTGAAATCCGTGTCAGAGATTTTTTAGGTTCGCCCGAAGGGCGTTAAGTTCACCAATTCGTTAAGTTCACCAATTCGCTAAATTTCAATTGATTTCTCCAACTTCATCGGGGTTCGGGAAGCTCACCGGCTGCCGGACTATGCCACAAAGACAACGTAAAAGGCCAAGGGAACCCGCAACCAACGGCTGAAAAGAAAGAACCAAAGAAAAGGCAGTCCGGTGGAGTGCCTGGTTAGGCATACATCAATCGTCCTTTGGGTTGCGGAATTGGGCGATCTAGTTCCCTTGCGGTCTCAATCCACTCTTGGATAATAACCTCAACGTTTGAAATAACTTCTTGGTATGTTTTTCCGTCTGCCATACATCCGGGCAATTCCGGTACCTCGGCGATGAATGCCTCGTCTTCCTCGCTCCAATAAATAATAATCTCATACTTGCTCATAATATTTATCTCCCAGCTTTAGCTTGTATTGGAGAATAAGGTCACGAACTTGCTTGACCTGATAAGGCTTCGCCTTGGAGCCTTTGGGCTGCAAGTTCAGTATTTCTTCGATGCCATCCATTGAAAAAATATGATGGTCACCTCGAATTCGCTCATCAAAACCGAAATTTGCCAGCAACTGGCATAGGCCTGAAAAGGGAATATTGCGGTCAGATGTCCCACGTAGAATTTTTTCTAACAGCTTTTCCTGTTTACTCATTTCGTGTTTCTATCTCGCGTGAGATCTATCTTGTGTCGAGAAACAATTCTCCTAAATGCCTAACCGGTTGAGCGGCGTGAAAAGGCGCAAGCCTTTTCACGTCCGACTCGAACCGGTTGTTCAAGTAAGCCGCTGGCGCGGCAGTTCTTTTTGCCTACATCGGGATTTCTCAACAGCCAATGACCTATAAATTTACCTATCTGATGAGATTCCTGGATCAGGCCTGTGC
>JAFDKF010000230.1 GCA_019307135.1 Deltaproteobacteria bacterium
GGCCTTCTGTGTTACTGGGCGGTCAAAGAGCTTGGAATCAGTGGCACAACGGTTGCCAAAAAGCTAGGTATAACGCAGCCTGCTGCCAGCAAGGCGGTGCAACGGGGCGAAAAGCTAGCCTTGGATAACAATTTTAGGCTTGTCAAGGAAGGAATCTTATAATTTCATGACCGTTCTTGTCTGATGTGAGGAATACAACTGTGACACTTATTTCAAACACTGAGGAATTACTTTTTGAGGTCATGACGCCGCTCGATTTTACGGTTCGGGTGACTGCAGCCTATTGGGATTTGATCGTAACCATCAAACATCCGGTAATGGCTGGGCTTGAAAGGGATGTAAAAGAGACCTTGGAGAACCCAGAGCAGATTAGAGTCAGTCGAAGCGATCCTAAGGTCTTCTTATTCTATAGAATACAATGCCCAGGACGTTGGATTTGTGCTGTCGCAAAAAGGCTCGATGGTGAGGGGTTTCTTGTCACAGCTTACCCAACTGATGCAATAAAGGAAGGAGAATACATATGGCCCAAGTAAAAGTTTTTTATGACAAAGAAGGTAATACCCTTACCGTGTGGTTCTCAGATCCAAAAGAAGAATATGTGTGTGAAGAGACCGGTGAGGAAGTAGTGTTGATGAAAGACAAATCAGGCCGAGTGATTGGTTTTGAAAAACTGAATTACTCCCTTTCAGAAGCAGAGAAATTACACGTTGCTTTTGAGACGGTGGCGGCTTAAAAATTCTAAAGCCGCCCAACAACCGTTTGGAGAATGACGCTCGTTTCACTCGCGCTTCTCAAGCGGAGCGTTCGGCTGATAGGATCACACCTTGCTTCAAGAGAAGACGTCAGATGGTTAAGGAAGCAAGAAGTAAGAAGGAATTGGTTGATAGGGGGTTGGTCGCGATGTTCCTGAGGATGTCACCCGAGGATCGCCTGCGGGCCAACGATAACGCGATACGTACTATTCTGGAGTTGAGGAATGCCTACCAGCAGCGAAAAACCAACTGGGCCGGATCTAGGCGCAATACTTGAGGAGCTCATAGAGGCGGGGGTAGAGTTTATTCTAGTCGGCGGCCTTGCCGCCGTTGTCCAGGGAGCACCCGTCACAACGATGGACGTGGACATCGTCCACAAGCAATCATCTGAAAACATTGCCAAATTACTTGCGTTTCTCAAGTCGATTGACGCATTTCATCGTCGCCCAGACGACAAGGTGATAAGGCCAAAGGAGGGAGATATTTCGGGGACAGGCCATGCCCTCTTTACGACTCGCCTCGGCCCTCTTGATATCCTGGCTGTTATTGAGAAGGGAAAAGCCTATGAAGATCTCCTTGAACACACAGTGGAAATCCAGTTTAGGGGCCAAACTGTTCGTGTCCTCGATCTTAAGACGCTGGTCGAACTGAAAAGAGCATCCACAGATCCCAGAGACAGGCAGCGTCTCCCGGTACTGGAAGAAACACTTCGACAACTAGAAGAGGAGTAGGACACTGAGCAGGGCTTACGAAGAACCAGCTACAAAGACTGTGGCAGCGATCACTAACGCCGCCGATCGGGATAGGGAGGAGCCTCGCAGCTCCCCCCTCCCACACCACGCAGCATACGGGTCCGTACAGGGCGGTTTCGCCGTCGCAAAGGCTATGGCGGAACAAGTCGGCTGGTCAGGCAAAATAGGTCGTATACGCGCCTACTGCTCCCATTCTGCCGGGTTTTCGGAAACATATAACGCTATGGGCATTTCAGCAACTGCTGCAATATGCCCATAAGTAGACGGCTCCTACTCACCTCTCCCATTTACCCCTGCCATTCGGCAGGTGGCACCGTTCGGGCCTTTGGCGGGGTGAGACCTCCACACTTGGGTGTGGCTCGTTTCCAATCCCCTCTGCACGCGTTCTGAGGGAACTCCCACGCCTCGTATGCCCTCTGCTGACTCCCGTTACGCGATCTGCTCCCCTTGCGGTTCGCTCAGTCCTCTAAGGACACGCAACGGACCTCCCGGGGTAACCACGTGTCTTTCCGCACACGAGCGCCGAGTATACGTACCCTGGCTTAAGGTAGTTAGAGGACTTTGTCCTGTGTTGCGGATTCGTCCCACCAAGGCCCGCCTAACTCGATTTCTGTACGTCGCCCCATGCGTTCGCGGTACCCTGCCGTAGCAGAGCCACTGGTTTCCCGGGCACCGTCGCCGGATACCCGGTTGCGATACCGCTACACCCTTCGCCACTACCTGGCTGGGTCTGGGACTTGCCCACCTTCGCATTTACATGCTATGGTGAGCTCACCCTTAAGAACACGTGCCGTGCCCGGCACACAACAACCGGCTCCAGGCGACGCGAAAAAGCCGCGCGCCTGAGCCGTAACGTTCGAATCCAGGCATCTACAATATTAATGGTTGACCTGCTATACCTTTTTGGTATATATAATATATCATGTATTTCGAGTTCGACCGGAAGAAATCCAGAGCCAACGAGAGGAAACACGGGATTGATTTTGTCGAGGCTCAGGCGCTCTGGGAGGATCCTGACCTCTTAGAAATTCCCGCAAGAACAACAGATGAGCCTAGATTCTTGGTAGTCGGAAAGATAGCTGGGAAGTACTGGTCAGGGATTATCACCTATCGTGGAGAGAACATCAGGATCATCTCGGTGCGCCGCGCTAGAGATGAGGAGATCGAGCTATATGAAAGCTAAGGACCTGGACAAAAAGTTTGACGAGGGAGGGAGCATCTTGCAACACCTAGATCTTTCCAAAGCAAGAAGACCCGAACAGGAACAGAAGAGAGTCAATGTCGATTTTCCCTTGTGGATGATTCATTTGCTGGACAAGGAGGCCAAACGCCTCGGTGTTCCCCGGCAGTCAATCATAAAGATCTGGCTTGCAGAGAGATTGCAGAAAGCCTCGGCCTAATGGGCTTCGAACCTCGCCATGCACACCGACGGGCAGGGCCGGTGCTTCTCCCTGTGCATACCTCGCCTCAGTTGGCTTCAGGTGCGGTAAGAGGAACCCAATTTGTCAGATTCCCTGCCCGTAGGAATATAGGGGACGTACATAAGATTATAAGATCTAATCATCCAAGAATGAATAGGATTGCGACTTTACGAGCGCTTTTCCCCTGCGGAAGTCCTGCGGTTGCCGATATAAACTTATAATCTAATGTCCCCAAAACCGTCTAATGTACGTCCCCAAAACCAAACAGGCCCAGCTCCGCTATCGGAGATGATAATGAGGTTTCCCAGTGCCAAAACATCCTGAGTCTTTCGACTGAAATGACGGATCAGGCGATTGTATTCATCGATTGTTAGAAACTGCGGCACCGTCTTTTCAATTTTCGGATACGGTAGCTTGAGGGCGATATTTTTCGGCACATGCCGATGGAGTGTCAGAAAGTGGTAAAATTGTCTGAGCGTCCAGACACGGGACTTTCTTACGTGTATTGAGGGCGCTTTGTAGTCGGCTACAAAATCGACCAGATGCAGGTAGGTGATCTTTTTAACGAACCGGATTCTTTGAGATTTGCGGCATTCGCCTTGAGAACATCACAGGCAGGCTTCGAATTCATTTATCCTGGCGGATAAAGCCTGGATGGAACGTACTGAAAAATCTGCCAGTTGGCAATATTCCAGAAACTGGTTGATATATCGATGAAGCATGATGGCACCTCCCTGCTGACCATTGGATCATGCTTCATCATTAAGCGCCTATTAATACAATGCAAATTGCGCTAACTGCGGGGTTTGTTGGTTAGGTTAGTATCTTTGAGGTAGACCACAAATGTCAAAGCACAAGTACAACCTATAAGGATTGAGACGACCTGAAAGGTCGTTTCAATCCTATGTTCAAGAAGCCCGTTGCAGTTTATGGGATCATTATATAAGGGTATTGCTTCAAGGGGGTTAGTTG
>JAFDKF010000005.1 GCA_019307135.1 Deltaproteobacteria bacterium
GGCAAAGCTCTTTTGAAAGTCCAGCAAGCTTCGCTCCCTATAACGGCTGGGCATAGCTTACCCCCTTTGCGGGGGCTATATACATCTTTGGCAGCTAAGTCAATAAGCATATATGTTTTTCATTCCTCTTATTCCATTTAGTTCTTATAATTCCGGTTTCTTGCACAGTTGTGAAAAAGGCATAAAGAGGCATATTATTATGTTGCGAGTCTTTTTCGAATTATGTTGCGAGTTTTGATAACTCGCTGTTATTGTGGCAAATTCCGACATCCAGAGTCGCGGTCGATATTCACTTTGGTTTCAACAGGTTAGAGTAACTCGCAACATATCGGTCACATCTTCATTTGTCATTTATTGCATGCCGCAGACCCACACCAGTTAAATACTCTACTGTGGTTCCCTTTCCCCTTGTCCTTCGTGGCTACAGAGCTCCGGATAGTTTTGCTGGAGCCACTTCTGCACGTCGACCCTTAATTCTTGAACCGTTCGAAGGAGGTCTGCTGCCTCTGTTTCAGAGATTGTGCCGACTGCATCGTACTCGCTGACGTTTCTTTTTCTCCTACAGTTATCTAGATAGGCACAAATGCCTGAAAAACGCTCACCCATGACCAACGGGAGCGCCTGGATGATCCGATAGTGTTTACTCTCACCTCTGCCCGCACGGTAGCCGGCAGCATACAAAGCCAAAGTGGCAAGCTGGAGGCCTGCGTTGTATGCTATGTTGAACCGCCAATCTGTTGATACCTCCTCTCGTGCAGCATCGGCAAGATCGCGGTCAACCAAAGCTAGAACGCTAGCCACCTCCGCAGGACTCGTTTTGTGCTCGCGTAGCCAGCCGTTTTGTTTCCAAAGTTCAAGACTCATCTATGTCACCAATAATCATAATCCTTGGGCCGTCCAATACCCGCATCAAGAAGTGATCACGCCGTTTTCTTCTCTGCTTGTACTCAGTTGGAGTGAATTGGGATGTATTAATGGCCCGGCCAATTTCATTCTGTACCGGAGCAAGTAGCTGTGCCAACTTCACCCCAGGCAGTTTGCTCACTACAAAGAGATCAACGTCACTTTCGTTGCCATACTCCCCTGAAGCAAATGAGCCATAAACAAAAGCCAGCTCAATCTTGTCTTCCATGGGACGCAGAGCCTCCTTTACCACGTCTGAAAGGCCAACTGTCTTTAAAACAATCCCCTTAATCTCTCTGTTAATTGGACACTGCGGATCAAGCTGATATCGGTGTTGATTGCCTGTAACTTCCCTCTTGAGTATCCCACCTGAAAGAAGATTCTTCAGTTCCTTTTCGACCCCCCTGGGCGAAAACCCTGTTCGCCTGCTCAGTTCATTTATGTAGAAGCTGCTTTCAGGGTTGAGCGCCAGAATTCGAAGAAGCTCAATGCGGGTCTTTGAGGATATCAAGGCTCTAATACTAGCCACTTGGGACCACCGTATACTTTTTGTATATAACCGTATACTTTTTGTATATGAAGTTGCCCTTCCTGTCAAGCGTTTCCGGCAGGAGAAGCCATTGGGGGGACCTTTTGGGGTCGGAGCAAGCTATTATCCTGATATTTAAAGATAAATATTCGAAAAAGCGGATGGCTTCGAAAATAGTCTGAATGCTCTCGTCATGGCTTTCGATCTTGCGCTCCAGTTCGCTCAACTTCAGTGCCAATTCTTTATGTGTTACTAGGAGGCAGTCCGACAACTCACCAAAGTTGTCATTTCGAGCGTAGCGAGAAATCTTATTGTATTGAAAATACGTAAGTTTTAGATTTCTCCCTTCGGTCGAAATGACATGAAAACGTATTCTTGCTCGTACTACAAAAATACTGGCTTCTATGGCACGTTGTGTACTGAGGACGCTGGCTGCCATGATCGCCCTATGCTCCGTAAAAGCATAAGGCAAGGTCTTGGAAAACTTGAGGTTAGAGAGGTGGTCGCAATTTGCGACCACCTCGGCCTTTTCTTCAGGTGATAACTGAAACATAAAATCTTCAGGAAAACGGTCACGATTGCGCTTCACCTGTTCATTCAGTCGTTCTTGAAGGCTCAAAGCTGAAACGCTTCGCAGCGTTAGGCGTAAGGAGCGCTTCGCTTGAGGCGAATTAGCTCATAGGTCATGGATGATTCACCGCCAAGACGCCAAGGGCGCATAGTAAGACAGCTTTTCATTTGCCGGGGTCGAAGATCAGCTTATGGCCGAATAGCGTGATCGCTACGTTGTCAGCAACCACTCAAAGCAAAAACCCCACTTCTTTCTGAGAAACGGGGTCTGATTGGGGTTAATGGGTCGGTCATAGGGCAGTCTCAACCTTTTTCCCCTTCAAGCTTTTCAAGGGCGACTCCTGCTGCTGCCTGCTCGGCTGCCTTTTTGCTCTTGCCTGTGCCGTGGGTCGTCAAGAAGGTGCCGATGCTAAGGCGAACTTCGAAGGTCTTGTCATGGTCAGGACCGCTTGCGGCCACCACTCTATAATCAGGTATTGTCTTGAATCGGACCTGTACAAGCTCCTGAAGTCGGCTCTTGAAATCCTCGGCTGCCAGCCTTTCCCCAACCTGGGAAATGATTTCAGAAAACTGTCTTTTAATCACCTCAAAGGAAGCCTCAAGCCCGCCGTCAAGGTATACGGCCGCAATGACCGCCTCAAGAGTATCAGCAAGGATCGAACTTTTTTCCTGTCCATTGCTCAGTGCTTCTCCACGTCCCAAGAGGAGGTACTGGCCAAGATTCAGTCTCTGTGCCACCAGGGATAGTTGTGATTCGTTAACGATAGTGGCCCTCATCCTTGACAGGTCTCCTTCACGGGTTTTTGGGAAATGCTTCATCAAAATGTGCGTGATGACAAGATCGAGGACGGCATCACCCAAAAATTCGAGGCGCTCGTTGTCCTGGAGGGCTGGGTCCCGTTGCTCGTTCACATAGGAACTATGCTGAAGTGATTCACGGAGAAGACCGATGTCTTTGAAGTGATAACCGAGGTCGTTTTCCAGCGAGGAAAGCTCTTGTCCACTCATGGTTGGCCTTTCAGCCTTTCCAGGTTTTCCCTGGCAGATATCATGTTTGGATCCAATGTCAGGGCCTTTTCATACATGGCAATCGCCATCTTGATGTTTCCCTTTTCCCGGTAGCTTGACCCAAGGCTGGCATAATCTATGGCAGAGTACGGATCTATTTCAACAGCCCGCGTGAGGTTTTCAATGGCCTTGTCATAGTCTTTGAGCTGGAAGTAAGAAAAACCGAGGGTATTGAAAATCTCTTTAACAGGGCCGGCTGTTTCCTTTGCCCTTTCCAACTCAACGAGTGCCTCCTCATACTCGCCGAGGCTATTATGACATGTGCCCATGTAAATCAGAATCCTGACCAGGTCCTCCTGTTGGGGCTTCAGACGAACAGCCCTTGAAAATCTCTCAAGGGCCATGCGATAGTCTCCCCTTTCAAAATAACAAAGGCCTGTGTGGAAGTGGAAATAGTCCTGGTCGTGGTAAGTAGGCGCAGCCCTGTTAAAGGCTTCAAGGGCCTGGTCATGGTGGCCGGTCCTTGTGTGGCTGAGCCCGAGTCTAAAACATATGGAAGCAGCTTCTTCAATTGGAGACAGCCTCAAGGATTTCTTGTAGTTTTCTATGGCCCGAACATGGTTTTCCGCCTCCTGGTTCAACGTTCCAAAATGATAAAGCAACCCTCCAACCTCATGTGTCGCTGCTTTCGGCAGTGGCAAATCTGAAAAGGATTCAACCACCCCCTC
This sequence comes from Deltaproteobacteria bacterium, assembly GCA_019307135.1. GTDB lineage: Bacteria > Desulfobacterota > Desulfobacteria > Desulfobacterales. Next base: position 3,739 of record JAFDKF010000005.1, read on the forward strand.
CCTGCACCCGAGACAGTCTCTTTGTGAGTTGCCGTGTTCATAGTACCGAGCCATGATATCATCCACGCTGAGGTTTTCGTAAATGTTCGCAAGGCTCTCCTTTTTGAGAAACGCATCGATACAGGGATAGACCATGCCGTCGCGCGCCGAGACAATAAGGGCGGGAGGGCATGGATCAGTCATGAATACGGCGTCAGACTCTAACTTAGCAGATGAATCATGGACGATGTCCTGATGATACAGATTGCATACAATCTCAGCCGGCTCTCCGGAGTTGCCATGCCCGTAATAGACTTTTTCTGTCCTGGCCAGGAGATCTTCATCTTGTGCCAGAAAGAAGGTGCCCATATCCAGGTATAGACTGGGCAACAAAAAAGCGCTTTTGAGCATATCAAGGAGGCCCATGAGCGAAGCGGGCTCAACCTCATTGTCGGGCACAATAACCGGCAGCAACATCAGCCTTGGGACTTCCTGGTGCATATAGCCCTCCTGGTCGAACTCGCGAGTTGCCCGCTTCAAGGACTGGTAATAGTACTGGAAATAAAAATCTATTTCCTCCGTAACTGCCTGGGGGACGCGGTGGACAAAATGAACATAGAGCCGGGCAAAGAGGTTCCCCCTGAGAAACGCGCTCACGTCCTTCTGGATACGTTCCACCCAGGGCATGCCCTCAGGCAAATTCCCGGTGACAAGATAAAGATTGGATGTCAGGTTCACGTATGAAAACAGGCTCGACAGCGTCCGGCAAAGCCTCTCAAGCTGTCCCTCGTCCTGTTTGCCCAGTATCACGTATATTTTTTGTAAACCTGGCTTGACCATTGTGTTATTTCTGGCAAAGCGGTTCTCTCGCCCGCTCCCTTCGGTCGCTTGAGGTCTCAGAGCCATCAGAGAAAAAACCTTTGTCTGATTTTTTGAGAGGAAAAATCAGACAAAATTCTCGGCCACTTCCGTGGCGTTCATGTTACGAGATATGCCATCGTTGAACAACCCTGCGGACATTTGTGGCATCTGTCTCGTCGAAATTTCCCGCGTGAGCGGGATGGCAGTTTGAGCAGATTTCCCCTCCCTGCCCTGTGGAATGCGCAGCATATTCCTCCGGGGTCAGGAAATCTGCTCAAAAACTCAGTGCCTCTGTGAGCTCTGTGAGAGACAAAAGGAGCCCCATAATCGGTTGCCACGATTCTATCACGATACAATCCGCCGGCCCCTGTCACGGGAATGGGCTCGCCACAGGGCCTGGATCTTCTGAATATCGCTGTAAGCCATGTGATCGGTTTCGTACTGACACCCAATGGAAAGATACACCGGCCGATTGGTATTCAACGGGCGTATATTATACTTCTCGTACTTTCGGGCCATGTGGGTCCCGAAATAGATCTGCATCTGCTGAGAATTGGTGTTACCCATAATCTTGACGTTGTTTTTTTTCACAAACTCGAGGGTCTTCAGCGCATCCTCAAAGGTTTCGTAGGGAAGACCGAAGATAGTGAAAAGCTCCACCTCTATATCCTCGCTCTGGGCCAGGCTGATCGCCTTAGCTACAGTTTGAACCGATATATGCTTGCCGAGCTTTGTCAGAACCCGTTCTGAGGCTGACTCCAACCCAAAGGCAATGGTGCTCACACCTGCCCGTTTCATCTTCTTCATCACCTCTGGATTTACAAGGTCTGCCCGCGTTTGCAGCCACATTTCGGTTTCAAGGCCCTTTGTCAGGATCCTGTCAAGAAGCCCTATGAGACGTGCCGGCTTAAAGGAGATATTCGGATCGGCAAACCAGAGCCTCCTCACCCCCTTTTTCCTTATCCACCTAATTTCCTCAATGACCCTATCGACGGAATGAAAGCTTACCTTGTGCTTGAAGGCATGGGGGGTGTAACAGTATATGCAGTGGTGAGGGCATCCGCGAGATGTGAGCATGATGGCCTCACTCATACATGAGTAGTCAAAAACGTCATCCAGGTAAGGGGAAGGATAACTATCCAGGTCGGCAAAGCCCTCAAGGTCGGCCGTCTCATAGACAGCACCAGAAGCATTTTTGTAAGTGACGCCCGAAAGGTCCGAAAAAGGCGTCCCGTTTTCGATGGCCCGCGCGATTCCCAACAGCGTCACCTCACCCGAAGATCGACTTATATAGTCGATTTCAGGCAGTTCGGCAAAGGCGACAGAGGGCATAAAGGTGGCCTGCGGGCCACCAATGGCTATTTTGATATTGGTGTTTACCGATTTTATGAACCTGGCAAGGCCGATCACATAGAGCATGGTTCTCTGATAGGCCGTGAGTCCAACCAACGCAGGTTGAAAGCTACTGACTAGCTGGTGAAGGCCGGCACGGGAGACGGACGTGTCCTCTCCGAGCGTCAATATCTTGACAGTGAACCCCTTGGATTTGAGAAAGGACGCAATGTATCCCAGGGAAATCGGGGGCGAGGCCGGAGCAAAAGGATTTATTTCAATCAGGAGAACATTCACTGCACTAAATCTATAGGAAATAGAGGCCCATGGTCAAGGAAAAATTGGTGTTGCCCCGGAACAAGAACGTGTTATAAAGTAAGCTGAGTTTGTATGAGAGTGTAAATCACGGCTGTTGGCAATGAGAAAATCCATGTCCGTCTGCTGCGTATTTAGTTTTGGGGAAAAGGTGTCAGGTTTCGGGTTTCAGGTGTCAGGATTCAGAAACTTAAAGAGCTGTACTGTTCTCAAGGCGTAAGCCGCAAACCTGAACACTGACACCTGGCCATTGAACTCAATAACCAACAATCTTGATTTACACCCTATCATTTCAATAAGTTGTAGAAATTCCAAGATCTCAGATGTTACAACACTTTTTTAATCCATCCTCTGTGGCTGTGATCGGGGCCTCGCAAAATCCTGCCAAGATTGGTTACGACATCCTGAACAATATAGTCCAGTACGGTTATGGCGGTGCTATCTACCCAATAAACCCCAGGGCCCCAGAGATCCTGGGGCACAAGGCATATCCGGACCTCGCTTCAGTGCCTTCCGAGATAGATCTTGCGGTCGTTGCCGTACCTGCTGCAGCGGTTATGGGTGTTTTGGAGCAGTGCGGCAAGAAGGGGGTTGATTCGCTCATTGTCATTACGGCCGGCTTTAAAGAAACCGGACCACAAGGCGCGCGCCTGGAAGAAGAGCTGGTCACGCGGGCCAGGGAGCTTGGCGTTCGGGTCGTCGGTCCCAATTGCCTGGGAATTATTGATACGGCAGGCGACCTGAATGCGTCTTTTGCGGCCGGCATGCCCCTTGCCGGGCGCATCGGTTTTTTTTCCCAGTCCGGGGCCCTGTGTGTGGCCATCCTCGATTGGGCCCTGGGGGAAAATGTTGGCTTTTCAAGGTTTGTGAGCCTGGGCAACAAGATGGATATCTCAGAAACAGAGGTCATGCTTTCCATGGGCCAGGATGAAAATACACGGGTAATCCTGGGGTATTTGGAAAGCATTGAGGACGGGCCACGTTTTATGAAGGCGGCTCGCCAGGTCTCCAAAACGAAACCGATTATTATCATTAAGGCAGGCACCACAAGCGCAGGGGCCAAGGCCGCTTCTTCTCACACCGGCGCTTTGGCGGGCTCAGAGCACGCCTATCAAGCGGCTTTCAAGCAGTCCGGCATTATACAGGCTGAATCGACCCAGGCCCTTTTTGGATACGCCATGGCTTTTGCCAGTCAACCCCTGCCAAAAGGCCGGAATCTTGCCATCATTACCAATTCCGGAGGGCCGGGCATCCTGGCCGCAGACGCCTGTGACCGGAGCTCCCTTCATCTTATTCCAACCCGCAAGGAGACTGCAGACCGCCTCCGAGAATTCCTTCCGTCCACGGCATCGCTGTATAATCCCATAGATATCATCGGTGATGCCTCGCATGAAAGATACGAGAAAACCCTTGAGGTCATCCTGAAAGATGAGTTGATCCACGCTGTGCTGATACTCTTGACCCCAACGGCAGCCGTGGACCCAGAAGCTGTTGCGCAGGGAATCGTGGGCTTGGCCAAGGATGCTGAAAAACCGATCATGACTGCTTTCATGGGGGAAAAACGGGTGAGGGGAGCTCGCAAGATCTTCCAGGATCATGCCATACCCGCCTATGATTATCCGGAGGATGCTGTGGCAGCCATGGACGCAATGCTTTCCTATCGCCGGTGGCTGGAAGAGCCTGAAAGACAACACCAGCGTTTTGAGGCAGACACTGGTAAGGCACGAAAGCTCTTTGCCTCGGTTGTCAAGCAGCACCGGCACGATCTGATTGAAAGTGAAGCACGCGAGATCCTGAAAGCATATGGATTCAGGCTTCCTGAAAGTCGCATTGCCAGAACCACCAAGGGGGCTGTAAGAGCGGCTTCAGAGATCGGGTATCCGGTTGTGATGAAGATTGCCTCGCCCGATGTGCTCCACAAAAGCGATATGGGGGGCGTTCGCGTCGGACTTGAAACGGACGTCATGGTGGAAGAAGCTTTTTTTGATATAACCTCTAACATTCAACTACGGCAACCCGAGGCACGGATCCTGGGCGTGATGGTTCAAGAAATGATACCCCAGGGCAAAGAAGTCATCCTGGGCATTACCCGGGACATCCAGTTTGGCCCTATGATCATGTTCGGCCTCGGCGGGATCTATGTGGAAGTCTTAAAAGACGTGGCCTTTCGAATCGCCCCGTTGAGCGTGGAGGAAGCTGATGCCATGATTCGTGACATCCGATCGTTCCCTTTGCTGCGCGGGGTGCGGGGTGAGGCACCTGCCGATATCGAAGGGATCCGCGATGCACTGCTGAGGCTGTCTCAGATGGCCATAGACTTCCCTGAAATCCTCGAGGCAGATATCAACCCACTCCTGGTGTGCCCCGAGGGTCAGGGGGCGGTGGCCGTGGATGCCAGGCTTACCATACAGGAATGAGGTTAACGCGGGCGGGGTAAACCCGCCCCTACCTTACGTAGGGTCGGCTTTATGCCGACCGCTTGATTCTTTAGGCACTTTAGTTCACCCTGGCCCAGACCGGGATTACTGGCTTGGTAGGTTACAATAAGCCGAAGCGCCAGGGCAGGCTTTAGCTCACTTTAGGCACTCCAGGCACTCCAGGCACTCCAGGCACTTTCACTGAGGGGGCAAAAGAAAATGGTTTCTCTATATATAGGATCCACACCGGCATATTCAGGTAAAAATCTAGCGGTCATGGGGCTCGGTCAGCGATTCCTTAAAGACGGGCTCAGGATGGGTTATTTTAAGCCCTTTGGCCGGTTGCCTATCAAAATAAAAGGCATGCTGACCGACAAGGACGCCTGGTTCATCTACAGGGTGCTCATGTTGAAAGATCCGGTGGAAAGCATCTGCCCGGTAGTCATGACGCAGGACCTGATGGTCGAATGCTGCCGGGGAGAAGCTCTGGGACTGGAGGAGAAGGTTCTAGAGGCATTTGAACAAGTGTCAAAAGGAAAAGATGTGATGCTCATTGCGGGGGCAGGCAAACTCGAGTCGGGCAAATGTTTTGGTATATCAGGATATGACCTGATCGAAAAACTCGATGCCCGTGTCCTTCTGATGGATCACTACGAGAGACAACTGTATCTGGATGGGGTTTTGGATACCCACGAGCGCCTGGGAAAACGCCTCCTGGGAGTCATCGTGAACAGGGTACACGCAGGTTATGCTGAAAAACTCCAGGACTTGATTGTCCCGTTCCTGGAACGAAAAGGCATCCCCGTCTTCGGCATCCTTCCCTATGATGCTGTGCTGGGCTCAGTGACGATTGCAGACATTGTGGAGGTCCTTGCAGGCGACGTGCTCTGCTGCCGCAATAAGCTAGATGGCCTCATCGAGCACTTTTTAATCGGCGGCATGCAGGTCGACCGTGCCCTCGAGTATATCAGAAAGGCAAGAAACAATGCCGTGATCGTGGGGGGTGATCGGGCCGATATCCACCTTGCTGCCATTGAGGCAGCAACCCAATGCCTAATCCTGACCGGCAATCTTTACCCGAATCAAATTGTGATCTCCAGAGCTGAAATGAGGGGCGTGCCGATTGTCGTGGTCCGGGGCGATACTTATTCAGTGGCAAAGAAGGTGGAAGATCTCTCGCGCAAGCTTCGCATCAGGGAAAAAGAAAAGGTCTATTGCGGTATTCGCCTGATCGAAGAAAAGGTCGATTTTGAAAGATTGTATAAAGCCCTGGGGATCAGCATTTAGATTTTGGATTGCGGATTGCGGATGTAGTTGATAACGATGGACTATCTGATACAAATCCTCACATTTCTCCTTGGCTGCACCCTGGGTGGTATTGTGGCCTGGGTGGTGGCAAGATCTCGAATCGTCTCGAAGTCGTCACGGACCCTTGCCGAGCGCAGTGCTGAAATTGCGAGGTTGCAAGAAGTCATCCACGGTAAAGAAAAAGAACTTCAAGACAGAAATAGCAGGATAGCCGATCTTCAAGGAGGATTGAGCCGGGCCGAAGCGAGCATACTGAAGGTCTCTGAAGAACGGTCTGGGGCCAGGGCGAAGCTTGAACAAATGGACCACGTACAACAGGCCCTTGAAGAAAAGACGGGCGAGGTCAAAGACCTGTCTGCAACCCTCACGGAACTGAAAGAAAAACAGGCAGCCCTGGAAACCGTCATAGAAAAAGAGCGGATGGCAACCGAAGAAAAGCTGCAATTGCTTGAGAAGGCCAAAGAAGAACTCACTGATACCTTCCAGGCCATCTCAGCCACGGCCCTAAAAAACAGCCATGAATCCTTTCTTGAGCTGGCCAGGGCGACCCTTACCAAATATCAGGAAGGGGCCAAGCGAGATTTGGAGCTGCGTCAAAAAGAAGTCGAACAGATCGTCGAACCCATCAAAGAATCTTTGGAAAAATATGACAGGCAGGTCCAGGAAATGGAAAGGATAAGAGAAAAGGCTTACGGCGGCCTGTCGCAACAAGTCCAGTCACTTATGACCATACAACAAGTCCTCCAGCAGGAAACCGCCAATCTGGTCAAGGCGCTCAGAACCCCTCAGGTACGGGGCAGGTGGGGAGAGATTACCCTGAGAAGGGTTGCTGAACTTGCCGGTATGTTGAAATACTGTGATTTTTTTGAACAGGAAACTAAAAGTACCGAGCAGGGTCGTTTTCGACCCGACATGATTGTGAGGCTCCCCAATGAAAAACAGATCGTGGTGGATTCCAAGGCGCCGTTACTCGCCTATCTGGAAGCCCTGGAAGCTCAAACAGAGGAAGAAAGGACAAGCAAGTTAATACTACATTCCAAACAAATCCAGTCCCATATGAATAAGCTCTCGCAGAAGGTCTACTGGGAACAGTTCCAGCCGACCCCTGAATTTGTGGTGCTCTTTATCCCCGGAGAAAATTTTTTTAGCTCCGCATTAGAATACAGTCCCGGACTGATTGAGGAAGGTGTCAGCAAAGGCGTCATATTGGCGACACCAACAACCCTCATATCCCTTCTCAAAGCCGTGGCCTTTGGGTGGCGACAGGAAACAATGGCAAAAAACGCCGAAGCCATAAGCCTCCTGGGCAGAGAATTATATGAGAGAATCAGCACCATGGCAGAACACCTCGACAGGCTTGGCCGGGATATTCAAAAATCCGTATCCACGTATAATCAGGTTATTGGCTCTTTTGAGCGCAGGGTGTTGGCCTCTGCAAGAAAATTCAGTGAACTGGGTATCAGAAAAAGAGGCGGAGCTGAAATCATCTACCTCAGTCCTGTAGAAAAGACAACCCGCCATATCAGCCCCCCTGAACCGAACGAGCATGTATCCCAACAGACAACCGACCCTGAATGACACCTCTCGCCGACAAGCACCACCTTCTATCGGATATCGAAAGAGCAAAACAACTATTTGGCCCGTTGAAACGGCTGTACGAAAGGATTCCGACCACGACCTGCAACCGGCAGGCTCACTGCTGTAAACTCATGCCAGAGGTCTCCTACGTGGAATTCCTTCATGTGGTTAGCGCGCTTGGCAGGCTCCCTGAGGATGTGCGAGCAGAGACCATGGAAAAGACTATCAAGTACTTCTTTTTGAATGCGGTACGAATCGACAACTGTCCTTTCCTGCATCACAACAGTTGTCGCATTTATCAGGACCGTCCCTTCACGTGCAGGGCCTACGGTTTGTGGTCCAAGGCCTATTATGAGGTACTTGTGGCAAAAAACAAAAAGGCAAAGGAGCCTGTCCGTGCAGCCTGGGAAACCCTGGGAGTCAAGCTTCCAGATGATGTCGTAACATACCAGCCCGCCTATTGTGACCATGTAACCATGACCTCTGGCGGCCCTATCACAGACGCAGAGCTGGATCTAATACAGGCCGAAGTATTCACCCTGGACAGTGATCTGGAACAAGGCATGAGGCAGTTCAGGCAGGTCTTTTTTTTCGATCCAAACTTTCTCTTGACATCTACAATCATTGGATATCGGTCGTGCCTGGTTGAGAAAGTGACCGTGGTAAGAGAATATCTGTCCAAAAAACGGAGTCCCCGTTTGGAGCAATTACTGGAGACGAAACGCCACGTTTTCACCCTCACCCCAGCCCTCAATGCTGTTGAATTAAGGATGTCCTCTCCAGATTCTTCTCCCACTGTGTTGCTTGGAAAGGGTCCGGGCGGGGTTTATCCCCGTCCGAAAAGGTTGCCTTAATTCAACAGCATTGAGGATTAGGCCTGCCCTGGCGCTCATGCTTACTATATAGTGGCTGACCGAAAACCCCTCTTTTTGTCATTTCGACCGAAGGGAGAAATTTTTAAGCTTCTGTTTTGAAATAAGATTTCTCGTCGCTACGCTCCTCGAAATGACATTTTTACCTAGTTTTCCTTCAGGCACTATATAGGGCACAAGCTGATAAATCCCGGTCTGGGCCATGGGTGGGTAGAATAACGTGCGCCACCACTGCCACCCATGATGCATCGTTGACAGGGTCCTGGTGGTGTAGTATCTGACTGACGAATAATACATAGCGGTTCGGGAGCGATTTCGGTGAAGATTATTATTGTTGGCGCAGGTGAGGTTGGCTTCCACATTGCCAGCCGCCTTTCCCTGGAAAACAAGGATGTTATCGTTATTGAGAAGAATGCGGACGCTTTACGCCGTATTTCTGAAAACCTGGATGTGCAAACCGTCGAGGGCTCTGGAAATAGCCCGGCTATGCTCGAACAAGCGGGCATAAAAGAGGCTGATATCTTGCTGGCCGTCACCAACAGGGACGAGACCAACCTGGTGGCCGCCCTTTTTGCCAACATCCTTTCCCCCACAACCATCAAGCTGGCCCGTATCAGAAGCGAAGAATATCTCATGTATCAGCATGCCTTGAGCCACGATCCCTATCGCATCGATGTGGTCATAAACCCGGAGGCCGAGGCAGTCAAGTCGGTTGAAAGGCTGCTGAAAGTTCCCGGGGCTGTGGATGTGGGTGAATTTGCCGACGGCCGCATCAAGGTCATCGGGGTACGCCTGGACGCAGATTCCCCTGTCACCGGGACCAGGCTAATTGATCTAAAAAAGAAGACGGCCAACAAGAAAATCCTTGTAGCCGCTATTATCAGAGATGAAAAACTCATTATCCCCTCTGGGGAGGACCAGCTCCTCGAAGGGGATCTGATCTACTTTGTTTCAGAGGAAGGGGAACTAAAGGATGCCTTGAGAATCTTCGGAAAGCGGGCCGAACCCTTTAACAGCGTCCTCATTGTGGGAGGCGGGAACCTTGGCCTGAAGTTGGCCCAGGCCCTGGAAAGGCTTTCCATACATACCAAGCTGATTGAAAAAGACCCGGATCGCTGCCGGGAGTTGGCAGAACATCTTGACAAAGTCATAGTGCTCCAGGGGGATGGCTCCGACCAGGGGCTCCTTCAGGAAGAAAACGTCCAGAATATGGATGTGGTGGTAACGCTGACTGGAGACGAAGAGACGAACATCCTCACGTCCCTTCTTGCCAAACGGATGGGAGCGCACAAGACCGTAACCCGCATTAGTAAGTTCAGCTATTTTCCTTTGGTTTCTGCCATCGGCCTTGAACACATCGTTAGCCCAAGACTTGCTGCAATCAATACAATCCTTCAGCACGTTCGACGGGGCAAAGTCTTGTCTGCCATGGCGCTAAAGGGGGAAGAGGCGGAAGCCCTTGAGGCTGTTGCACTCGAAACCTCTGATATTGTGGGAAAGCCCCTCCAGCAAATTCGATTTCCTCAAGGAGCCCTGGTTGTAGCCATAATTCGTAGAGACCAAGTTATTATCCCAACGGGCGATAGCGTCATCCTGCCACAGGATCGAATCATCATCTTTTCTACACCACAAAGCATTCCCGAGGTTGAGAAGGCCCTCATGGTCAAGTTGGAGTACTTCTAAATGCGCCTGCGTTACACCCTCCACCTGGTAGGGATTTTGACCTTCTTTCTCGGCCTGACCATGGTCTTTCCACTCCTTTTTGGCCTTTACTACCAGGACAAGAGTGTTGTGCCACTCTTGAAATCGATGGCGGTAACCCTGGGAAGTGGCCTTGTACTCTATCTTGTCTTCAGAAGCGCCAGGGGCGAGATCATGAGCCACAGGGAAGGGATGGGCGTGGTTGCCATCGGGTGGACCGCTGCCGGTCTTTTTGGGGCCCTCCCTTATTATTGGGGAGGCGTGTTCAACACCTTTGCTGATGCCTTCTTTGAATCTATTTCGGGTTTTACCACTACAGGGGCTTCGGTGCTAATGAACATAGAGGCGGTCCCGCGGGGATTTCTCTTCTGGAGGAGCCTTACCCACTGGCTGGGCGGCATGGGGATTATTGTGCTTTCCCTGGCCATCCTGCCGCTGCTGGGCGTCGGAGGCATGCAGCTTTACAAGGCAGAAGTCCCGGGGCCTGTGCCTGATAAACTGAAACCCCGGATAAGGGACACGGCCATGGTCCTGTGGAAGGTCTATCTGCTTTTTTCCGCAGCAGAGGCCCTATTGTTCGTGTTAGGAGGCATGGACCTGTTTGATGCCCTCTGTCATACCTTCGGGACTATGGCCACCGGGGGATTCTCCACACGAAACGTCTCCATTGGCTCGTATCACAGTCCATACATCGATACAGTGGTTATTATCTTTATGCTGTTTGCCGGAATCAATTTTTCCCTTCATTATCAATGCCTGAAGGGAGATCTCCGTGTATTCTGGCGCAACCCGGAATTTCGTTTTTTCATCGGAGCGGTTGTCATCTTTGTTCTTGCAGTCAGCTTCAACGTCTATCATACGGTGTATCACACCTGTTCCGAGGCCATACGTTTTGGGGCGTTCCAGGTGATCTCCATTATTACGACCACCGGGTATGTCACGGCCGATTTTGAAAAGTGGCCCTCTCTTTCCCAGAACATATTGCTTTTTTGCATGTTTCTGGGGGCCTCGGCCGGTTCCACTGGCGGCGGGATGAAGTGCCTGCGCATAATGCTCCTTTTGAAGCATTCGTATAAACAGCTCTTTTGCCTGATCCACCCCCATGCAGTCACACAGGTCAAACTTGGAGGCCGCCCCATATCGAACGAAGTCCTCCACAGCATATGGGGATATTTTATGCTTTACCTGGGTCTATTTATCCTGTGCTCCTTCCTCCTTGCCGCTATGGGCGTTGATGTCGTGACCTCCTTTGCCGCTGTTGCAGCCACCATTGGTAATATCGGGCCAGGGCTGGGAATGGTAGGCCCTACCGATAACTATGCCCATATCCCGGTGTTGGGCAAGTGGTTACTCATCCTGTGTATGCTCTTGGGACGACTGGAAATCTACACGGTTCTCGTCCTGTTTGTACCTGAGTTCTGGCGTAAGTAGGCGCGGCTTTCTCAGCACTACAAGCGATTCAAAGTAACTTCTCAATAACCTCGGGCATTTTTTGATCCCCAACTTGTTGAGCAGCTTCGACCCAAATGTCAAGAATTTTGTCCTTGACAAAAAGGAGGGGTTGTACTAAAAGAGACAATCGCTTTTCTATCGTATTTGAGTTGTTTAGGTGACTGTTTTTTATTGTTTTTTCACAGGGTTCCGAGCAAGTTCCTGTCATGACAAACCCATTCGATCCCCGCTATTTAAGGAAATCTCATAAAGATACAGAAGAAAAACATGAAAGGAGGAGAGGCCCAAAATACCCGGAGTATATGTACAGTAGCCGAGACGGTAACTTATGTTAAGCCAGTAAAAAAGTAAGGAGGTATGCGATGTCAGTATTAATACCAAGGCCGGCGCCTCATGGAGGCAGACTTGAAGAAAGGGTTGTGCACGATCGCGAGTTGGGAAAGAAGTTGGCAAAAGGTTGTGCTGCATCATTCGATATTAGGGCCACTTTGGATGAAAATGGTGTGCCTGTAAGGAATGTTTACAGGGAGATCATGTCTATTTGCTACGGCTTCTTTTCTCCTGTTGAAGGGTCAATGAAAAAAGCAGAGGTTGAGAGGATATTGAAGGAGAGAAGGTTGTTAAATGAATGGGTTTTCCCTTATCCACTCGTCTTTGATATCACTGAAGAGGAACTTAAGGACCTGGGTGTTACAGTCGGAGACAGGTTGCTTCTGAGACTCAAGGGAAAGCCCTTTGCAATCCTTGACATTGATGAAATATGGAGGATTGACGACCCGGAAGATTTGGCTCACAGGACGTTTGGGACGCCTGAAGCCAACCCCGAAGTCGTAAACGAGCCATTTAACGCAAAAATGCCAGGCTGGGTTATCTACAAGAATTTGAGCCCGGTGGTATTAGCCGGGAAGTATCGGATCATCAATGAGCCCACATTCTTGCCGCCGTTTGATAAGTTCTGGTATCCTCCTCTCAAGTCCAGGGCAGAATATGACAGGAGGGGATGGAGGACCGTAATAAACCATCAGACCAGAAACGTCCCGCATGTCGGCCATGAGTTCCTGATGAAGGATGCCGCTTACACGGGCGATTTGGAACCCTGTCACGGCATACAGGTAAACGCGATCATTGGTGTCAAGAGACCGGGGGATTATCCGGATGAGGCAATCATTGAAGGTCATGCGGCGGTTAATGAAGGAGGCTATATCAAGCCTGAAAGGCACATAGTAACATTCACTCTGTGGGACATGAGGTACGGAAATCCTCTTGAATCCATGTTACATGGAATCATCAGGCAAAACATGGGCTGCACGCACCACATGTTCGGAAGAGACCATGCGGCCGTGGGTGAATATTATGATATGTATGCCACACAGACACTCTGGAGCAAGGGAATACCGAGTTATGGTTTTCCTGATGCGATTACTGAGGTGCCGTATGGATTGCACATCAGGCCTCAGAATATGCGTGAGTTCTGGTATTGTCCTGTGTGTAACGAGATCGCGTACAGTGAGTGCTGCGGCCACACAAAGGAAAAACAGAAATTCAGCGGGAGTTTTGTCAGGGGCATGGTGGCAGAAGGCCTCTTTCCACCTAAGGTTATCTTCAGGCCTGAGGTATACAAGGTGATTGTTAAGTGGTGGAAGCATTTTGATTATCCGTTCTGCAATCCGAAGTATGTGAAAGAAAAGGAACAGAGGCTTGAAGTCGATTTACCTGATATGGATATCTAATTAGGAGGTGTGATATGGCTAAGTCCATTGCAGTGCTTTTGGATGACAAGAGGTTGGCGAAAGTCAAGGGAACTGACCTTGAGGCCAAGGTGGACGTGATGTTTGGAGGGCAGTTATCTTGCTTCATTTTGGAAATCGATGACGATCATGCCAAAGATGTCATGGATGCGTTTCATACGGCAAGGGTGGATTCAAGGGGTTTTATCACAGACGTGCCTATAGCATTTAACAGGGTGCTCTTTGAAGAGATAGCCAAGGCAAAGTCTCTTGGCACAAAGGCGATAGATGGGGTTTTAGGACGGGTAGAGGAGATTAAGGATCTTGCTGCCAAGGAGTCCGAGTATCTGCCTTGTCCGGAATTCTAGGTGTTTTGGTGGTAAGTTCCTGAGCGCCTATCAGCCCTCTTAGGCGTTGACCTTAGAGGAGTATAGAAAAAGAAAAGGGAGAGACGGTTCAAGTCTCTCCCTTTTTGTTTTTTGTTTGCAAAGTCCCCTCCCCCACCCTAACCCTCAACACTGGGTGCCATGGACAAACTTGTTTGTCCGTGCCCGCTTTCCACTCGAGACTTTCTACACGGACAAACAAGTTTGTCCATGGCACCAAAACTGTTGACAAGGCGGCACAGTTTAACCGAACATTTATTTACAACGCATGTCTTACCCACAGCCCTTGTAGGGTGGGCACCGCCCACCGAAAAACCGGTTGCAACGTGTGAACATCGGTGGGCCATGCCCACCCTACAAATTCTGTCCGCCATTGCCGCCCAACACCTACCCAGCCAACTACCAAAAGCTCCCCCAAAAAAAAGCCCCTTGAACTGGCTTCAGGGCCAATTCAAGGGGCATCTCGTATAGACTCTTGTGTTAGTTAGTTTACATCAATCCACAATCCAAAATCCAAAATCCTATTCACATGGTTCCCTCTCAGAATACCGGGAGTAGGCCATGGCCAGCGTTCGGTAGACCATGTGCGCAAGTTTGGAAAACGGCAAATAGGTAAACAGGCAAAATACAAGGACCAAGTGGGCAAAATACATGGGATAGGCAATAACGGCTACATTTGCCAATCTTATATACTGAGAAAGCAACCCGGTGACGGCCAATCCAAGAACCAGAATAATCAGAGACCAGTCAAAGTAGCTTCCTTTGCTCACATTAGCATCCGTATCTTTCAGCCGGTTTGAAATCATCAGTATGGCCCCCACAAGGAGGGCAATACCACTGACATTTGCCAGGATCTTTACAGGATTAACCATGGAGTACGGGCCAGGTATCTGGAGTATATACAAAGCCACAAAGAAGATGTTCGTAACGACAAAGAGCCCGAGGAATGAAAAGAAGACGAGGATATGAGAAAGATACCGGCCTTTGTTTTCGCTACACTGGGAAAACTTGTTGTGGCTCAGAATGGTAGGAAGTGCACAAGCTATGCTCTTCAGAAAATCAGGGATATTTAGATCCTTCCGTTTTGTTTTTCCCTCTGCAAGGGCGTTCTTGTGGATGTCAGTCATGAACCTGTAAATCCCGATTCCAAATGTCAGGGGAATCCATACCATGGCCAGCGGGACAAAAATCAGATCCACAAGGAGGGTTGGAAAGAAATGGGCAAATTCGATCTCACCCTCCGGTATATGCAGATGGCCGGTTACTCCAAGAACAAAAAGAAAAATGGCTACCGGTATGGCGAGAAGCAACCACCAAAATCTGCCATCAGGGACAATCTTGCCCAGCCACTTCGGCCAGGCATATTCCTGAATGCTGTAAGCCCGAACAGCATTCAGCACGTCTCCGGGCCGTGCTCCCCTCGGACAGTAAGTCGAGCAATCATTACAGTGGTGGCAAAGCCAAACGTCCATGTTGCCAACGAGTTTGTCTTTTAATCCCCACTGGGCTGCGATCATCTCCTTTCTTGGAAATGGTTTTTCGTCCGGAGAGATGGGACACACCACTGAACACGTGGCGCACTGGTAACATTTCTTGAGTGTCTCTCCCCCAAGTCCCATGAGCTGCTTGACAAATTTGACGTCCGGTTCCACCCAGTAGCTATTTGCCATTTTCATACCTCCCAAAATTGACGATTTTCGATTGAAGATTGACGATTGTGAAAAGGATCTCTTGATCCTTTAATATTCAATTGACAATCGTCAATATTCAATCCGTTCCCACTTAGAATATGGAGGTTGTTTCGGGGCCTTGACATTTGACACGATAGCCCGTGTCTCAAATGCCTGGATCTGACCCCAAACCTACAGGCCTAATAGAGTGTTGGAGTACTGGAGTAGTGCGCAGCAACCAACGTGTCATCATTCCATCACTCCAGTACTCCATTGCTCCAGTTATCTTAACTAAAAGCCCTTAAACGGATTAGGACCAACCTCTTCTATAGTTGCCATGAACTCGCTGATGATACCCGGAATCTTGTCGTATTCGTCAATGGCGATCTGGACCTGCTGCACGCGCTCTTTTTCAAGGGCCAGGCTCAATAATGCCTCACCGATTTTGTCCATGCGGATATCGCACAGTTCGCTTCCCTTGATAAAGTGACATTGGTAGTCATCCCCAAACTTGCAGCCAATCAGCAGGGCACCATCCACCCCTTTGGACAGGGCATCCTTGATCCAGACGACATTGACCGACCCGAGACATCTGACAGGAATGACCCTTACAAAGGGCGAGTACGTCAGCCCGTGCATCGCAGCCATATCAAGGGCCGGATATGCATCATTCTCACAGGCCAGAATAAGAACCCTCGGTTTTTCGTCCTCCTCTGGCACGTCCATGGCCTTGACCGCAGAACCGATCGAGTCAATGTTGTAATCTGAAAACCCGATAATACGCTCCGGGCAGGCCCCCATGCAGGTGCCGCACCTCCGGCATCGCGTCGGGTTTGGAAGGGGTGTTCCCTTTTCATCATCATCCAGGGCGCCAAAGGGACATTCTTCAGTGCATCGCTTACACTGGGTACACCTCTGGAAAAAGAAATCAGGGAATGTCATGTCCCCTGACCTGGGGTGAACAGATACACCTCGATTGGCGGATTCGATGCACTGAATCGCCTTGAGAGCCGCACCCATTGCGTCTTCCCTGCACTCCTGGATGCTCATGGCCCTGCGCACGCACCCTGCCGTGTAAATGCCGGTCCTTCGGGTCTCATACGGAAAACAGATGAAATTCGAATCGCAATATCCTTCAAAGAGATCCAGGTCCCTAAAACCCGGTCCTTGTCGATAGGCCAGGTTCAAGACCGGATCATCCTTTGTGGTGGGTACCATGCCTGTACCCAGCACCACCATATCTACGCTCACCTTGATGTTTTCACCAAGAAGGGTGTCCTTGGCCTCCAACACAAGGGAGCCATTGCCATTTTCAGACACGCCTACTATGTCCCCCTTGGTCAGAAAGATCCCTTCGTCTTGCTGGGCGCTCTTGTAAAAGTATTCATTCTGACCAAGAGTGCGCATATGTTGATAGAAAATATATGCCTTGGCGTCCGCGCCGCCGTCCTCCCTCACATACTTGGCCTGCTTCAGGGCAACCATGCTGGTAATGGCCGCGGCATAAGGAAAGTCTTCGTCACTGCCCTGGCCGGGACACTGCACAAAAGCCACACTCGTGGCGGGTTTGCCGTCAGACGGCCTCAGGATTTTGCCCTGGGCAGCCATCTCTTCTAACGCCACGTTAGTCACGACGTTTGCTAATTTCCCGTAACCCAAATGCTCAAGAGAAAGGGCCTCCTTGACCTCCTCGCCTTCTTCGCCCTCCTTTTTGGCTTCTTCCCCCTCTGCGGCCTCTGCGGGCTCTGCGGGCTTTTCAGGGGCTTCGAGCTCATAAGGCTTCCAACCCGTGGCCAGGATGACAGCCCCAAATCGCTCCGCCTCCGGATCCTTGGCCAGGATGTTGGCAGGGTTTTCGGGCGTGGCCTCGTCAGCCATGGGCGGCTGGGCCGGGGCCTCTGCACCCTCTGCCGCCTCCACAGGCGCTGGAATGTCCCATTTGTTCTTGGTACCGGTCGGCTTCAAGGTCACATCATACAGCCCGGGGGCCCCGGCGATGCGGGACACCTCTGTGCCTGTTCGTATTTCAACCTTGGGATGGGCTTCAGCCTCCCTGATAATTTCCTGAATTACAGGTTCCTGGAGGTCCTCGTAAGGGTGCACCGATGGCGTTTGCTTGCGCATCCTGGCTGCAAACCCGCCGGCTTGAGCCTCCTTTTCGATGACCACGGCTTCATAGCCGGCCCTGGCCACCTCCAGGGCCGCACTCAGGCCAGTCACGCCGCCTCCCATCACCATGATCCGCTTGTCAATAGGCTCCTCCAGCTCAGCGGGCTCCGCCGGTAGAATCTTCTCGGCCTCTGCCATGCCCATGCGGAGATAGTCTTCAGCCATCTCCTGAATGAACTCATCCACTTCCCCTTCCTCTTGGGGTTTATGGCTCCAAACCACCCCTTCTCTGAGATTGACCCTCTGCACAACTGTCTCCGGGCCAAAATCAAAGACGTCGTATAGCACACGCCTTGAACAGGCGGCAATCACTGCGGTGTTCACCCCCTCTTCTGCGATGTCCTGCTTGATCAGCTCAATGCCTTCAGGGGAGCACATAATGGGATGGGTCTTGCGGACCTTTATCTTTGGGGGAACCTTTTTTTCCAGTTTCTCTATATCGAGGGCCTCTCCGATCCCGCAACCTGTGCAGATATATACGCCTAGCTTTTTCTCCATTGTTGATTACCTCCTAGCTACTCACCAAGGTTTGAATGGCCTTAAGGGCCATACCAGTGGCATGTTGGTTGGATGAGGTCACATCCAGTGGCTTCACAGCACAACCGGTGGCATACATACCCCCTGCTGCAAGGTCAGAAACCACAAAGCCATCCGGGTCGCACTTGACGTCACCTGGCAACTTGGTGTCCGCCGTGTTCGGAACCATCCCGGTGGCGAGCACAGCCATGTCAACCGTTTCTTGTACCTTTTCACCGCTTACCGCGTTTTCTGCCACCACCGTGATATCCTTGGTGCTGGGATCTTCCTGGACCTCGGCCACCTTGCCTTTGATCAGAAAGATATTCTCATCCTCTTTGATCTTCTTGTAAAATTTTTCATAACGCTGTCCGGGTGCCCTGATGTCAATGTAGAATACATAAATCTGTGCCTCAGGGTATTGCTCCCTCACATAGGTGGCCTGTTTCAAGGAGGCCATGCAGCAGATATAAGAACAATATGGCAGATGATTTTCGTCTCTTGAGCCTGCGCATTGAACAAAGCCAATCTTTGAGATCTTCTTGTTATCCGAGGGACGCAAGATCTTGCCGCCAGTAGGGCCATTGAGCGAGGCAAGCCGTTCCATCATCATGTTCGTAATCACGTTCGGATATTCAAACCCGAGGTTGTCTATCTTTGAAGCATCATAGGGCTTCCAGCCTGTGGCCCAGATAATGGCGCCAACGTTCAAGTTAACCGTCCGGGGCTGCATATTTAGGTCAATGGCGTCGTACTTGCAAGCTTCAACAGCCCGCTTTGCGTCGTCTGTGCCAAGAATCTTGGGAGAGATAACGTAGCGCATAGGAAAGGCCATCTCATGGGGCAAATAGGCCCCTTTGGTGGTACCCATATCAAAATTGAATTCATCGGGGAGCTTTGTCATGCAAACCTTTTCGCACTCACCGCAACAGGTGCACTTTTCGTTCACATAACGAGGATTGATTTTTACGGTCACGTTATAGTTTCCGGGACCCCCTGAGATGTTCTGGACCTCTGCCATGGTATAGAAAGAGATCCTGGGATTATCCTTGATCCTTCTGAAATTGATCTCAAGGCCGCACGTCGGAGGACATAGCTTTGGAAAGTAGTGCTTCAACTGAGCGACTCTGCCGCCCAAGTAAGGATTCTGCTCCACAAGAAAAACCTCATAGCCCACTTCAGCCGCTTCAAGGGTTGCCGTCAACCCGCTAATCCCTCCTCCCACAACCAGGATACTTCCCTTCTTCTGTTCAGCTCTTTGTTCTTCTGTCATGCTATTTCCTCCGGTGCTCCGGTGTTTTCAGGGGTCAGGCCTTGACATTTGACACATTCAAAAACCCATCTTGTGGGGCACAGAGGCCCCACGCTACGTGTAGCGTGCCCCCTCTGTGGGGCACGTGTATTCTTGCATACGCGGCACCTATGAACCATTGTGTCAAATGTCAAGACCTGACCCCTCAAATTCCAAAAAAATCTCTAGGTGCCGCTTACGCGGCACCTAGAGGTCCGGATTCTGCCAGGCAGTCGTAATGCCTAGTCAGGGATGATCTTGATATGGGGTTCTTTTTTGCAAGTCCACTCTTTGGTGGCCGGGTCATACTTGGAGTTCGTAAAGCAGAACCAGTCCGCGTCATTTTGCTCCGGAAAGTCCGCCCTGTAGTAGAAGCCAGGATAGCGGGACTCCTCCCTGAAGAGAATGTGCCTGCAATGGGCCTCCACTGTCCACAGCCGATGTCTCATCTCCCAGCACCGCATGAGTTCGTGCAGGTCGCCGGCGGCCAGTTTATAAGAATCCTCGTGCATGTCTTTGAACATGTCCATGAGGACCTTAAGGGCTCCGCCGCTGGTCTGATAATAGGTCATCCAGCCGGCCCCATACTCGTTGGTCGCCTTCATCAACCGCATGGCAAAGCCGGAGGGCTTCACGTAATTCGGGTTAATGTCAACTGCTGTAGTGTACTCGTAGTTGTCAAGGAACAGCCTGACTGGTTGGTAGGTCTCGTCGACCAGTTCCTGCGTGGACTCCTTGAGCGCAGGAGCCAAGTCGGCGTTGTCACGTATATACTTGGTCATGGCCTTTATGGCAATGCGACCCTCTGCATGGGAGCCCGAGGAGAACTTGTGCCCGGAGGCGCCCACACCGTCTCCTGCCGTAAAGAGCCCGTTGACCGTGGTCATGCGGTTATAGCCCCACTTGTAGGAATCCGGCACCCAGTCTTCATCAGGTCCGCTGACCCAGATACCGCAGCAGCCGGAATGAGAACCAAGCAGATAGGGCTCTGTGGGCATGATCTCTGACATCTTCTTTTCAGGCTCGCAGTTCTGTGCACACCACAGGTTTGCCTGGCCGCAGGTCATGTCAAGGAAGTCCTCCCACGCCTCGGATTCGAGGTGCTTCAGCTCTTTCTTGTCCATGGTCTCGCCAAGCTTCGCCAGGGCGCTCGGGGTGTCCATCATAAGCGGTCCGCGGCCCGCTTTCATCTCTGCCAGCATCACGTGGTTTCTCAGGCAGGTAGGGGTAACCGCCGCAGTCCCGTAAGGTGCATATTTCTCCAGCTCAGCCTTGGTAAAGTCGCTCTGTAGATAGTGTTCGCCCATCCCATTGACGAGCGTCGCCTTGAAAAGCAGGAACCAGGCGCCCACCGGACCATAGCCGTCCTTGAAGCGGGCCGGGGTGAACCGGTTTTCCATCATGGTCAGCTCGGCACCGACCTGGGCACACATGGTGTAGGTAGAGCCTGAATTCCAGATAGGATACCAGGCGCGACCCTTACCCTCACCCTGGGCACGAGGCATGTAAATGTTCACAGCCCCGCCACAGGCAACCATCATGGCCTTGCATTTAATAATGTACACCTTGTTCTCGCGGACGCTGAAGCCCACAGCGCCGGCAATCGTGTTCTCCTTGTTGGCATCCAGGAGGAGTTTTACGATAAAAACCCTCTCCAGGATGTTCTCTTCACCCAAGGCCTTCTTGGCAGCTTCTGCCACGATGCACTTGTAAGATTCCCCGTTGATCATGATCTGCCATTTGCCGGTCCGAACGGGCGTGGCTCCTGACTTCAGGGTGCCCAGCTCCTGGCCCTTCGCACCATCAAGGTTCTTGCCCTCTGCGGTTTTTTTCCACATGGGCAGCCCCCACTCTTCAAAGAGATGGACAGAGTCATCCACGTGCCTGCCCACATCATAGACGAGGTCGTCGCGGGTAATGCCCATCAGGTCGTTTCTGACCATCCTGACATAATCTTCAATCGGGTTTTCGCCAATATAGGTGTTGATGGCTGAAAGCCCCTGGGCTACTGCACCGCTTCGCTCCATGGCTGCCTTGTCAACCAGAAGAATCTTTTTGTCAGCAGCCCATTTCTTGGCCTCAAAGGCAGCGCCACAGGCAGCCATACCACCGCCTACAATCAACAGATCGACTTCTCTTTCCTCGACCTCTGGATCTCTTGTCGCGAGAAGTTCTGCCGTCGGTTTACTCGGTAATGCCATATCCGTATCCTCCTTATTGCCTTAATGATTAAGTTCCGTGCTTGCTCAAACCTCTCCTGACAGGCCCCTAAGTCTTAGGTGTGGGCAGTGCCATGCCATCGGCTTCCTCAGTAGAGAGCAAACCGCTGTCAAGATCCTTACCCTGAAGAGATGCGTACTCGTTGGCCGCACCTTCTGCCGTGGTCCGGATGGGGAACTTGAAGCGCTTGATCAAGCCGTTTCTGAACTTGCAGGTCCACATAACATCCTCGCTGCCTCTCATGGGCATAACACTGGAGCCCAGGGGAACAAAATCAGAATATCCCCTGACCTCAATCGCCTGGGTGGGGCAGATTTTCACGCACGAAAAGCACTCCCAGCACTGATCCGGCTCCTGGTTATACGCCTTCATGGCTGTTGCGTCCAGGACCATCAGGTCATTGGGACAGATGTACATGCAGGCTGTCTTGTCCCCGCCTTTGCAGCCATCACATTTTTCTTGAATGACAAAACTTGGCATTGATTTACCTCCTGAATCGATTTTTTTGAGTACTCCTGGGAAGATTGCCGCCACATGCCACCACGTGGCTCCATATCTCCCGATTTAGTATGCACGAGTTGTCACATCCCCCCTTTCATCTAAGTTTGTTCGGCCCCTTTTAAAACTCCTATGTCTCATGATTTGTTTCCCGATACGTTCTGCGGAAAGTAACCAGCCTGCGGAACAAAAAAACCGTCGCTCAATTGTTATGCGCCATCATAGATCTTAGGGATCTTAGGCGCTTTGGGGTGGTGGTCAAGTATCGAAAACGATACCGGTTGATGTGAAGAAATTTGAGATATTTCACAAAGAAATCTACGGAATTACAGACTCCAGAACAGCGATTTCGTTTACCATCATACGCCCATCTTGTCAAGCCTTTTTGGGCGCAGCTTGAGAGCCCGTTCGACAACTATGCGTTGAGAGGTGATACCCACAACATATTGTGCTATCTAATGATGAGATTATACATTATATAGTGCTTGAACGAAAACCTATGTTTTTTTCGGTCAAAATTTCGTGCTTCGGATTTATTCATGGCGATGTAAGTAATTGGGAATGCACCCTTTGAAGGAAGAGGGCTGGCTGGGGGTGTTGACTTCATACCTCCTGAAATGGTAAACGAAAACCGGAATGAACAATTTCCAAAAGCTTGCCTTAGATGATACCTTCCGATTTTCTTGCCACCCGGGCATCGAGTGTTTCAATCGCTGCTGCTGGGACCTGAATCAATGCTTAACCCCGTACGATATCCTCCGCCTGAAAAATGGGTTGAAGCTCTCCTCCGGAGAGTTCCTGAAACGCTACACCACGCATCACATAGGCCCAGGCTCTGGCTTGCCAGTAGTTACCCTCAGGATGCTGGAGCATGAAAATCTGAGCTGTCCGTTTGTAAGCAAAGGGGGCTGCACTGTTTACCCGGATAGACCAAGCTCTTGCCGCATCTATCCCCTCGCCCGGATTGTACAAAGAAGGCCGAATCAGCACACCTGCGAGGAATTCCACATCGTGATCAAGGAACCGCACTGTCTCGGTTTTAAGGAATCGAAGGAATGGACGGTCAGGGAGTGGAAACAAGATCAGGCGGTTAGCCTCTATGATAAGATGAGCGATCTGTTGATGGACATCATATCCCTGAAAAACAGAAGTGACAGAAAAAGACTGAGTCACAAAGAAAACGAATTGTTCTATTTGGCCTGTTACGACCTTGACAGATTCAGAGACCTTGTCTTTGAAAAAAGGCTTTGGGAGGCCCATCCTGTTGAAGAGGAAGTGATTAAATCCCTGCAAGAAGATGACGTGGCCTTAATGCGGTTTGGTATTGAATGGATCAAGGGCAGGCTGTTTGGAGACATAAAAGACATAAAACACAATCACGAAAGCACGTACTGTTCTCAAGGCGCAAGCCGCAAAAGACGAAAGCACGAAAGAGGCAATGATTGAACCGGTAAAATGACAAATTTTTTCATTGGCATCTGATTTATCACTTGAACTTCGCGATTTGATTTCGTGTTTTCGTACTTTCGTGTTTTCGTGATTCGTCTCTCTGCAGTGTTGGTTCCCGACTGTCCGGATTCAGGGGTTATGGAGGATCTTGATGGAACTGAAGGGAAAAGTGGCACTGGTACTGGGTGCTATCAAGGGTATTGGGAAAGGGATCGGGCTGGCCCTGGCCAGAGAAGGGGTCAAGGTGGTGCTGAACTACTACGACTGGGAAGAATCTCTGGAACAGATGAAGCAAGACTTTGAAGAGGCAGGGGCTGACTACCTTGTTGTCAGGACAAACCTGCTTGATACAGACAAGATCTCCTCCCTTGTTGAGAATGTCATAGCCCGGTTCGGTCGCCTTGACATCCTGATCAACAACATAGAGCGTGGTGGATGGCCGGTGGTACACGGCCCTTATGTTCGTGAACAATGGGACCTGGAGATGGCCACAACGCTACGGGCAAAATGGTGGATTTACAATTCGGCCCTTCCCTACCTTAAGGCCTCCGGGGATGGCGTTGTAGTCAATATATCATCCATTGCAGGATTCATTGGCAGAACAGGCCCGGCAGGACGGGTCTTTAACGACGGATATGCAGCAGCAAATAGAGCGGTGTCATCGTTTACCGAGACCTGGGCACGAGAAGCTGCACCAGAAGTCAGGGTCAACGAAGTCATGCTCGGGTTTTTTGAGACTCGGCATGGCCCTCAAACCCGGGGCTGGGGCCTGCTGAGCGAAGTACAGCGCAACGAGATCATAGATCATACCCTGCTTCGACGAATCGGCACGATTGAAGATGTGATAAAAGCTGTACTCTTTGTGATTCGGGATGCACCCTTCATGACGGGCAGTATACTCCGCCTCGACGGCGGTTATCTTCTGGGCGGAGAATATTCAGAGCCCATGCCAAGAGGGGTTGAGCCGGTTTAGCCCGTTTGGCCCGTTTAGCCGGTTAGGCGCTATTAATCGCGGGTTGCGCGTTGCGGGCATGTGAACTCAAAGCTCAAAGCTGAAGGCTCAAAGGTGAAAACTCAAACCAAAACAAAATGCAAAGACCAATTGAGCCGTTTTTGATTTCAACTTTCAGCTTGGAGGTATTCGACTGGCTCAACCAGCCCAACCGGCTAAACGGGCCAACGGGCATAACGGGCTCAACGGGCCAAATGGACCCATGCTACTCGAATGTAAGGACATAACCTTCAAATACCCCAACACCGATACCTATGTGTTCAAGGATCTAACCTGTCGGGTATGCGGTCCTGGATTCCATGCCTTGTTCGGGCCGTCAGGTGTGGGGAAGACGACCCTTGCGAAGATGATGGCAAGGGAAATCAAGGGGTTTTCAGGTGAGATCATGGCCGAACAAATGAACAACATCCTTTATTCCTATAACCTGGAAAGACTTCCCGGATGGTACAGCGTAGGAAACCACCTGGCGGAAGTAGCGCCAAATTCCAACAAAAATAGAATCAACGATCTGGTCAGGTCTTTTGGCCTACAGGCATGTTTGGGCTCCGGATTTGCCCGGCTTTCCCTGGGACAGCAGAACCGCATCAATTTGACCCGTTACCTGCTGCAAGATTTCGATCTCCTGATCATGGACGAAAGTCTCGCCAATGTGGATGAAGTGACCAGAGAGCAGATCATATTGAAGATTAAAGAGATGTTTCCCGGAAAGTGCTTTCTGTATATATCCCACAATGTATTAGAGGTCTCTAAGTTCTGCACGCAGATCCTTGTTCTTCGCGGCCCGCACAAAACTCCTCAAGCCGTGTCCATCCCAGGTCAGGACATTACAGGAAGACAAGCCTTGAAAAAGAAAGACCTTGAGCTAACCATGCTGGAGATCATGCATGCTTCATAGGCGCATCTACCAATTCGTGATCGTCTATTTTCTAGGCCTGACCTTTTTGTTCCTGATAAAATATGTCCTGAACCTTTCCGATTATGTCATCCCCAGCCCCCAGGAGATATGGCACACCGCCTGCCGCGTCTTTGCCAGATACCTACTCGATGTGATGGATACAGTTTCCGTTGCCATCATCGGGCATATCCTGTCTATCTGCCTGGCAACCATTGTCGGGATCATAGGGCGACTGACCACCTGGGTGGGATCATTCATTAAAGTGGCTGCTTACAACATTCAGGCATATCCCATCGTGGCGGTTGCACCCATCATTTTTATCCTTCTGGGTGATGGGCTCTCCTCCAGGCTCTTGATCGCCGCCATGATCTGTTATTTTCCCTTGCTGCTCTCTTTCATCGGCATCCTGTCCGAACCCGTAGGCCACATTGAACATTTCTACGATGTCACCGAAAGAATGAGTTGGCAGTTGCAGGTAAAGATCCGTGCCTTTGAAAACATGAACAAACTCACCACGGTGATCGTAGGAAGTGCCACACTTGCCATCGTTGGCACCATCGTGGCCGAGTTTATTGCTGCCAGCGCCGGCATCGGATACAGCATACGCATAGCCCTTTACCAGAGCGATCTTGCAAAAATCCTGATCGCTCTTTTTCTGATAGGGATATTCACCTCACTCTATCTGACCTGCTTGGAATGGTTAGGATACTTGACCCGGAAGAGGTGGGATAGGAATTGAGGAATTGAGGAATTAAAATCAACAAAATACCTTCAATTCCTCAATTCGTAATTCCTCAATTCCTCGTTGATTCACTTCCGGGCTTCTTTGATAACAAAATGATCGCGAACCCCAAAAACATTATCTTAGCATGTATAGCTGCGTCTATCTTAGCAGCGTTTTCCTCTGGCGGTTGTGGCAAGAAGGCTGACAAGGGCCTGGAAGAGGTGACCTATCGGCTGAAGTGGCTTTTCAACATCAGTGTGGTTGGTGATCTTTATACGGACGTACATGGAATCTTTGCCTACCGGGGGCTTCGAGTGACCATTAAAGAAGGCGGCCCGGAGCGTGACGCGATCAAGGAGTTAGAACTTGACCACGCCCAGTTTGGTGTGGCATCAGCCGATCAAGTCATCCGGGCTCTGTCCAAGGGCGCTCCTGTGGTAGTCATCGCCCAGCTTTTTCAGGCCAACCCCCTTCAATGGATCTACAGGCCAGAGAAAACCCGCATAGAGGGCCCTGAGGACTTGAAAGGAAAGACGATTGGCATAACCTATGGTGGCAACGATGAAACCATCATGCGAGCCCTCCTGTCAAAATACAAGATCATGAACAACGAGATAAGATTCTTTAGTGTTCGCTACGACTACACCCCTTTTTACGAGGGTGAAGTCGATCTTTGGCCCATTTACCAGAATGCCGAAGGGGTCGTCATTGGTGAGAAACTCCACAAGGCAGGGGAACAGGTCAGCTTTTTTAACCCTGATAAGTTCGGTATCCCCTTTGTCTCCAACTCGGTCATCACGACAGAGCGCATGTTGAAAGAACGCCCGGGGACAATTCGAGACTTCATCAGTGCTCTGCTCCAGGGCTGGCGAGAAGCCCTTGATCCGGCAAACAAGGAAAAGGCTGTAGCAACCATTCACCGGTTTGACAGGGACACGCCCATTAAGATTATAAGGAAACAGCTCGCAGCCACCAGGATGCTCATGAAACCGTCACCGGAGATTGAAATAGGAAGGATCGATGTTGAGGCATGGAAACAGACCGAGAGGATCATGCTGGAGCAAAAGCTGATTCCCGGCCCTGTGTCGGTAGAGAAAATTTTGGGAGGCGTTCACAGGTTCAGAGATCACCGTTCAGAGATCAGAAGTCGGAGATCAGAAGTCGGAGATCAGAAGTCAGAAATCAGAAGTCAGAAATCAGAAGTCAGAAATCAGAAGTCAGACCTCCGACCTCTGATCTCTGACCTCTATTCTTTTAACTGAACCTCTGAACCCGTGAACGGTTACGAATTTTGATGCCTCATTCGGTTATCGAAAGGCATCGCGGCAGGAAAGCCGCTCCCACAAAAACATTGAGTGGGAGCGGCTTTCCAGCCGCGAACCCCGAATGAATAACCATCAAATTGCCCAATCCGGAATGAAATGCAGGATGTGTTCCTCTATTTCTTGAAACTCCTTGGCATCCACCTCAGCTTCCACGTCTTCAGCGTCAAACCAACAGATTGACTTACCCCTGTGATCGTACACGTTGAAAATGCGCTTCCCGTCTTCGGTCGGATGCTCCATTTCCACAACTTCGGCCACAATCTTTTTCGCCTTTTCATACGGAATGAATTGCGGTTCTTCCATAAGCCGTTTCCCTTGTTCAGACCTCGCTAAGTGGTTAAGTGGTTGACGATCTCTGTAGTTAAACCAATGGGGTCGGGAAAAAGATCTCTTCGTAAAGATTCAGGGCATAGCGGTCGGTTATGCTGGCGGCAAAGTCACAGACCTTCCGCTCCTGGGTCGTACCCGCTGGGAAAGGACCCATCTCCATTTTTCTCAGTTCTCTTTCAAAGACCTCCGGCTTTTCCAGAAGATAGTAGTATAGCTCCGAGAGGATTTTTTTGGCCTTGACAAACTCTCCGTGCACCTGCTCAGACCTGTAAACATTATCATAGAGAAACTGCCTGAGTACAGCCATAGCCTCGGAAACCGACTCACTCACAGCAAGGTGCATCTCTCCATCCTCAATCCGGGTTGATATCACAAGGTCGTTTATCATGGTCCTGATCCGCGCGGAATGGGAATGACCCAATACCTCCGTACATACCCCTGGAATGTCTCTTTCGCCAATGACACGGCTACGGACGGCATCATCCAGGTCGTGGTTGAGATAGGCCATGATATCAGCAAACCGCACCACCCTGCCCTCAACCGTTACAGGTATCTCGTTGGGCTCCTCAGGCAGAACCGCTCCATATCCCTTGGAATGATTTAGAATCCCGTCACGAACCTCAAAGGTCAGGTTCAAACCTCGGCCTTGCTTCTCCAGCACATCAACGACCCTTACACTCTGCTCCCGGTGAGAAAACGCTTCCGAATAGATCTCCCTTAGCACAACCTCGCCGCCGTGTCCGAACGGCGTGTGTCCCAGGTCATGTCCCAGGGCTATGGCCTCGGCCAAATCCTCATTCAGCCTTAATGCCCGGGAGATGGTGCGTGCAATCTCAGAAACCTCCAGGGTGTGTGTCAGCCGTGTCCGGTAGTGATCTCCCAGCGGAGACAGAAACACCTGGGTCTTGTGTTTCAGACGTCTAAAGGCATTGGAATAAACGATACGATCGCGGTCTCTTTGAAACTCCGTACGAATGGGACAGGGCTTTTCATACGTCACCCTCCCCCGGGAGTCACTGCTCAAGCAGGCACAAGGGGAGAAATATTCCCTCTCCCACGCCTCTATCTCCTCCCGTATGGACGTCAGCTTATGCGATCGTTTTCTTAAGGCCTGCCACCGGGCCATACCTTGAGACTCCTCTCAGCCTGACTGCAAAAAGACAACAGCACATAAAACTGAGGGTTTCGTAAAAAGTCGGATTCAGTGAATGTGTCATTTCGACCGCAGGGAGAAATCTTATCTTTTCGGCATACTAAACCGGCAAGATTTCTCGCTTCGCTCGAAATGACAAGTTGTGGAGAGTTTTTACGAATCCATCAAAGGTGGAAACAAAAAATTTTTTTCTTATTACACAAAAACAAGAATCTGTAAAGGCATATTGTGTGATATTGCACGGTAACGTCAAGGCAAACCTCGACATTAATGTATTATAATAAAAATCGACGGCATCCTTCATTCCTCGGTTTACACTTATCAAGGATGCGGGCGCCAAGAGATAAATTCTTTTGTTCCTACTTTTTGGTGTCAGGTGTACTTTTTGGTTTCAGGTGTCAGGTGTCAGGTACAAGAAACACTGACACCTGAAACCTGAACACTGAAACCTGAAACCCCAAACCTGGAGTGGTGAAAAAAAGTGTAAACTATTTTGTGGCGAAAATGAAGGATGCCATTTTCGTGCTTTCCCATTTTCGTGTTTTCGTGGTAGATGCTTTTCACAATTCACGCTGCACAATATCGGAGAAGAAGATCGAAAATGGATTATGAATTCTTTATGTCAAAGGCCCTTGAAAAGGCACACCAGGCACTCAGCATGGGAGAATTCCCCGTTGGCTGTGTGATGGTGTATCAAAACAGAGTGCTTGTCACCGGAGCGAGGCACCACAGTACGCCAGACAACCAAAACGAACTGGACCATGCAGAAATATTGGCGTTGAGGAGGCTTGTCGGCCTGGAGAAAAAGATCGACCGAGAAAAAGTAACCCTCTTTTCCACACTGGAACCCTGCCTCATGTGCTATGCAGCACTCATCCTGAATGGCATAAGGCAAATCGTGTACGCCTATGAAGATGTCATGGGAGGCGGGACAAACATAGACCTAAAAAGGCTCAACCCTTTCTATAAGGATATGGAGATAACGGTCATACCTCATGTCTTGAGGCAGGATAGCCTGATGCTTGTCAAAAAATTCTTCTCGGACCCTCAAAGGGGCTATTTGAAGGGAACCCTGCTTGCTCAATATACCCTGAAGCAATAAGTGGGGCATCCCCAGATTCATATATCACCATGAATAAATCCGCAGTCTTTTCAAGGCGTAAGCCGCAAATCCGAAATCCGAAATCCGAAATCCGAAACAAATTCAAAATTCGAATTTAAGAATGTCCAAAACGTTAAAGATTTCAAAAAATATGGTTGTTCTTGTTTCGATCATTTGAGTTTTGAAAATTTTGTCATTGTTTCGAGTTTCGATATTCGATATTCGAGTTTTGCCATTTTCAACCCAATAAGCACCTCATGGCTGAGGTCAACAAAAATCTGGGAATGCTTCCACTTAGCGGGGCCTTAAGTAAGGGACGTTGATTCCCCAGACAAAGAACTTGACCCATGCAAAACCGAACTTCATCAACGCCACCTCGTCTGTTTTGATCTTTTTTAACACTTCTGACTTCACCTTGTACCGCTTTAAGAAAGTGCTTTGAAAAACGAAATCCTGGAATTTGTCGAGGTTATAGCTGGCCATAAAGGCCATCTTCCCTTTTGGTCCATAGGGCCCCTCCTGGCCCCACGGATCAGAGTGAAACAGGGCCTTTACTTCTGCCCATTTGGCAGTCATTTTGTGATAGAAAATCGCACCCTGGTCCTGTGCCCAGCTTTCACTTGTCCACTCTTGTGGTTCATATTGTCCGAGGCAAAAATCAGGGGGTTTGAAAAAGTATACATCAGTTGCCTTACCTGCCGTGCCCTGAAACAGAATCCCCTGTTCCAGAGGAAAGGTGCGACAGGTGTCAGGCCGATCCGGATAAACTGTGCATCCTGACTCGTTCAAGAATGGACAGGTCTTTTCCTCGTTTTCGGCCATACGGAGCAAAACATCCGGAAAGGAATTCGATTCCCGCAGCACAATGTCCACGTAGGCGTCTAAGAACTGTTCCGAGGATATGTTCAGTCGATTCTTCAGTCGAAGGACATCGTAAGGGTACAAGAACAGGTTTAGGTTTCGACAACATCGCGTAAAGCATTCCAACCCTTCATGACACCGAAACGAAAAGACTTCACCGTTCTCAAGCTTCTTATCAAGAAGATCCTCTTTCGCATCAATATATTTCATTTGCTGGGCCTTGGTGCGGGCGGGGTAAACCCGCCCCTACGCCGACCCCATGTAGGGGCGGGTTTACCCCGCCCTTTTGGACTGCAAAATATAGCTTAAAGATAATGGATTCAAAAGGCAAGGGGCTTTCCTGACCCTTGCTTGTATCATCCAGCAGTGATAAAGAGAAGAAAAACTCTACAAACAAGGACCCTCAAACCTATCAACATGGAAAAAACGGTAGCTTTTCAGAAAAACGCCAGAAACATATTCTTTCACATACTGACCCGCTGCAATCTGAAATGCAGGCATTGCTACATCAACCCTCAGCACCACGGCAAACAAACCCTGCCTGTCGAAACCGTAAAGAAGTGGTTGAAGGCCCTGGTGCACGAGAAAAATGCCTCCAACCTCATTTTCATAGGCGGCGAGCCAACCCTGCACTCAGGCCTTCACCTTCTAATTAAGGCCGCCAGGACGATGGGTTACGCTTCAATCACCGTGGATACCAACGGGTTCTTCTTTAACCACATCCTTGAAAAAGTGAATCCTGAAGAACTGGACTATTTCAGCGTCGGCCTGGACGGATCATGTAAAGAGATCAACGATCTCATTAGGGGAAAGGGGAGCTACAACAAGTGTGTGGCTGGCATAGAAAAGGCCCTTTCAAAGGGATTTAAGGTCAGTCTGATCTACACGGTGAGCCAATTGAATATCCGTGATTTGAAAAACATGCCGGGTTTTTTAAAGGCCCTCGGCATCGATAGGTTTTTCATTCAAGTCATTGGAATCAGAGGGCGTTCAGCACAGGACGAAAAACAGAAACTTCAACTGACCAGAGAGGAGTGGGCTGCTGTTGTGCCAAGAGTAGCGGCCCGAGCTGCACGACTTGGCATCCACGTTACCTATCCCAAGGTGTTCCTGGACTGCTCAGAACGTTTTGAGTGTGCGGCTCTGGTTGCGGAAAACTACTTTGTTTTTCCGAACGGCAGGGTTTATCAGTGCCCCCTGGGCGAAGATTTTCCCCTCCATTCCTATGTGATTGAGAGTGACAAGCTCACGCCAACCCCCCCGATTAATGAAAAAAACTTGTTTCAACTATCGATTCCAGAAGGTTGTGTCATGAACAAACTTATTCAGCCGGGGAACCTGAGTTATGATAAACAAGGAAGCCCAAGGTATAAAATTGCCTGTTGCCTGCTAAAGCAAGAGATCAAGCCATGGGATGGTACAAGTAGTTGAGTTGTTGAGTCGTTAAGTTGTTAAATGGTTCACTACTACTCAACTACTCGACTACTCAACCACTAAACCACTCAACCAACTACTAAGGAGGTACCAATGTTAGAAAAACCCAAACCTTACGATATGTTAACGGATTATGTAACAGGAAACGAGGTCCCAAACGTCGGGGCTGAAGAAAATCGACAGAGGGTGGAACGCTTCCTGGTAGAGACAAAGGGTTACAGCAAGGATGATATTGAGATAGATGCTGACCTTAAGTTTACGCTCGGGGACGAGGAAGTCCGTTCCAACGTGGACCTTGTTGTCCGCGTACAAGGAAAAAGGTTCATGGTGCTGAAATGCGTGCCAGGTTCTCTGGTCTCAAGGCAAAGAGAAACCCTTGCCGCAGCCAGGTTGTTGGATGCCTACCAAATACCATTTTCCGTAGTCACAGACGGAAAGGACGCGGAATTGCTGGATACCCTGACCGGCGAGGTACTTGAACAGGGCATGGATGCCATTCCGTCCAAGGAGGAAGCCATTGAACGTATGAAGGGAATAAAGCTTCAGCCCTTTCCCCAAGAAAGGCTGGAACGAGAAAAGATCATCTTCCGCTCCTACGACGAGATGAACATCAATGTCCAAAGGAAGCTAAAGCGCATGGAGCATAGGGCATAGCGCATGGAGCATAGGACATGGCGCATGGAGCATAGCGCATGGAGCGTGGAGTATGAGGTGTGGAGCTAAAGCATGAAACATTACTAAAGTGGGCTCTCTGCTCTATGCCCTTTGCGCTATGCGCTATGCGCTCTTGGCCACCGGCAAATCCTTGCCACAGTGTTTGCAGACAATGGCTCGTGCCTTGATAATCTCGGCACAGAAGGGACATTCCTTGGTGTAGTTTCGCTTGTGAATCAGCTCAATGCTGGCCTCAACGTTTTCCTTAATCTGGTCATCCTCAAAGGTGTGATTTCGGATGGGTTCAATAACGTCCAGCCCTCCAACTTCACCTATCATTCCAGCCACTTTCAACCGAACCTTCGGTAAAGTCTTTTCACCCAAAAGCACCCTAAGTATGGCGTCAGAATCCCTGGCCTCAAAATAGACTTCCAGCTTTCCCAAGCTTCTTTTCTCCGCGGCTATTCTTGCCTCTTCCCTGGCCCGGATCTCTTCATCAATGATAGCACCCTTGCCCCCTTCCCGGCTGAATACGGGCATACACTCCATTTTCTTTGAACTGGGATCACATATGCAACGGTAGGAAGCCACGTTTGCATAGTGATCCATGATGTTCTTCCAGCCTTCAAGATAAAGAGGACAATCATCATTGAAGCATACGTAAAGATACGGCGTCCCCCACCCTAAACCGTCTGAAAAGGTCATTGGCGGGCATTCCCATATGGCCATCTCCTGACCGCAATGCGGGCACACAGGCTTCTTTTCCTTAACCATCTTATTGTATACGTCTTCTCGTGTAAGAATTGCCATGTCTGACCTCCGAATATTTTTCTTGAAAGACTTATACCTAAAGTGATCGGTTCCAGGTTCAGGGTTCAAGGTTCAATGGCCCAGACCTGATTGGTGAGCGTGATAGTCCCTCACGAGCGTGTCGCGCCAGGGCGGGCTTTAAACCTATGAACTTTGAACGGTGAACTTTCTTACAAGGGTTCACGGTTCCAGGTTCACGGTTTTAACCTCTGAACGTTGAACCGCTGAACGTCTGAACCTTACTACTTGACGCGTCATCCTTTTCAGCCGTCGTAGCTAAAGCTACTTTGGCGAAGTCGGCTTGC
>JAFDKF010000075.1 GCA_019307135.1 Deltaproteobacteria bacterium
AGGGTTCAGGGTTCAGGGTTCAGGGTTCAGGGTTCAGGGTTCAGGGTTCAGGGTTCAGGGTTCAGGGTTCAGGGTTCAGGGTTCAGGGTTCAAGGTTCAAGGTTCAAGGTTCAAAGGTTATAGTCTACTGATATCCTTAAGTTTATAAGACAATGCTCGGATTAGCCTCTTTCACCCATCAGGTGTCAGGTGTCAGGTGTCAGGTGTCAGGTGTCAGGTGTCAGGTGTCAGGTGTCAGGTGTCAGGTGTCAGGTGTCAAAACCCTGAACACTGAAACCTGAACTTTGCTAACAGCCAGTTAGGGCTCTTCAACCGTGAACCGTGAACGTTGAACCGGTCAACCCAGGATAAAGTCTCTCATTTATGATAGGAAAATGGGGTAACGGCTACTCATCGATTGTCTTTTCAGTCCTGTGATACACAGCAAGGGTCATACCAAGCCCGGAAAGCGATCTCAATTTCTAACAACCTCTTGTTATTTTATGATTTTTTCTTTGTGGGCCACTCCGCAAAGGTGATAGTCAAGACTGATCGTTTTGGCAAATTTTTGCCAAATGGAGCAAAAACTTGCCGTTTTGAGAGCGAATCCGGTTGACACTCACAGTATATTCGGAGTAAAAATTAAATAATTTAGGTATTGGGGAATTGAGGAATTGAAGGAAGTTTGATTTTGAATTCCTCAGTTCCTGAATTCCTCAATCCCTAAATCCATGCCCTATGAGACTCCAATCCTCCTACATAAAGCACCTCCAGGAATCGGTCATGCAGGAGTTTATTTTGGGCTCTGATGTGATGCATTCCATGATGAAGGTCGTGTATGAAGTGGCCCAATACGATGTGAATGTGCTGCTCACAGGGGAGAGCGGCACGGGGAAGGAGATGCTTGCCAAGATCATCCACCTGCAAAGCCCCAGGGCTGAAAACCCTTTCGTGCCGGTGAATTGTGGCGTCCTCTCAGGCCTCATGTTTGAGGACAAACTCTTCGGGCATGAAAAGGGGTCCTTCACAGGGGCCATTCGTCGGGAGAAGGGCTGCTTTGAGATGGCTGACAAAGGGACCTTGTTTCTAGACGAGGTTTCTGAGATCCCCCTGGAAAATCAGGTGGACTTTTTGCGTGTGTTGGAAGATTTTCGGTTCCTTCGGATCGGAGGAAATGAGTTGATTGAGGTGGATGTTCGGATTGTCTCGGCAACCAATAAAGACTTCAAGGATCAAGTCAAGAGGGGGCTGTTTCGAGAGGATCTCTTTTACCGGCTTCACGTGGTCCCCATATACATACCCCCCCTGAGAGAGAGAAAGACGGTTATTCCCAGGATGGTGGATCACTTTCTGAATCAATTGGCGGCTAATTATAAGAAGCCCAAGCCCCCGGTGAAGCGAGAGGTCATCGATATCTTCTGCCGTTATGATTGGCCCGGTAATGTGAGGGAATTAAAAAACCTTCTGGAAAGGGTATTTATTATCAACGATGACGATGTGATAGGTATGGAACATCTTCCCTCTGACTTCTTGTGGCATTTTAGAGAGCCTCCCCGTATGACCGACCTGGAGGAGGTTAAAAGGGCGGCCGAAACACAAGCCATCTTGGATGTCTTACATCGTTTGGGGGGCGACAAGGAACGAGCAGCCAGAATACTGCGCATCAGCCCTCGAACCCTAAGATACAAGCTCAACAAATATAACATCAAGGTGGATCGAAGGGGTGAGCCTGTGCCCGGAGATATGCTTAGTCAGCCCGGGGAGCGCCTTTCATTGAGGCCTTTATATCACTGAAAAATCAGCAGCCAAAGGCCCTTCCAAGATAACCTTTTACTCGTTCCCACGCTCCGCGTGGGAACGTACTCTCGCTGGCTGACAACTCGACTATTTAACTACTCAACTAAAGTCGCAGGAATTTCAATAGGTTGTAGAAATTCCGAGTAACTTCTCAAAAACTTGGGGTATTCGTTGCTCTCCGTTGTTCCGGCAACACGGTTGCCTCCCTCCAAATTGAGGTTATATGGATCGAGGCAACCGTGTTGCCGGAAAGGGTTTGGGTGACAAAACGCAACATCTACCCGAATTTATTGAGAAGTTACAATTCCGAGACGTTTCAATCGTCAATCGAAAATCGTCAATCATCAATTGATAGGGGAGGTTGATATGATTACCGAAAAGGAGAGAAAGGTAAAGGAACTCATAGATGAACACGTCAACAAGGTAGGGGAGTGCCTGGGGAGTTTCAAAGATTGTTTTGAGGCTTTTTTTCAAG
Source organism: Deltaproteobacteria bacterium (assembly GCA_019307135.1). Lineage (GTDB taxonomy): Bacteria > Desulfobacterota > Desulfobacteria > Desulfobacterales. The sequence continues at coordinate 2,252 of JAFDKF010000075.1, forward strand.
GGGACAGAGAGAGATCTCAATCGATCCATGCAAACTGCGACCACGCTGAGACCGAAGCCGATATCCTTCGCAGAGAGATTGGCGACTACCTTTACTCCGGAGCCTTCCTTCCCATCGAGCGAAAAGATATCTACATGCTGACCGAGTTTATTGACAAGATAGCCAACAGGGCTGAGACAGCCTCTGATGTGGTGGTATATCAAACCCCGGAAGTTCCGGAGGACTACAAGAAAACCCTGCACGAAATCGTTGAGACCATGGTGGAGATGTTTCGTATTCTTCAAGATGCTGTGAGACACTTAACCTACGACGCCACCTTGGAATCCGAGGAGAACCTGGCTGCCATGCGGGAAAAGATCTCTTTGGTCGGTGTTATGGAATCAGAGATTGACAAAAAGGAGGAGGTCCTGATGAGGACCATATTCCGCTCCGAACTTCCCCTTGCCAACAAGATCCAGTTGGAGAGATTCCTCCGACGGGTTACCGAAATTTCAGATGTTATAGAGGACGCGGCTGATCGTCTCTATGTCCTTGTGATTCGCGAGAGGATATGACCTTACGATTGCGGATTGCGGATTGCGGATTGCGGATTGGGGTGCCCGCTCAACCTGCCGAAACCTCTGTCCCCCAGCCAAGGTCTGTTTTTGCCGGTGGGGGTTCCCGGAAAGGTGAAGCACCATGAAGGCCACTCTGTTTCAGGTTTTTGGGGGACTCGGGCTCTTTCTTTTCGGCCTTCACCTCATGAGCGACGGCCTCCAAAAAGTGGTTGGCGACAGGATGAAAAGGGTGCTGGGAACCCTTACAAGACGTCCTATCTACGGTCTGCTCCTCGGCACTATCGTAACCGGTATTATTCAAAGCAGCAGCGCCACCACTGTTATGGTTGTGGGTTTTATTAACGCGGGTCTGATGAATTTTTTCCAGTCCGTCGGGGTCATTCTCGGGGCCAATATCGGGACCACGGTAACGAGCCAAATTGTTGCCTTTAACCCTGAACAATGGGCCCTTCCTGCCATAGGGCTAGGCATGGTCCTTCATCTTTTCTTTAAGAGCGCCAAGCTCAAGGATGGTGGCTTGATCCTGCTTGGCTTCGGAATACTGTTTTTGGGTCTTGTTCTTATGAAAAAAGCGATCCCTTCCGAGGCCCAGGAAATAATCAAGAATCTCTTTTTGTTGAGCAGCGGTAGCCTGAAGGGCATACTAATAGGTTTGACGGTTGGGACCATTGCCACGGCCATTGTCCAGAGCAGCAGTGTCACGGTGAGCATAATCGTCATGCTTGCGTCCCAGCACATGGTGGGTGATTTGAGAGAAGCGATCCCGCTGATCTTAGGCTGCAATATCGGAACTTGCGTCACTGCGCTCATTGCGAGCATTGGTACTGATGTGGAGTCGAAACGTGCGGCTGTTTCCCACGCTTTTTTTAATTTCTTCGGTGCGTTTTTGACCTTGGTGGTCTTCTATCAGTTCTATCTCTGGCTCATTCCTAAGATCGGTGGCAGCCTCGCCCACCAGATTGCCAACATTCACGTAATTATAAAGTTGATGGACGCCTTGTTGTTTTTGCCGATTGTGGCACCTTTTTCAAGGTTCATCTCCTGGATTGTTCCAGCCAGGGCAGTCGAAAAACCTGGCATCGAGACGCCGCAATATCTTGATGACAGATTCGTTGAAGAACCGCTTGTTGCTATTGAACTGGCGATCAAGGAAATCGTAAGGCTGGGCGAAATTTCCCGAAATATGATAAAGTATGCCATGGATGGATTCATGTACAATGACGAGGTACTCCTGGACCGGGTTGAAGAATACGGGAAGGCTGTCCGCAGTCTGCGAGAGGCGATCTCTCGATACGTGATCCGGATTTCCCAGCAAGATCTGAGCGAGGAAGAGGCAGAAAGGGTGCCCAGATTGATCCTTTCTGTAAATAACTTCGATCGCGTGGCAGGATATGCTGTGAGGTTGCTGGAACTCGGACGCACCAAAGCCTCCAAGAATATCCCTCTTGTGGGCACGGCCTTGAATGAACTGAAAAATATCTATCGCGAAGTGGACACCATGCTGACAGAGGTAAGCGGATACTTGCCTGAATTCAAGCGGTGAGCCCCAGCGAGCCCCTTAAACGGGAAGAATGATGGTGCACACGGTTCCCTCTCCCAATTCACTTTGAATGCACATATCACCTTCATGATCCTCTATGATCTTGCGAGAAATGGCCAGCCCAAGCCCTGTACCTTTGGGTTTAGTGGTAATAAATGGGTCGAAGATATCCTTTAAGTCTTCGGGGGCAATTCCTTTTCCTGTGTCACTGATGCAGATTTCAATGGTATCGTCGTTCAGGTGTGTTTCAATAGACAGCCTCCCACCTTCCGGCATGGCTTCAACCGCATTTTTGAAAATATTTATAAGTAGCTGTTTAATCTGTTTTGGATCAAATAAGGTTTGCGGAATACGAGGATCAATAGATTTGTCGAATACAACATGATGTACCTCAAACTCCTGCTCTAAAAGGATAAAGACTTCCTCTACCAGACTATTGATGCTCGCTAAGTTCTTTCTTGGCCTGGATAGCCTGGTAAAGTCAGTAACATCCGAAAGGAATTCCTCTAATCTTTTGATTTCATTTATGATAATTTCCAGTTTTTCTTTGATTTCGCCATTTTGGCCTATCTTGCGAAGAACCTGATGGGCAAAACCACCAATTACCATCAGGGGATTCTTTATTTCGTGAGATATATAGGCCACCCCTTGACCCATGGTTGCCAATCTTTCGGATTCCAAAACCCTTCTTTCCAGTCTCTTCCTTTCCGTTAAATCCCGAAAGAAGAGCACAGTTCCCAATACGTTGCCATCTTCGTATATGATACTTGCCGATAGCCACACAGGGACCTCCCTACCGGCTTTGTCTAAGATGGTCGTTTCATAGTTTGCCAGCTTACCAGTTCCTCCATATCCATCGCCATATAAGTCTTCCCTGACCTTTTCGGCCTGACCAGGCGGATAAAGATCGGCCACGTCTATCTTCCCAATAGCCTCCTCACTCGCATATCCAAAGACCTTTTCTGCACCTTCATTGAAGACTACTATGTTTCTCCTCTTATCCGTGGCAACAATCCCATCAATAGAGCCCTCAATGAGATTTGTCTGGAAGTCATAGATTTTTCTCAATTCATCCCTGGAGACCTTTAAATTCCTGGTCATCTGGGAGAAGGCATCTGCAAGCTGGACTATTTCATCACCTCTGTGCATCGTATATACGCTGCATTTGCAACATTCTTCAAGCTTTCCCGGAAACTTTCCCATGGGAGCCCCGGTGCAGAGGGTATCTTCGATGTACCAGCACGGCACATCAGCTTTTCCGTAGGCCGGGCAATCGGTTTTATCACATTCCAGAATCTCCCAGCATTTGATCTTCTTCCCGAAATCAAAGCTTACATCCAGGTTTCCACTGCTAATCTCATAGGCCAGTTTCGTAAGGCGTGTGAGAGGTCGGGTAATATATTTAGATAGCCGTTGGCTTATAAAAAATCCCACTAGAAGGATAACAAATATTGCTCCCAGAAGGATAATAACTAATTTACGTATAAGCTGGTCTATAACTTCTTTATTCAACCCTACACGAATCGTTCCAATTTGATATATACCTTCTTTGACAGGCACAGCAATATCGTAAACGTGTCCTTCAGGGATTTTAACTGGCTTGATACTTCGTATTTGATCCGGCAAAACCTTATTGGCTTCCACAATGGCTGAGGGAAATTCACCAATAAAGGTATGGGCCAACACTTTTTCATTTCTGTCAAGGACCAATATATATGATACAAAGCGCCTTCTCTCTTCAAGTTGCTTTTCATCAAAGATCAAGCTGCTCAGCATAGGTTTATCCCCTGTCAGGATATAGCCCCTGCTTAAGCCAGCTATGCTTCGGGCGATAGCAACCCCTCTTGTGTTAAGCTCTGAGATCAGACCTGGCACCAGTACCCACCAGACAAGAATAGCCACGGCTATGCCTAAAAGAACCACGATTAATAGGGTGCTAAATAATACCTTATTCTTAAAACCCAGCCCTCGGCGTATTCTCATCTTCCCAATTGGGGCAAAGCCCCCAGGCTCTTCTTAAGTTCCTTCCAATCTGTAAACATGCTGACTTTACCATCCTTAATCTTCGTAAAGTATACCTGTTCCAGGCCTTGATGATCATTGGGGCCAAATGAGATCTTGGCACCAATACCCACAAAATACCTGTCCAGGGTGTCTATGGCATCAATGAACCCTTCCCTGCTAAGTTCTCTTCCGGCCCGTCTCAGGCCCTCAACCAGGATTTTTGCATTAACGAATCCCTCAAATCCCACAAAGGTGGGCATGCATTGGGGATAGTATTTAGCCAGTAAGCGGGCATAATCCTTCGCGGCCGGAAGAAGAACCCTCTCCTCGGGTGGTGGAACCACCTGTGTGATAATAACCCCTTCCCCTTCCTTGCCCAGTTTCTTGGCCAACTCATCTGCACCTACAAAGGAAACATTATGGAAGATAGGGTTAAAGCCTTTTGATTTGGCCAGCCTTATGAATTTGGCACACGGATCATAGGTGCCAATCAAAATGACCGCCTCGGCACCGGAAGGGATAATCTTATTGAGCCCGTTTTCTACATTTAGTGTCCCGCGGATGTAAGTGCCCGCGGCTACTGGCGCAAGGCCATATTTCTTGAGGCCTATCTTGGTTCCTTCAAGGCCGTCCAATCCATAGGCATCATCCTGGTAAAAAACTGCAACCTTTTCTATCCCCAAATCTTCTATCAAGTGTTTGACCACTGCACCTGTTTCTTCATAATAGGATGCCCGGACATTGATGATATAGCGCTTAAGGGGCTCTCTTAGGGCGTTTGCTCCGGTAAAGAGACCGAGTAAGGGAATCTTGGCCTTCTCAACAATGGGGATAATCTTGACCGACGTAGGAGTGCCCACATAACAGAAAAGGGCAAAGACCTTATCCTCATTGAGAAGTTTTTTCGTATTGGCCACACACCTTGGGGGGTCATATCCATCATCGTATGCAATCACCTTTATCTTCCTGCCATGGATACCACCCTGTTCATTGATATGGTTGAGATACGAAAGTGCTCCGTGCAGGGTCTGGATTCCCAAGAAGCTGGCATGGCCCCCTAAGGCCAGAGACGAGCCGAGGAGGATTTCGGTATCAGTCACGCCTGGAACCGCCCGTGCCCTTTTTATCTTCTCCCAATCAATAAGCATAATAAATTTGCCATCCCGGATTTGGGTAAAGTATACCCTTTCCAATCCCTGGTGATCATCAGGACCAAATGTGAGGGTGTTGGCAATACCCAGGGAATAATCCTGTATGGAATCTATGGCATCAATGAATTTCTCCCGGTTTAGATCCCTCCCAGCCCTTCCCAGACCTTCCACCAGCGTCCTGGCATTGATATAACCCTCAAGCCCCACAAAGCTGGGTTCGTCTTCAGGATAATGTTTTTTGAGCAAATTGCAGTATTCCTGTGCACCCCATAGCAAGGTTCTTGCCGCAGGTGCCTCGGGTGGTGGAACCACCTGGGTGATAATGATCCCTTCCCCCTTCTTGCCCAGTTTCCTGGCCAACTCGTCTCCACCTACAAAGGAGACATTATGAAAGATAGGGTTAAAGCCTTTTGATTTAGCCAGCTTTATGAATTTGGCACAGGGGTCATAGGTCCCAATCATAATGACCGCCTCGGCACCGGAAGGGATAATCTTGTTGAGCCCGTCTTCTATATCCAGAGTCCCGCGGATATAAGTGCCTGTGGCTACTGGAGCAAGGCCATACTTCTTGAGAGCGATCTCTGTCCCGGTAAGTCCGTCAAATCCATAAGCATCATACTGGTAAAACACCGCTATCTTTTTTACATATAGATCTTCTACAAAGTGTCTAACCGCTGCACGTGTTTCCTGATAATAGGATGCTCGGACATTGATGATATAGCGCTTGAAGGGTTCTCTTAAGGCGTTTGCCCCGGTAAAGAGACCCAGTAAGGGAATCTTGGCCTCCTCAACAATAGGGATAATCTTGACCGACGTGGGCGTCCCTACGTAACAGAAAAGGGCAAAGATCTTATCTTCGTTGATAAGCTTTTGGGTATTGGCCACACACCTTGGAGGGTCATATCCGTCATCGTATGCAATCACCTTTATCTTCCTGCCATGGATACCACCCTGTTCATTGATATGGTTGAGATACGAAAGTGCTCCGTGGAGGGTCTGGGTTCCCAGGAAGCTGGCATGACCGCTTAAAGCCAGAGAAGAACCCAGGAGAATTTCGGTATCAGTAACCCCTGGCACAGACCCCCCGCCGACTCTATGTTTAGCTGCTTTGTCACAAGAAGAGACCAAAACGAGCAGAAAAAAGAAGGTACTGAATATCCTTACGAAGTGTTTCATCCCTTTCTCCCTTTTTGTAACCGTTCACGGGTTCAGAGGTTCAGGGTTCAGTTAAAAGAATAGAGGTCAGAGATCAGAGGTCGGAGGTCTGGTTTCTGATTTCTGACTTCTGATCTCTGACTTCTGATCTCTGACTTCTGATCTCTGACTTCTGAACGGTGAACTCTGAACCTGTGAACGCCTACCCCTTTTTTTATGGGCTAGGAACACGAATCACGGCTTGCCCTGTGGCCGTTTGAGTTTCTTGAAGGCTACCATTTCAAAACAGGAAAGGCAACCTTTCCCAGGCCAAATGAAAAGGAAAGAGGTATGTTCTCACTAAGTTGCGGTAAATGTTTTGGTATGCGAATTCTCTGGATTCCCGCCTTCGCAGGAATGACGGGCAACAAGATACAATTGAGGCAACCAATCTCTGTGGGGAGCAACCCTTAGGGGAGGTGTGGGTAAGGAACCCTTTATTTAACAGGGTGAACCGTTCAGGGTTACGGAATCACCCATAGGGCCTGATCAGAGACCTTCTGAACCAACCGCATAGCAATCCGTCCTGTAAAAAAGGCCTCCCTTTCGCCACGTCGGCCAACCATTACCGTGCCATACTGTCTGGTTCTCGCTTCACCTAGGATGGCTGTGGAAATGTCATAACACCGAGTGGCGGTTTTGATCTTGATCTGGCTCTTTTTCAGCCCTGCCGTTTTGAGCCTCTCAAGAGCCTTTTCATAAAAGCCTTCCATGCGTGGCTTGTCCTCGCTCTGAAGAATCTCTTCAAGGTCTGGGTGCTCTTTTTCAAAGTCAACGGAATAGTAATGTTTAAGGCAAGGTACGACGTGGAACAGGGTAAGCCTGAGGTCCGGATTGGGCCCTATCATATGAATCAGGTGGTCCACAACCCGGAGGGAATTCTCAGATCCATCAACTGCAAGCATAATCTTCATGGAAGCAGTCTCTTCACCAACGACCCACACCGGGATTTCGAGCGCATGTTCGACGACCTTGGAAGCAATCGTGCCGATAAAAAAATCCCGGCTCGGGGTAAGTCCCCTCCGCGCCAGAACGACAGCATCATACAGCCCTTGTTCACCCCGGTTCAGGATGTCCTTAGCCACCCCTACTTGGGCGGACTGGGTAACCGTTTCAATACGGTTTTCAGGAACCCCCTCGCCCACCATGAGTTCTTTGAATTTGCCCACGATGCGTCCGGCAGCCTCCGTATTCTTGCGAACAAGCGCGTTGATTTCGGTCTTGACCTCGGGATCTGTTTCCGCTCTTTCAATGAAGATTTGTGGAACATAGGGCTGCACATTAAATAGGGTAAAGGTCACATTCTTTGCAGCCGAGGAAATCCTGGCCGCGTATTTGACAGCATATTTCGAATAGAGGCTGTCATCGACAGCCACCAAGATCTTCTTTCCCATGGTGAACCTCCCTTTCTTTCACCTAAAGTGATCGGTTCCAGGTTCAGGATTCAAGCCCGCCCTGGCGCTTCGGCTTATTATGAGCTACCAAGCCAGTAATCCAGGTCTGGGCCAGGGATTCAAAGGTTATAGTATACTTTACAAGGGTTCAGGGTTCACAGTTCAGGGTTCAGGGTTGACAACCTTTGAACCTATGAACTTTGAACGGTGAACGGTGAACTTTCTTTATTGACGCGTCATCCTTTTGTTAACAGCCAATTAGGGCTCTTCAACCGGGAACCGTAAACGTTGAACCGCTCAACCCAGGTTTCAATAAACTCAGTCTCTTTTCAAGGACAGTCTTATAGTAAAGGTAGTCCCTTTTCCGGGTTCACTCTCTACGGAAATAGCTCCCCTGTGTTCCTGAATTATCTTTAGTGTGAAAGTTAGGCCAACCCCGGGTCCGCGTGTCTTTGAGGTAAAAAATGGGTCAAAGATGTTTTTGATTTTATCTTTCGGGATACCCTTTCCGGTATCAGAGACCTGTATCTCCATGCGTCCATCGCTAATACGACTGGTAATCTTCAGTATCTTGAGCTTGTCTTGCATGGCCTCGATAGAATTTTTGATAAGATTGGCGAGGGCCATTTTCATTTGTTCTTGATCTATACAGATAAGGGGAAGATTATCCCCTAACTCAGTCTTTACCTCTATGCCTTTATCTTCAAGGTCCTGTTCAAATAATTTGAGGGCTTCCGTAATCACATCATTGATATTTGTGAGCTCCCTATAAGATATCGCTGTGCTTTCTAACTCAAGAAGTTCTTTCATCATATTTTCCAATCTGGCCACATCATTTATGATCATTTCCATATACTTCTTGTTAGGGTCACCTTGAGGGAGCCTATCATAAACCCTGCGTGCAAAACCCCCGATAGAGGTGAGGGGATTTCTTATCTCATGTGCCACCTCCTCCATCATCTGTTCCAATGCTTCTAATTTTTCCTCTTCCACCAATTTTTCTCTTGCTGCCTTTGTGGCAACTAATGACCTGACCCTTGCAGAAACTTCTTTATAATCGAAGGGCTTGGCCAAATAATGATCAGTCCCTATATCCAGCCCCTTTACCTTATCCTCTACCTCGCCTTTTGCAGTAAGCATAAGGATGGGAATATATTTTGTATTTTCATCTGACTTAAGCCTCTGGCACACCTCATAGCCATCTAATTTTGGCATGATGACATCGAGGATAATCAAGTCAGGGTTGTATTCAGCGACCAGTTTAAGACCCTCTTCACCATCGTATGCCTCTGCTGTGTCATATCCTTCAAAGCGAAGCCTCTTTTTCAGAAGTTCCACCGTGTCCACAGCGTCATCTACAATCAATATTTTACTCTTCTTCTCCACCTAAGATGCTCTCCTTCTTGCCTCTCAGATAAGACGTTACCAGTTCGGGTAATTCACGGACATTAATAGGCTTTGAGATATATCCTTCACAACCCGCCTCAAGGGCCTTTTCTCTGTCTCCCCTCATTGCATGGGCTGTTAAGGCCACGATAGGGATATCTTTAAACTCCTGCTGGCTTTTAAGCCTCCTCGTCACCTCATAACCATCTATCTTGGGAAGTGAGCGATCCATCAAGATCAGGTCCGGTCTTTCTGCCACTGCTTTTTCTAATGCCTCCTCTCCATCAACAGCCTCAATCGTCTGATAACCCCTGGTCTTAAGCACTTTTGCTACCAGCTCCCGGCTATCCTGATTGTCGTCAACGATCAGTATTTTCCCTGGCAAGCCACTTTTTAACGCTTCCATCTTCCCTTCCTTGTAGGCGTTCACAGGTTCAGAGTTCACCGTTCAGAGATCAGAGATCAGAGATCAGAGATCAGAGATCAGAAGTCAGAGATCAGAAGTCAGAGATCAGAGATCAGAGATCAGAGATCAGAGATCAGAGATCAGAAGTCAGAGATCAGAAGTCAGAAGTCAGAAGTCAGAAATCAGAAGCCAGAAATCAGAAGCCAGACCTCCGACCTCTGATCTCTGACCTCTATTCTTTTAACTGAACCCTGAACCTCTGAACGGTTACCCTTATACTCATTGCACTTTGCTGACCTTATTAATAGTATCCTTGAGTTCTTTCAAAAGGTCTTCTTTAGTAAGCACTCCCTTGTTCAATATCGCCTCTATCCTGTCGTTCAGGTCATCTATCTCTTTTTCAGTTAAATCCTTGTGGGTAAGGACGATGAGGGGAATATCCTTTACACCTTCTCCTGTTTTGAGGTATTCAATCACATCGAAACCACTCACCTCTGGCATTGTCAGGTTTAAGACGACAAGGTTGGGTCTAAAATCCTGTATGGATTTGATGGCATCCTTACTATTATAAGCCGTTGTTACCTGATATTCTGCTTCTTTAAGCACATTACCGATCAATCTTACCGTCTCTGGGTCATTATCGACGACTAACACTCGTTTAATCTTGCCCAACTTTTCCAGGTTTCTTAATTTTCTTAATAGAGCCTGCTTTCCTACTGGTTTTACAATATATTCTGTAGCGCCAAGGCTGAAACCCATTCTCTTGTCATCCACGATGGAAAGTATGATTACAGGGATATCCTGGGTTTCGGGAG
>JAFDKF010000006.1 GCA_019307135.1 Deltaproteobacteria bacterium
GAGCCTGCTTTCCTACTGGTTTTACAATATATTCTGTAGCGCCAAGGCTGAAACCCATTCTCTTGTCATCCACGATGGAAAGTATGATTACAGGGATATCCTGGGTTTCGGGAGTCTCTTTTAGCTCCCGCAGCACCTCCCATCCATCCTTTGTTGGCATCAGAATGTCTAAGGTAATGGCCAGGGGGTTGACCTCTTTTGCCTTTCCCACTGCCTTTTCACCGGAGAGAAGGCCAACTACTCTGTATTCCTCTCCGAGGTATTTCCTGATAATACAAATGCTCTCTGGATTATCATCTATAGCTAATACCGTCTTTTTGGCGACTTCTTCCCCTTTGGGTGCTTCAGCTTCCATCGGCCTATATTTTTCAGCTTCCACCGGCCTATATTCTTCTTCTGCCTTGAGCACAAGGCTTTCTATGAGCTCACAGCCCTTGCAGAAATCTACCTTTTCCGGATAAGCGGCTATCTTCATACCCGCACAATGGGTTCCGAGGACTAACCAGCATCTGCTTTCCTCAATTCCATATGCAGGACAGGTGGGCTGCCCACAACGGACATATTCCCAGCATCTGATAGGCTTGCCGGCATAATGTGGCTCCTTCAAAAAGGTTTCAACGGGCTTTCCAAAATAATCGGCCAGGGCTTCGGCCATCCTTGGTTCTATAACAGGCTCTCCGGGCTTTTCAAGTATCTCTTTGTTCAAAGGAATGGTAAAAAAGAATTTGCTACCCTCTCCATGTTTACTCGTTGCCCACATCATGCCTTTATGCAATGCCACTAGTCCCCTGGCAATACTGAGGCCGAGGCCGGTGCCTTCGTACTGGCGAACAGTCGTGAGGTCTGCCTGGACAAACTTATCATAGATCGTGCCCAGAGCCTCGTCCTTTATCCCTATTCCTGTGTCTTCCACGCAGACCTGTACAAATATGGGTGGCTCTCCGGGTTTAACACCTCGCTCAGAGGGTCTGGCGGTTATCGTGATCCCTCCCTTATATGTGAACTTGACGGCATTGGATAAGAGGTTTATCAAAATCTGTCTGATCGCATCCTCATCGCCATAGACTAAGGATAGACCCTCATCGATATTATCAGTCAGCGTGAGGCCCTTTTCTTTTATCAGAGGTTCAAAGGTAGGAATGACAGACTCGACTATCCATTTCAGATCGAGCTCCTTTGCTTCTAATTTTACTTTCCCTGACTCTATCTTGGCTATATCGAGGATGTCATTTATCAGTTGCAGGAGATATCTGGAATTACCAGCAATCTTTTTGAGGCTCTTTTCCTGTTCTTCATTAATAGGGCCATCAACCCCGTCTACTAACAGGTCTGTATAACCGATGATAGCATTCATGGGCGTGCGGAGCTCATGGGACATATTAGCCAGGAAAGTCGATTTTAGTTTATCCAGCTCCCTGAGCTGCCTGTTAGCCTTTTCTAAAAGTGTTATGAGCCGGGTCCTTTCATCTAATAGGGCGGTCTTTCTTTTCATCTCTTCCTCTAATTTCCTGCTGGAGGAGGAGACGCTTTCGACCATATAGTTGAAGGTCTGGCCGAGGACTCCAATTTCATCCTCTGTCTTTATATCTATGGAAACGGACATATCTCCCTCTGCAAACCTGTGTGCCTTCTCAGCCAAATTCTCCACGGGACGCCTTATAAATCTGTTCACTATGAGATAAATTATGGTGATTGCGAGGGATAGGCCGAATAAAGTTAATACGAGGGTTCGGTTTCGCTGGGCAGCAACAGTCGCATAGACTCTCTCAGCGCTTATTCTTATTGCCATACTACCAATAACCTTTCTGGAAGAGCCGTGGCAGTGATGACACCCCTTTTGATTTAAAATAGGATAGAAGGAAACCAAATACCTTTCCCCTGAGACCTCATCCTCAAATGGACTCTGTGGTTCAATTCCGGTCTTTAATATCTCGCTTAAGGTCTGCAGAGCGGCTTTATTATGAATGGAATCTGCTATCTTGGTCTTTACCTTATCCTCATGAGTGGAATAGATTATGTCCTGATCAAAATTACAGATAAATACCTCAATATCTTTAGCCGTTTCCCTGATGTCTGACAATTCTCTTTTAATACCCTCAGCATCTCCTACCTCCATGGGATGCTTTATGCCTGCATAGGTCGAGGAAGCCATGTCCCGAGATACCATGTTCATCAACTCCATCCTGTCTCTGGTCCCGAAGTATATTCGTACAATGATTTCGGTTCCCATGATCAGAACTATAGTGATCACTATTGCTACCATTATCTTGTTAGCCAGACGCTCCTTTAAAAAATCAATCATCCGGTGCCTCCTGATTTCTATTACCTTTTTCAACCTTAATGCGCGCCTCCGTGAATCAAGGGTTTGTATCTGAAGGCACTGACCCTTTCTGAGGTGTGACAGACCTCACAGTCTTCTGCGGTCAAACGCCTCTTTATATAGGACGGATCCTTTTCCCTCACATGAAACTCCCCGGGACCATGACATACCTCACAGCCAGCATTCTTCAGATGAGGCGTCTTTTCCAGACTTATGAAACCACCCGGTTCGCCATATCCGGTCGTATGGCAGTAATAGCAACCTTTAATCTCCTTTTCCGTCAGCTCTTTTTTAACCCTCTCAATGCTCTTAAAAGATGTGCTCTTCTTCGCATGGGTCACAAAGCTTTTATATTCCTTCTCATGACAGGTCTTACAGGTCAATGACCCAACATATTTAGGTGTCCCTTTAGTTTCGGCAAGACTCAAAGAGAGGTTTATAGAAACAAGCAAGATGGTGATAAAGGTAAAAAATATATATTTGGTTGAAAATTTTGAAAAATTGGCCATTAGTATAACCTCCGATTGAGAATTTATCAGAACTTATCATATTTTTTTTTAATTTGCGTGAAAAATTTCAATAATTTCTGACAAAAATGGCTCCTCAACAGAATTTGTGCTGAGTTTTTGGTAAGTTAAGTGGGGATATAGTAAGTTCTCAATAAGTTCGGGTAAATCAGATTTCGCGACTATTTACTGGATTCCCGCTTTCGCGGGAATGACAGCCACTTACACCCAATCGTCATTCCCGCGAAGGCGGGAATCCAGCAGCGATTACCCGGACTTATTGAGAAGTTACGGGGTATATTCCGCATTGCACAAAAATATCTCAAATGCTAAGAGATCGGCTACCAGCCGCCAGCTTTCAGAGACAACGTAAGTGTTCTCATCCCCATTTTGTCATTTCGAGCGAGCCGACTTCGCCATGCCGACTTCGCCATAGTAGCGCAGCTACGACGGCTGAAAGCGAGAAATCTTGATAAGCTGACAAAATGGGAGGAGCGAGCACTTAGTGCATATTTAGGGGTCTATGATGAAAGATTTTGTTAAAGTTATGAAGGCTCTTTCCGATCCTAATCGGGTGAAAATTATAAAAATGTTACAGCATAAGAAAATGTGCGTGTGCGAAATGCAGGCTGCATTGCAGATAGCCCAACCAAGTGTCTCGAAGCACTTAAGGATACTCGAAGAGGCTGGCTTTGTTACTTTTCGCAAAGACGGTATGTGGGTTAACTATGAACTTGCGGATGGTAGCGCCAGTCCTTACGTAGCCAGCCTTTTAGGCAATCTGAGGCACTGGCTGGAAGATGATTCAGAAGTTGCTGAAATCGTGGAAAAACTTCCCGATATTCGACGTGAAGATATCTGCAAAAAATAATTTTTGCCGGTTCGATAGCTAAATAGGAATAGAACTATTAGCCTTGGAGGCCAGGTCAAACTTCGACCGCCAGAGGTGGTGACTTATGCACTTCCCGACCTCAGGGGTTGATGTCTTTCCCCTAACCCCGTTCATTGTTGCCTTTGTGGTTTCCTTTTTTACCTCAATGGGTGGTGTGTCAGGAGCCTTTCTGCTACTCCCTTTTCAAGTCAGCGTGCTTGGGTTTGCCAGCCCTTCGGTTAGTCCCACAAATCTGGTTTACAATATTGTTGCTATCCCGAGTGGCGTTTACAGATACATCAAAGAAGGGAGAATGGCGTGGCCGCTTGCCTGGGTCATTATTGCGGGCACACTCCCGGGTGTGTTCATAGGAGCCGTTTTCAGGATTAAGTATCTGCCAGACCCCAAAAAATTCAAATTCTTTGTGGGATGCGTCCTCCTTTATATCGGTATCAGGCTCCTCTATGATTTGATGAAAAAGGCAACGGCAAAAAAGATGAAAACCAAGGTATTTGAGGAGAGATTTAAGGAAAGGTCTACCCTGATGAGAAAAGGTCTAGAATCAGGTGCTGTCCAGGATGGAGTTATTAAAACCGTCGAGTTTTCATTGACCAAATATACATATAGATTCTATGGAGAAACCTTTTCCTTCAACACTATAGCCCTTTTTGCGCTCACTTTTATCGTGGGGATCATAGGAGGAACTTATGGCATAGGTGGAGGGGCAATCATTGCTCCATTTCTGATAGCGATTTTCGGCCTTCCTGTTTATACCATAGCAGGCGCTGCACTGCTCGGGACCTTCTTGACCTCAATTGCGGGGGTGGTTTTCTACACCATGATAGCTCCCATTTATGCTCACACTGGGTTGGCAATCGCCCCTGACTGGATGCTGGGGGCTCTTTTCGGTGCTGGGGGTTTTCTGGGCATGTATTGTGGTGCAAGGGCACAAAAGTATATGCCTGCCAAGGCCATAAAACTGATACTCGCCCTGGTTATTTTGTTTCTTTCTTTGAGATACATTGTGAATATCTTTGGCTGACTCAATGCTTTCGAGAAACCCGCGCGGGATAGGAGGCTCTCCTTCCTGCCTTGAAACAGTATGATGCCGACAAGAAAATTGCGTTTTCGTCAAGTAACTGATATGTTAAATAGAGAACCTAAAGATCAGCATGCTGTCACCTTTAGGTTTTCTGCTTTCAGGCCCTGGTGAAAGAAGGTGGTGATGCGATGAATGACATGTTGCGAACAATCGGTGAACAGAAGGCCAAGGAGTCAGAGGAAGAATCCGTTGGCCGCAAACTGGCGGAGGAGGCGCTGCGGGAGAGTGAGGAGAAATATCGTACGGTTCTTGAGGCATCTCCCGATCCTACTGTTGCCTACGACATGGGGGGTGCGGTTATCTATTTAAACCCGGCATTCACCCAGATTTTCGGATGGACCCCGGAGGAGCTTTTGGGCAAGAAAATAGACTATGTCCCGGAGGAGAACTGGCCCGAGACTCAAATGATGATTGACAAGGTGATGGCGGGAGAGAGTTTCTCTGGCATTAAGAGCCGTCGATACACCAGAGAAAGAGAGATTCTTGATGTCAGTATAAGCGTTGCCACTTACCTGGATCGTAACGGTATTCCGGTAGGCAGTGTCCACACCTTGCGAGACATTACCGAACGAAAGCGCCTTGAAGCCCAGCTCCGGCAAGCTGGAAAGATGGAAGCCATCGGCACCCTTGCCGGAGGTATTGCCCACGACTTTAACAACCTGCTCATGGGCATCCAGGGAAATGTTTCATTGATGCTTATGGACATCGATTCCACGCACCCCCATTACGAACGGTTGAAGAAGGTTGAAAAACAGGTTCAAAGCGGAGCCAAGCTAACCTCACACCTCCTTGGATATGCGAGGAAGGGCAGATACGAGGTCAAGCCCGTTGACCTGAACCGATTGGTGGAAGAGGCATGTGACACATTTAGTAGGACAAAAAAGGAGATTACGGTTCACCGAGAGCTTGCCGAGGACCTGTTTCCGATAAAGGCAGACAAAGGACAGATTGAGCAGGTTTTGTGGAACCTCTGCGTAAATGCTTCAGATGCCATGCCTGCCGGCGGGGACCTGATCGTGAAGACCATGAATACCACCCATGAGGAGATAAAGGGCAAACTCTATGTTCCAAAGCCCGGCAAGTATGTGTTGTTAACGGTGATCGATACAGGCGCGGGCATGGACAAAAAGACAATGGGGCGCATCTTTGAGCCCTTCTTTACGACCAAGGAGATGGGCCGTGGCACCGGTCTTGGTCTGGCTTCTGCTTACGGTATCGTAAAGGGCCATGGCGGATATATTGATGTGGATTCCAGGAAGGGGCACGGGACTACCTTCAGGATTTATCTCCCTGCATCAGAAAAAGAGGCCCGGAAAGCTGTCAAAACTGGTGAGGGATTCATTAAGGGAGCGGGGACGGTCCTCCTGGTGGATGATGAAGAAGTCATCCTGGAAGTAGCCCAGGAGTTGTTGGAGGCCATGGGCTACCGGGTACTCATAGCCAGGGACGGAAGAGAGGCCATCGAGGTTTACAGGAAAAATCGAGATGAGGTAGACCTTGTTGTCCTGGACATGGTCATGCCCAATATGGGTGGTGGTGATGCCTATGACCGCATGAAGGAGATCAACCCGGATATTAAGGCCTTGCTTTCAAGTGGTTTCAGCATAGAGGGTGAAGCCACAGAGATATTGGAACGTGGGTGTGATGGTTTTATCCAGAAGCCTTTCACCATAAAAGACCTGTCTGAAAAGATAGGGGAGATTCTCGACAAGAAATAGGGTAACTTCTCAATAACTTAGGAGAGGCCAGGGGTGAGGGGGCAAGCCCCAGGTTATTGAGAAGTTACCAATTAGAGGGTTTTCTAATGGCGCAAAAACCAACTTACGAAGAATTGGAAAAAAGGGTCAAGGGCTTGGAAAAGGAAACCCTTCAGCGCAAACTGGCAGAAGAGGCGCTGAGGGAGAGCGAAAAAAAGTACAGCACATTGGTCGAAAACTCCCTGATCGGCATCTATGTGGACCAGGACGAGAAGATTGTATTTGCCAACAACAGACTTGCTGAGATTTATAAGTACCCAATGCAGGAGTTGGTAGGCATCCAGAGCTGGAAGCTGGTCCATCCTGAGGACAGGCCCCTGACCAGCCAGACCAGGGCAAAGAGGCTGAAGGGGGGAGATGCGCCATCGGAATACGAGGCCAGGGGCCTGACAAGAAACGGTGAAACCATATGGATTAGAAGAAGAAACACCCTCATAGAGTACAAGGGAAGGCCTGCCATATTAGGTAACGTCGTGGATATCACCGATCGGAGGCGGGCACAGGAAGAACTCCGAAAGATAAACGAGGAGCTCAAGAACTTTGTCCATGTTGTCTCCCATGACCTGAAAACTCCCATTATTTCCATCCAGGGCTTCTCTTCTCGCCTGCTCAAGAGCTATGAAGAAAAACTGGGAGAGAAGGGCCGGAGGTACCTTGACCAGATCAAGGCCAGTGCTTGCCGGATGGAGGTATTGGTCTCTGATCTCCTGGCATTGTCAAGCATAGGCCGGGTTGTCTCTACTTTTGGGGATGTTCCCTCTGTTGAGATAGTAAAAAATGTGGTCTCTGCCCTCCAACACAGACTGAAGGAAAACGGAATAGAGCTTGTTGTGGGGGACAACCTTCCCAGGATCTACTGTGATGGAGAAAGGATCTATCAGGTTTTTGAGAACCTGCTTGTGAATGCCATCAAGTTTACGCGCGGTACCAAGAATCCTAAAATCGAGATCGGATACGAAGATAGGGGAGACTTCCATAAATTTCATTTCAAGGACAATGGCATCGGGATTGATCCGAAATATCACCGAAAAATATTTCAGGTGTTCCGTCGGTTGAGAGAGATAGATGATGAAGAAGAAGGAACAGGTTTAGGCCTCCCAATCGTTGAAAGGATTGTGAATAACCACGGTGGGAGGGTCTGGGTGAAGTCTGAAAAGGGGAAGGGGGCAACCTTCTATTTCACTTTGGTCAAGGAATCCTGGTAGATAGGTTAAGGTCTCATCCAGCAAATGAAACCACCTCATACCCATTATCCTGAAGGGCCTTGACAATTGGCTCCACCGGGCACTGTTTCAGGCGAAAGTAATGGATTTTCTTATCGGTTCTGTGAGCGGCAATCCCAACACTGATCACTTCGCCTCCTTGATCGTGAATAACACGGGAGACCTTTTCAAATCCGTCTGGTTTCTCACCCACATTCACATCAAGCCGGATGCCATGCGTAAGAAGCCCCATAATATTGATAAAAGCGTTCAGAATGTCCGTGACCGTAATAATGCCCACCACTTTATCGTCGTCATCCACAACAGGTATGCCACCAATCTTCTTTTCATAAATAATCCGGGCAGCCGTCTCAACATCAGCATCGGGGTGCATGGTTATTGGGTTCTTTATCATGAGGTCTACCACCGACAGTCCGGTGACTACGGCAGGAAGAAGACCCTGCTTCATGTCTGACAGGGTGACCCATCCTGAAAGCTTCTTGTATCCGTCTACCACAGGAAGGTGACGGATGGAGTTGGCTTGCATTAGATGAATCGCTTCCTGGACTGAGGTGCGATCTGAAATGGTAATGGGATCTTTGATCATTAAGGACCGGACGCGCATGGCCTTTCTCCTTGTTCCAAAGACTTGTTATTCAAAAATACTATAAAACCGTAGCGTCGTCAAGGACCACAGATAGGAGCACAGGCAAAGTCAGGTTCCTCTCGGCTGGTACAGACATAGAGGTTCTTCGGCAAGATAGTCGCCTGTAGCCTCATAGGCCCGGGCACGACACCCTCCGCATACCTTCCGATACTCGCATCTGCCGCATTTACCTTTCAGGTTGTTGTAGTTTCTGAGGGTCTTGAATATTTCTGATTCGTTCCAGATAACCCCGAAGGGTGTCTCCTTTACGCTGCCACAGTTGAGGTCCAGAAAGCCACACGGCTGAACGATGCCGGTGTTGGATATAAAACAAAAGCTGGTTCCGCCCAGACAACCGCGGGTTATGGCATCCAGCCCGTGGGTCTTGAATGTGACGGTCTTTCCTTCCTCATGGGCCCGCTCCCTCAAAATCCTGTAATAGTGGGGTGCACAGGTGGCTTTCAACTGGAGAGGCACTTTGTCCCTCTGGTCGTAGAACCAGTTTAAGGTCTCTTCATACTGCCGAGCTGAAATCTCTTGATCTACTATATACTTCCCCCGTCCTGTGGGGACCAGCAAGAAGATGTGATGGGCTACGGCGCCTAACTTCACAGCAAGCTCCTGGATCTTTGGCATCTCTTCAAGATTCTGCAGTGTGATCGTGGTATTGATCTGGAAATCGACGCCAGCCTGCTTAGCCCATTTGATGCCACGGAGTGCCCCTTCAAAAGCACCATCCACCTGGCGGAACCGGTCGTGGCTTTCTTTTGTGGCCCCATCTAAGCTAATGCTGATTCGCTGGATACCGGCCTCAACCATTTCCCTGGCATTTTCCTCGGTGATGAGCGTCCCGTTGGGGGCCATGACCATTCGAAACCCCTTTCGAGTGCCGTAGCGGGCAATGTCAAAGATGTCTGGTCGCAGAAGGGGCTCCCCGCCCGTGAGAATAACCACAGGTTTGCCAACCTCGCTGATCTGGTCAAGCAGGGTAAGGCAGGCATCTGTGTCGAGTTCATCGGGGTATGGCCCTTTGGTGGCTGCAGCACGACAATGGATACAGGAAAGATTGCAGTTGCGGGTGACCTCCCACGCCACAAGGCGAAGGCTGGATTCCATGTCCCTGCCTCGCTGGTGGGTGATCGTCGGTGGCGCATGATGGTGCTCTTTCATTGACGATTGATCCATTGAAAGTGAGCTAAAGTGCCTAAAATGCCTAAAGTGAGCTAAAGTTGAGGCCCGCCCTGGCGCTACGTGCGTGAGCGGTCGGCATAAAGCCGACCCTACGTAGGGGCGGGTTTATCCCGCCCGTTTGTTCTGGGCCAGGGACTTGAAGAAACCTTTTGTAAAGATTGGTTTTATTCCTTTAACTTTAGGCACTTTAGTTCACTTTAGTTCACTTTAGAGCTCCTTTGCTGCTTCCTTGGCAAAATACGTAAGGATCATGTCTGCGCCTGCCCGCTTAATGGCAGTGAGGGATTCCATCATGACCTTGCTGCCGTCAAGCCATCCGAGCTTGTCGGCTGCCTTGATCATGGCAAATTCGCCGCTAACGTTGTAAGCCGCTATCGGCAAATCGATTTCTTCCCGAACCCGGCAGATGATGTCCAGGTAAGCAAGCGCCGGTTTTATCATGATGATATCAGCGCCTTCCTCCACATCCATGGTCACCTCGCGAATCGCTTCCAAGCTGTTGGCAGGATCCATCTGATAAGTACGACGATCTCCGAATTTTGGGGCTGACTCGGCTGCCTGGCGGAAAGGATAATAAAAGGCAGAGCAGTATTTGGCAGCATAGGACATGATGGGTACGGACTCAAACCCGTTTTCATCCAGGGCATCGCGTATTTCGGCTACACGGCCGTCCATCATATCAGAGGGGGCCACCATGTCCGCCCCAGCCTGAGCATGGGAAAGGGCTGTGCGCGCCAAAAGATCGAGAGTCGCATCGTTGTTTATGATACCGTCCTGCACTACGCCACAGTGCCCGTGATCGGTATACTCACACAGACATACATCGGTTATGACCGCCAGGTCTTTGACCTTGTCTTTCAGTGCCCTCACGGTCTTTTGCACGATTCCATTCTTGGCATAGGCCGAGGTGGCCAAGGCGTCCTTTTTGTTGGGGATGCCAAAGATTATCACGGCCGGGATACCCAGATCACGGGCAATTAAGGCCTCTTTCACAATCTTGTCCACAGAGAGTTGATAATGTCCGGGCATTGAGGGGATGGGGTTCCTGACTCCTTTGCCCCCTACGGAAAACAGGGGCAGGATCAGGTCGTCAACCGACAGCCTTGTCTCGCGTATCATACGCCTGAAATTTTCATTTTGCCGCAAACGTCTCGCCCTATAGTCCGGAAAAAGCATGATTTATTCCTTAGTTCCTTAGTAATGAAATTCGTGTCTTTTCTGGCAGAAAATCCTAAAAGATAATCACGAAAACACGAAAGATTGCCTGCCCTGGCGCGACATGAGAACAATAAGCGGTGCCATGTAAAAACCCGGTCTGGGCCAGGGAAAGCACGAAATAAAACAACTTTCAGACTTTCGTGTCTTCGTACTTTCGCCTGCCCCGTAGGTAGGAACTATCGTACTGGGGTGCTTTCGTGATAGATTTGTTTTGGTTCCGGCTTGTCCGGATGTGGACTCTGTGAGAAACAATAGGGTCGGAATCATGATTCTGGGGTCTCAGTATAGATTTTTTTTACCAGGTCATTAAAAAATCCCTCGGGGTTTTCCATGGCCTCCTTGGTGATCACAAAGGTATCCCGGCCGACCCTGTCGCGGATGAGCTTAAAACCGTATTCAAACTTGGTGGTCAGTTGCTTGTAAAAATCTCCAAGTGCTGTCGGAGAAGAAAACATCTCCCGGATAACAACGTCTATAGCATCCTCGTCCAGGTTAATATTCAAGTCGTGGGTCTTGTAAAAATAGGCTTCCACCTTCTTTACCTGGTCATAGTAGGTCCCAATTTTTGCCATTACACCGTTTATGCTCCAGGCACTCATGGCGTAAATATCGGCAATCAAGTCTATCCGCGATGGGGTGAGTGCAATCTTAGACATATCAGCCAGCACGGCCTGGTTGTTCTTTACATATTCCTTGACCGATTTCTTTTCATCGTGGGCAAGCTTTTCGCAAAGCTGTGTCCACCGGGGATCGTCGGGCGTGGATATGATTTTTTGGAGCATACCTTCGGGGTCCTTTATCACCTCTTCTGTCACCGGCAGCCTCTTTATTTCCGTGGATGGTAGCTTCTTCTCAAGCTTCAACAAGACCTTCTCGATAACGCTTACCAGGCCACGTGCCCCGGTTTGTTGCTCATAGGCAAGGTGGGCCAGGGCACGAAGCGCCTTGTCTTCAAACTTGACCGATATATCGTAAGCCTTGAAGTCGAGTTTTTTGCTGACAATAACAGGATTGTTCGGATTTTTTAGGATGGTGTACAGGTCGTTTTCGCTCAGTTCTTCAAACACGGAAATCACGGGGAGCCGTCCGACGAATTCGGTCTCAAAACCGAACTTCATCAGATCTTCCGGCTTGACATGTTTCAGGTAATCGACACGTTCTGACCGGCTGGTAAGGGTTGCCCCAAACCCGATGCTCTGATCCACTACCCGCTTTTTGATGAACTCCGCAAGCTCGCTAAAAGCGCCACTCATGACAAAAAGGATATTCTTGGTGTTGACAACCCTCTTTTTTCTCTTGCCGGTTTTCCGGTAGCGTTCGATTTCCTCAAGCATCGAAATGGGGTCGTGAGGGACCTTGAGGTCAACATCGGTTTCTTCCATTGGTTTCAACAGTGCGCGCTGAACACCGGTACGGGAAACGTCATGTCCAATGAGATTTGTACTGGAGGCAATTTTGTCGATCTCATCGATGTAAATGATACCATACTGGGCCCGCTCGATGTCGTCGTCTGCTTCGCGCACCAGGTCCCGCACAAGGTCTTCCACATCGCCCCCGACATAGCCGGTTTCGCTGAATTTTGTGGCATCACCTTTGACAAAAGGGACACCGATCTTCTCGGCGATTAATTTAATCATGTAAGTCTTGCCCACGCCGGTAGGCCCGATCATGAGGATGTTATTCTTGATTTGACCAACCATTCCTTTTTTGTCGTCGCCGGAAGATTCGGCGTGTTTGATGCGATTGAAATGGGTGCAGATCTTGGTGGCCAGGATTGCCTTGGCCTGATCCTGCTTGACGATGTATTGATCAAGATAGGCCGCAAGTTCCTCAGGCTTTAAGGAAAAACGGATCTCTTTCTCCTTACGAGGCTCTTCTTCCTTATCAAAGGAAGCCTCCTGAGGCAGAACTACAGGCGAGATGAGCTTTACACGGCCGCCGAATTTTTCTGACAGGAACTGGCTGATCTCTTTTTCGATCGTCTTAGGATCCGGAAATTTTTCGTCTTTTTCGCTCATGGCATTGTACTCCCACGTATTTATTAAAATCTTTTGTGCCGTAGGTCAACAATATAATCACGCCGCACATGTTCTGCAAGTATTGGGCCGCGTCAAATCCCTCTTGACAAAAAAGGCAATAAGTAGTGAACTTAATTCGCTTCGCTCACAATTGGTTGAGTAGTTGAGTAGTTGAGTGGTCCAACGACCTCACAACTTAACCACTCGACCACTCAACTAAAGTCGCAGGAATTTCAATAGGTTGTAGAAATTCCGAGACGTGAGGGCGATTAGCTCAGCGGATAGAGCACAAGCCTCCGGAGCTTGGTGTCGCCGGTTCGATTCCGGCATCGCCCTCCAATTGAAGCAATCTGGCCACGAGTTCAAATGCCTCCTCCCTTGTCCGGATTTCTCGGTTCAATCTCGCTTCTTCCACCTTATGAAGCAACTTTCCGAAAAGTTCGGATGGCGTGAGGCCAAAATGCTCGATTAGGTCTTTTCCGGTAATCAGCCTCGGGGCTGTCATCCTGGGCTTGAGGTCATAGAAATATCTCCGGAGGATCTCCTTCACGAACGTCACAAACGTCTTCTCGAATTTCCTGTCTGCTTCGCGCCCCGCTGTCTCGCGTGCCCGCCCGCCAGGACTTCGCCCGCCTGCCAAAGACTGGCATTGTCGGGCAGGTCCAGGCGAAGTCGGGCGGGACAGATGGCGGGCAGGGATGCTGTGCCCGGCCTTGGCACGTTGGTCTGCCAGGCTGTGGAGTAAAAGCCCAATAACATCGTCCTCATATTTTTTGGCAAAGCGAACAATCCCCCTTGTAGTCAGGGTGCCCCTCTGGCGGGCGTCAAAGAGGAACAGTGGGCGAAGGTGATTTTGTACGATTAGCTCTATGTAAGATCCCTCCTGACCAGACATCCTGAGTCTCAAACAAATGCCTCTGGCAATATAAGCCCCCTTTGCCTCATGGGCCAGAAATCGCAACCTTCCGGTCGGATCAACACTGCGTGTCGCAGGCTTGCCCAGGTCATGAAGCAAGGCAACCCACTTCAAGAGCGCGTTCCGATTGTCCTGTTCAAGATAGGTGCGAATCCGTTCGGCGTATTCAGGCCACAACGTTGGGTAATCGCTAAGAATAATCTCGATTTCCTCATAGGTGCGCATGACATGCTGAAAGACATCGTATCCGTGGTCATTAAGCGGGCAATCACGGCATAGTTCAAGCTCGGGGATAAGCTTCATCAGCAGCCCCACCTGGGACATCTGCTCGATGTACGGAAAAGATCTCTCTGCTTCCATCACCTTAAAAAGCTCTGTCCTTATCCGTTCCCCGGCCGACCTCGCAACAAGTGTAGCTTGCTCTTTGATGACAGACAAGGTTTGCGGTGCAATCTCAAAACCCAAGACAGCGGCAAGACGAAATGCCCTGAGCATTCTCAGGGGGTCGGCTAAGATCGCATCTTCTGAGATCAGTCGGATGGTTTTTGACCTGATGTCGTCCAGGCCCCCAACAGGGTCGATAGGGCTTTCAGAAGACAGGTCAAAGCCGAGGCCGTTGACAGTGAAGTCGCGTCTTTTCAAGTCGTCTTCAATGGTTTTGCCATGAATGGGGCAAAAATCGAGGACCTTATCGCCCGATACCACCCTAAAGACCACCTTGTCTTCCTTGCCCATCTCAATCATGCGCACACCAAGTTTTGCCGCTACTTTTTCTGCAAAGGCCCTGGCATTGCCGGGCACTGCAAAGTCATGGTCGTTGGATGGACGATTGAGGATGCGGTCCCGTAGCGAGCCGCCCACAAGATAAACAGGCCCGATCCCAGAAAAATCAGGTAATTCGCCTGCCAGCTTGATCAGCTCTTTTTTCAACTGCTTAAATGGCCTTCTTATCACAATAGAGGTCTTTTTGGCTCCTGCAACGCTGTTGAGCTAACTGAAAAGGTAACCGTTCACCACACTTCTATTTACCGCTGTGCTTGCGTCTCAACATGCGGACATCCTTTTTCCAGGCGATTTCCTTTTTGAGCCCTTTTTGCTTGAGTCGCTGTTGCTGAAGAGCCCGGGAACGTTCCACGTCAAAGGTGAAACTGCCAGGCAGGTCTTCATGTATTGCAACCGGCTCCTTTTTGGGTTTGGGGTCTTCTTTTTTCTTTTCTTTTGGAAGTGGTGGTCCCGTGAAATAGCCCACAGGCACATGGTCAGTCACGTAGATGAATTCGCCCTGCTGAGAGAATCTTACGCCTGCCTCAAAAGCCCTTCGTGCCTGTACAGTCAGCAACACAGGTACTGGGTCTCGACGCTTTCCCATCCGCTGTGCCAGCTCTTCGGTTGTGGCCAGGAGGACCCGTGGTTGCCCCAACGGTATGACCCCTTGCTTGCAAACGACAGGGTATGCCTTACGACGCACGCAGTGATAAAGGAGTTTAGGGGGAACGATCTCCTCCTGAGGATTCAGGGCATCATCGCGGCAAACAGCCTTGATCTTATCATTTTCCAGGACAAAGGACTTTTCAGAAGAGATCATGAGGACCTCATGGATATGCGATTTCCGCACATATCCCCACCCGGGTTCCTCTGAGATCACCTTGAGCAGATCCTTCAGGCGCACGAATCCCTGGTCGTCCAGGACCAGTCCAAACTCGTCGGGTCGTCGCCCAAGGATATAGGAGATCAATTTTTCAAGTTGCTTGGGATCCTTTCGCCTGCCCATTGTGGATGTTTTTTAGCTTAAGAGCTTCGCCCTACTGGTATTGCTTCAAACCGGAAAAGGGAATGGGGGATGAATGGGATTGGCACTACCGAAAACTAGAAGTTGGAGACCCGCCTCATCCGGTGGCGAGAAGGGTGAGGGTGGTAGGGAAAATCTTGGATGGAACAGCAGGATCAACCCATTTCGTCTATGAAATATCCTAACATTTTTTCGGCTGTCTTGTCGTAATCTATTTTGTAGGCTCCCTTTTCGATCTCCTCCTGGATGGCACGAACCTTTTCTGATCTGATATCTGGCTCAGACTCAATAATCTCTCTAGCTTTCTGAACCTCTTTTGAGGCATTAGAAAGATTGACGATGGCGTCCCCTGTTGACTCGGAGGGGATATTGCCTTGCGTGGAAGTTTTTTCCGCCTGTTCCTTTCCAGGCATCAGGGCCGTCTGATTGATATACTTGCTAATCTCGTAGCCATTGCCGGTGATCTTCATATATACCTCCATATCATGTAATCATCTGATCGTCAATTCTGCTCTTGGCGATCGCTTCGAGACGATTTCTCAGGAATTTGGAATCCTCGATAGAAAGAGTTTTTGTTACCTCGCCGTTTTCTTTATCAATGACCTTGAAGACCAGATCGGAATCCCGTTTTTTCACGGAAAGGCTATTTCCGTATTCGTCCTCAAGTTGCTTGAACACCTCCCGTTCCACGTTATCATCGGGACCCTCATGGATTATCCTGTTAACAATGTCTGATGTTACTTGGTCAATAACAGCCTTTCGCCTTGCCTGAGCGGAGATACTAATCCGGTCTGCGCGCTTCGGCTCTGCAACACCCTTGTTGTGCGACAGTCGCCTGCTCTGGCTCAGTTGTTTGCTGTACGCCCTTAAGACATTATGTATCTGATAGGTACTTATATTCATAACAGTTGACCTTCAATCCTTTTTTCGGAACATCTCAGAAAAACTTTAGAAAAAAAATGGCCGTTTCCCTGACTTTGCGCATTCTTCCACAATTCCTGTGACGGCAGGACCTTCTTATGGTATCGTTAGCAAAAATAGTGGCTTAGGATTAATGAAGGTAAGTTCTCAAAAACTTCGGGGAATTCCTTGTCACCGGCCCGCCCTGTCATTGCGAGGAGTCCGCCGCAGGCGGACGACGAAGCAATCTCCTTGCTATGAAAGAGATTGCTTCGCTTCGCTCGCAATGACGAAAACCCGAACTTTTTGAGAAGTTACTAATGAAGAAAGGAAGCCTGTAATGGTTCAGACGAGATGGTGGTTGAAGTTTGTATGTGTCAGCTTACCGCGTGTGGCTAAACCACTGAGGGTTCCACCTCCAGCGCCTGATCCTCAAACCGGGTGCAGTGTTCCAAAAAGGTGAGCTTCACCGTGCCGATAGGGCCGTTGCGCTGTTTGGCCACAATAATTTCCGCAGTTCCCTTGTTGGGATTGTTTTCGTCCTTGTTGTACACCTCGTCGCGATAGATGAAGACAATAACGTCAGCGTCCTGTTCGATGGCGCCAGACTCACGCAGGTCAGAGAGCACTGGTCGCTTGTTGGTTCGATCCTCCACCTTGCGGTTGAGCTGCGAAAGGGCCACCACCGGAATGCTCAACTCCTTGGCCAATGCCTTGAGCGATCTGGAAATCTCGGATATCTCCAGATCCCGCCGTTCGGCCGAGGCCCGCCCTCTCATAAGCTGTAGATAGTCTACGATAATCAGACCCAGACCCTTTTCCATTTTCATGCGCCGAGCCTTGGCACGTATTTCCAGGGCTGAGATGGCTGGTGAGTCATCGATGTAGATGGAAAGGTCATAGAGGGCGCCTGCTGCGCGGTTAATGCGGGCCAGGTCACTCTCACTCAGGTACCCACCTCTCATTCGAAATGAATCGATTCGGGCTTCTGCGGAAAGCATGCGCAAGGAGAGCTGTTCCCTGGACATCTCCAGGGAAAAAATGCCTACGGGCATTCCGGTTTGAATGCTGGCATTTTGAGCGATGTTCAGGGCAAGGGCGGTCTTGCCCATGCTGGGCCGACCTGCAATCACGATAAGGTCTCCGGGCTGCAATCCAGAGGTTTTCTGGTCAAGGCTGCTATAGCCCGTGGGGACACCCGTGACAAGGACCTTGTTTTCATAGGCATCTTCTACAGCTTTGTATGTATCAGTGAGAATATCGGCCAGAGAATGAAAGGCCGGCCTTACCTTGTCTTCGGAGATATCAAAGATGGACCGTTCGGCAAAATCGAGTATCTCTTCCACGTTTCCGCGGTCCTCAAAACACCGGGTGGTGATGGAGGTTGCCCTCTCAATAAGACACCTCAAGGTCGCTTTTTCACGGATAATCTTGGCATAATGGGACGCATTGGTCGCCATGGGGATTGTATCGACCAGTTCAGCCAGATAGGATGCGCCCCCAACCGATTCAAGCTGGCCCCGTTCTTTGAGGATATTTGTTAGTGTAATCAGATCAGTGGGTTCGTTTCGCTCAAAGAGATCCACCATAGCCGTGAAGATCTTCCGGTGGGCCTCACGGTATAAATCTTTTTCAGAAAGGATTTCCAGGACTTCTGGCAGCGTATTATTCTGAATCAGTATGGCGCTCAGGATTGATTGTTCGACCTCAATGTTTTGAGGCGGAACCCTTTGCAACCACGGATCTTTGTTGCTCATGAGGCTTCCTGTTCGGGGACCACTTTGACCGTTATCTCCGACGCGATATCAGTATAGAAACGAATGGGCACGATATAAGATCCCAGGGTCTTAATAGGTTCAGAGAGCATGACCATCCCCTTGTCCACATCAAACCCCTGCGATTTCAATTGTTCGGCAATATCTCGCGTTGAGACCGAACCATAGAGCCTGTCGCCCTCAGATACCTTCGCCGCAATAGTACAGACAGCGCCACGGATCTTTTCAGCCATCACCTCAGCCCTGGTTTGGTCTTTGGCCAGCCGTTGTTCGAGCTGTGTCCGCTGGCGCTCGAAGATCTTGCGATTACTCGGTGTGGCCAGGATGGCCTTTTTTTGGGGAATCAGGTAGTTTCTGACATAACCTTTGGCTACATTGACCTCATCGCCAACAGTTCCGAGCGATTCGATCATTTCTGTCAATATCACTTTCATGTTAGGACTCCACCTTTCTTGTGCGTCTGAAATCGATCCACATGTCAAAGAAGCCCACTGCAATCACCACCAGAAACAAAAGCTGCTGCATGGCGATCAGACCATAGAGAAGGCCTCGCAGTACCTTAGGAAACTGTTTTTTCTCAAAATAGAAAGAGACAATGGCAATCCCCTGGAAAAAGTATATCATCATGATGACTATCAGGCCATTGATACCGAGCATCTTGATGCCTGGATGACCAAATAGGAGCAAGCCCCCCGATGCAATGGCAACCCAAACCAGTGGCTCCGGTGCCTTCCACTGGTTTAGCCTGCCAAAATCAGGACAGGAAAGCTGTTTGCTTCGTAACACAAAGCGAGCCAAAAGGAGGTTACTCCAGACCACAAAGAGGGTTATGACAATTACAATGGCAGGGATCGTGCGAAGTATAACGTACACGATCCCCTCCAGGGACTCGGCAAGTATGCCGATGTTCTCCTCAGATGCGTCCATCTCCCTGTACATGGCAAGGGCGAGCTTCGCGCTCTTTTCCAGGAAATCGGATACCACGGCCCACGGGCTGGTTGTCGAAAGCAAGCTGTAAAGTGCCAACATCACAGCACCCGTCGTCAGGACCGCACCGGTCGTAATTCCGACCGTCTTTTCCACAGACAGGTTCATCTCAAATGCCTCCGGCAGAATCAGCCCCACCAGCCCCAGTTCAAAGAGGAATACCACTGCACCTATAGAATTCCAGCCGACTACAGAGGTAACAATCAGGGTAACTACGGCCAGGATCAACAGGCCCGATGATCGCCCCAGTTTGAACCGGTAAAAAAGGATTGGCAGCGGAATAAACAGGCCCACGAAAGGCCCCAGCACCCTGAGGTATAAGGCTGCCATGGAAATAAGGGCCGTGATGGCTATCCCCACGATGACGTCTTTGTGGATTTGGCTATGGGCAATATAGGTCAAGAGCTGCCGCTAACCTTCGTTATGACAGACAATCGTCAATCCTACCTAAAGTGATCGGTTCCAGGTTCAGGGTTCAAGGTTCAAAGGTTATAGTCTATTGACATCTATCACTTCACGGTTCACGGTTTTAACCTCTGAACGTTGAACCGTTGAACCGTTGAACCTTACTACTTGAGGCATCATCCTTTTCAGCCGTCGTAGCTAAAGCTACTTTGGCGAAGTCGGCTTGCTAACAGGCAGTTAGGGCTCTTCAACCGGGAACCGTGAACGTTGAACCGCTCAACCCAGGTCCTAATAATGGCTCAGGGTCGCTGCATAAGGCATCAGGGCAATGGTGCGTGCACGTTTGATGGCAATGGTCAGCTTTCGCTGGTGTTTAGCGCAATTCCCAGATACCCGCCTAGGGATAATCTTGCCACGTTCTGTGGTAAAAAACCTAAGCGTGCGCGGATCCTTGTAGTCGATCATAATGCTGGTATCACTACAGAACCGGCAAACCTTTCTCCTGCGAAACACCCGCTTGCGCTTATCTGGTGCCGTTCTCTGTTGTCTCATTCTCTGGTTCCTCCTGCTCGCTGGTTTCTGGAGTCTCTTCTGGCACTTCGGTTTCGCTCACCGGAGCTTCTTCAGTCTCGGTTGATTCTGAGTCTCCTTTGTCTTCAACTTCACCTGCCGCTTGTTCGGTAGATTCGGGTTTTGATTCCTGTTCTTTGGCTGCCTCTATCTCTGCCTTGATTGCTTCCACATCAACAGTCTTGTCTTTCAGAACCGTCATGTATTTGAGGACTCGGTCATCCAGGCGCATGTTGCGCTCAATCTCCTTGACCAAAGCTCCATCCCCGCAGAAATCCATCAGCACGTAGTATCCCCGGGTGTGCTTCTTGATCTCATAGGCAAGCCTTTTGTGGCCCCACTCGTCAAATTCAACAAGCAACCCCTGGTCCTCGGACAAGAGGCCCTTCAACTTGTCGAAGAGCGGTTGGCGTTGTTCCTCGGAAAGTTCGGGATTCACAACAAACACAGTTTCATACCTTCTCATAGCGCCTCCTTATGGATGTTAATAGCCCCGATTCTCCCAGAGCACCGGAGCAAGGGTGGCAGTGCTGTAATTCCGTAAGAATTCGTGGTGAAGTGTTACCAAAAATTTTCTAAATACCGCCTCACCGGGACTGCTGTCAAGCATATTCTCGACAGGACAAAATTCTTGACTTTTATGAGCTTAGTTGCTAACCAGCAGTATGCATTCACAAATTTTTTGTTAGTGGTTTTGCCAATTTCTTGTTTTGAAGTTGGCTTTTTTTGTGAAAGTCGCCATGCAGGGCTTTAGGCTTGCTTATCGGTCGTAACCAAAGATAAAGTCCTTCACGGATTATCCCGAAGAGCCGGAATTGCGAATTGAGGAATTTGGTAATTGACGGAATCTTCCCTTAATTCCTCAATCCCTCAATCCCTTAATCCCTTAATGTTTCAATTAGTTGTCAGTATTGAGAGGTCGGACGATGAAATTAGACGAGCAGGTTATAACCAGGGCCATCATAGAGCGTTTCACTGAAAAATGGATAGATCATCTATACGTTGATGTTGCCATTGTGGGCGGAGGGCCATCCGGGTTGGTGGCAGCCTACTACCTGGCCAAGAAGGCAAAGAAGGTGGCACTTTTTGAGCGCAAGCTGAGCATCGGAGGTGGAATGTGGGGTGGCGGGATGATGTTCAATGAGATTGTGGTTCAGGATGAAGGGAAAAAGGTTCTTGATGAGCTGGGCATTTCCACACACCCCTTTCAAACAGGATACTACACAGCGGATGCGGTGGAGGCCACCACGACTTTAGCCTCCAGGGCCTGCCAGGCGGGGGCAAGAGTTTTCAACCTCATGTGTGTGGAGGACGTCATCATCCGCCAGACAGATGGCCCGGAACCAGCAAGGGTCGTTGGTTTAGTAATTAACTGGACAGCGGTTGAAACGGCTCACCTCCATGTGGATCCTCTAACTGTGCATGCCCGCTACACCATTGATGTCACGGGGCACGCCACCGAATTGATGCATATCATAGAGAGAAAATCCGGATCAAAGCTCTTGACGAAAACAGGTAAGGTGATGGGTGAAAGGTCTCTGTGGGCCGAGGTGGCAGAACATACAACCCTTGAAAATACCCGTGAGGCATTTCCGGGAGTGTATGTGGCAGGCATGGCTGCCAATGCCACATTTGGCTCTTACCGGATGGGTCCCATCTTCGGAGGGATGCTCCTTTCCGGGAAAAAGGCTGCGGAGCTTATTATTCAGCGGTTGGAAGACATAAAGACAAGTGCCTAAAGTGAACTAAAGTGCCTAAAGTGTCTAAAGTTATTGAGAGGATAATTACGCATCGGTAAAGAATTCGCTCCGCCATCTCTATGGCTGGGGGTAGATTATGAAAAGTGCTGTCTACTTTGCGGACCTCAGGACGAACGTGCGTGAGAATCTTGTAGACAAGGTCAAGGGCCTGCTCGAGGCAGTGGGCCTGGCAATTAGGGTCAAGGAAAGGGCCCTGGTGGCCGTAAAGCTCCATTTTGGGGAGGCAGGAAACACAGCCTACGTGCGACCTGTTTTTCTCCGCAGGATTGTTGATATGATAAAGGAAGTGGGGGGGCGTCCCTTTTTGACCGATGCGAACACCCTGTACGTGGGGAGCCGGAGTCACTCGGTTGACCATCTGACAACCGCCATTCTCAATGGGTTCACATACGCTGTGGTGAATGCCCCCCTGATCATTGCCGATGGGCTTCGGGGTGGCAATGAAACAGCCGTGACAGTGAACTTGAAACGCTTCAAGAGGGTCTATATCGGCTCCGAGATTGTCCGTGCTGACGCTATCGTGAGTGTGGCCCATTTTAAAGGCCATGAGCTTTCAGGGTTCGGGGGCACCATCAAGAATCTTGGGATGGGGTGCGCTTCTCGAAAAGGAAAATTGGCCCAGCATTCGACAGTCTCCCCTAAGGTAAAGAGAAAAAAGTGTGAGGGGTGCGGGGAATGTGTGGAATATTGCGCCCAGGAGGCCATTTCCCTAATTGATGAAAAGGCGAAGATCGACCGCAAAAAGTGTGTGGGGTGCGGGGAGTGTATAGTTATCTGTCCGAATCAAGCCATTCAGATTCAATGGAACCAGGCGATCCCCGTGTTTTTGGAAAACATGGTGGAATATACGGCCGGTGTGTTGAAAGGGAAAAAAGACTCGGCCATGTTTCTTAACTTTATCACCCAGGTATCACCTGCATGCGACTGTTATGGCTATAACGATGCCCCCATTGTACCCGACATCGGTATCCTGGCCTCAACTGATCCGGTAGCTATCGACCAGGCCTCGGCCGACCTGGTCAATAACGCAGAGGGGCTGAAAAGCTCCTGTCTTACCAAAAACTTCAAGCCTGGAGAGGATAAATTCCGCGCGATCTATCCGAACGTAGACTGGGAGATCCAGTTAGAATATGCCGAAGCAATTGGACTGGGAACCAGGGCCTATGATCTCGTGAGGATTTAGTTGCTGAATAGCCATTACCAAACCAACCTGCGGCCACTTGCAGGCAGGTATAGCACTTCCAAGCGTTATCTCCAACCTTGCGCTGGGCTACGATGCCCAATCCACAACCACCTCCAATTAACCCTTCACCCTTGACCTTTCCAACTGGTCTTGTTACATATCTTTCGCCGTACCGACGGGCAATCCCTAAGGGCAGGCACCAGCCCGGTGTTCCCACCACACAAGCATAGGGTAAGAATGAATGAAACAGGTTGTCATAGAGAACCCGGTCATCAATTCACCCTTTGAAGAACCCCAAAGGCACCTTCTCTTTTCCGAAGACGGCATCACCAATGAGATCCGTGAAGCCCGCCGTGTAAGTTCCTATTTCGTCCCCATTCCCAAGCCGAAAAAGAAAGGAAAACAGAAGCAGCTCTCATTCGAGAGCGAATGGACTCAAGACCGGCTCAAAGAAAATAAGTTCATCAATCAGGTCCGCGGTCGGGTCGCCAGGTGGAGGCAAGGTCGATATTTAGGTATCACAAAAACAACTGCCCGCCTATTGGAATACTGGCAACGCCCGGAGCGGGAGCCAAAGCTCTTCTATTGCCAGATAGAAGCCCTGGAAACAGTCAGTTACATCACTGAGGCCGCCAAGAACTACGGTGACGCCTGGATCGAAAATGAACTTCGCGGGGCAAACGAGTCTGCCAACCCTCTCCTTTTTCGCCTCGCCTGCAAGATGGCTACAGGCACTGGCAAGACCGTGGTGATGGCTATGATTATTGCCTGGCATGTCCTTAACAAAAACGCTAACAAGCAAGACCGTCGGTTTTCCGATGCTTTTCTAATCGTTACACCGGGCATCACAATACGGGACCGCCTCCGGGTCCTGCTGCCGAGTGATCCTCAGAACTACTACCGGCAGATGGACATAGTCCCACCTGACCTGAGAGAACAGCTCGGAAAGTCCAAGATCATTATCACGAACTTTCATGCCTTGAAGCTCAGAGAGCGCAACAGCGCCAGCAAACTTACCAAGAGTATCCTCGCCGAGGGGCAAGCCAGCCCGTTTACCGAAACTCCGCCCCAGATGGTGCGCCGGGTCTGCCGTGACCTGGGCAACAAGAAAAATATCCTGGTGATAAACGATGAGGCCCACCACTGCTACCGCAGAAAACCGGACAGTGAAGAGGAAAAGCTGAAAGGCGATGAGCGAAAAGAGGCTGAAAAACGGGAAGAAGCCGCACGGATTTGGATTTCCGGACTGGAGGCGGTTAAGGCCAAAATCGGCATAAGAGCCATTTACGATCTATCTGCCACGCCTTTCTTCTTACGGGGCTCGGGTTATCCGGAGGGGACCCTCTTCCCATGGGTGGTTTCTGACTTCTCCCTCATCGACGCCATAGAGTGCGGGATCGTCAAGGTGCCCCGAGTTCCCATAGCCGACGACTCCATGGCAGACGATCAGCCGACCTACCGGGACCTCTGGCTTCGCATACGCGACCATCTCCCCAAGAAAGGCCGGAAGACTCAGGCAGTAATCGGGGAACCGAAACTACCTGCCACATTGGAAGGAGCCCTCCACAGTCTCTACAACAACTACGAGAAATACTACCGCCAATGGGAGAAAAACGCCGAGGCCCGTGCCAAGGGCCAGACACCTCCGGTCTTTATCGTGGTCTGCAACAACACCAATGTGTCCAAGCTCGTCTTCGATTACGTGTCCGGCTGGGAAAAGACTCTGTCCGGCGGTTCCACGGTGGTCGTCCCCGGCCAAATGCCTGTCTTCAACAACGAGCATGATGGCGTCTGGAGCCATCAGCCCAACACCATCTTGATAGACAGCGAGCAGCTTGAGTCCGGAGACGCCATGAGCCGAGAGTTCAAGAGAGTCGCTGCCCAGCAAATCGAAGAGTTCAAGTCCGAATACCGCGCCCGGTTTCCAGGTCGAGACACTAACAAGCTCACGGATGAGGACCTTCTGCGCGAGGTGATGAACACAATCGGCAAACCAGGAAAGCTGGGCGAGCAGATCAAGTGCGTTGTCTCAGTTTCCATGCTGACCGAGGGATGGGATGCTAACACCGTGACCCACATATTGGGCGTCCGGGCCTTCGGGACTCAACTCCTATGTGAACAGGTGGTGGGCCGCGGCCTCCGCCGCAGGAGCCACACAACAAAACCTCAACGCATAGAAATGAACCGCAAGACTTTTGAGTTTGAGGCCTTCCCGGTCGAGTACGCGGAAGTCTATGGTGTCCCGTTCTCGTTCATCCCGTGCGCTGGGTCTTCACCCGATCCGGAACCTGGCCCGGAAATAACTCATGTTCGTGCCCTGGAGGACCGAATTACCTGCGAGATCGCCTTCCCGCGCCTCCTGGGGTACCGTTACGAACTTCCGAGTGAAACACTGGCCGCCAATTTCACCGACGAATCAAAGCTTGTACTTTCCACCCTGGATATCCCCACGAAAACCGAAAACGCGCCCATTGTCGGGGAATCGACCATCCTCACTTTAGATGATTTGAAAAACCGCCGCATACAAGAAGTAGCCTTCCTTTTGGCGAAACTGACCCTGGAAAAGTATTTCCACGATAACGATGGGAATGCCAAGCCCTGGCTCTTTCCTCAAATCCTGGCCATCACGAAACGTTGGTTGGATGAATGTGTTGTCTTGAAAGACAACGTGTTCCCACAACTCCTTCTCTTGATTGAATTTGGCCACAATGCTGCCGACCGCATCTATAGGGCCATCGTAGCCGCCGAATCAGGAGATAAGACCCTCAAACCCATTCTTTACCCGTATGACCCCGCAGGCTCCACGCGGTACGTGGACTTCGACACCACCCGCCCGACCTATAAGACACACCCGGACAAGTGCCACATCTCTCACGTTGTTGCGGATACCGGTTCATGGGAGCAAAAAATGGCCGAAGCCTTAGAGGATATGAAAGAGGTGTTCGCTTACGCAAAGAACCACAACCTCGGGTTCAACATTCCATACACCATCAACGGTCAGGAAAGGAACTATATCCCGGATTTCTTGGTGCGCATACATGACAGGCAAGGGAAAGGTGACTTGCTCAACCTGATTATCGAAGTGACTGGTGAGAAAAAGAAGGACAAGGAGGCAAAAGTCGCCACAGCTCGTCTGCTCTGGGTGCCGGCAGTGAACAACCATGGTGGCTTTGGGCGATGGGCCTTCATGGAAATCACCGACCCATGGGACGCCAAGAACACCATTCGCGATTGGCTCCGTGATCATACTGATATGCCAGCCAAGGAGAATTGAGCATGGCACGGAAAAAAAAGAGCGACAAAACCAAACCTGTTGAGAGCCTGAAGCACAAGGACAAGCGCGCCAACATCCCAACAGAGGAACTTCGAGATTTCGTAAAGGAAGACGAGAGCCGCCCCAAGACCGTGCTCTATCCTCGTGATCCCTCCTTGGACCCCCAGCTTGTCTGGAAAGGGAAGGACGAACAGGACCAGCAAGACCTGGCCGTGCCCTCGGTCCCTATTTATATCCAGGAGAAGATTCACCCCCAGACAATTATAGAAGATGTGCGCCGGGCCATCCGAAAGGAGGCCCCAGCCCAGCCCAATCTCTTTGCCGATTTCAACGGCCTTGAATTTGAAGAGATGATTGACTTCTACCGGCACGGTGCCAATTGGTCCAACCGGATGATCCTGGGCGACTCCCTCTACGTCATGACGTCTTTGGCGGAAAAAGAAGGACTCAAGGGGCAGGTTCAAATGATGTACATTGATCCACCTTATGGGATCAAGTTCGGGTCAAACTGGCAGGTTAGCACCCGAAAAAGAGATGTTAAGGACGGCAAGGCAGGGGACGTGACACGGCAGCCTGAACAAATAAGAGCCTTTCGGGATACGTGGAAGCTGGGCATTCATTCGTATCTTGCTTATCTAAGAGATCGATTGATAGTGGCGAGAGAATTGTTGACCGAGACCGGGAGTATGTTTGTACAGATTGGGGATGAGAATGTGCATCTGGTGCGGTGTTTGTTGGATGAGGTTTTTGGGCCTGATAATTTCATAGGAATGCCCATCTTCCGAAAAACGAGTGGGAAAGCTTCGGGAGGGCTGGATTCAGTCTGTGACTTTCTCCTATGGTACGCCAAAAACAACGAGCAAATGAAGTATCGACAACTTTACACGGAACGGTCCTCCCGCACCATGGAAAGCGTCTATAATTGGATTGACGATGAATCCGGTGAATGTCGCCGAATGTCCAACCTCGAGTTGCAAGAACCAAATAAACAAAAGGGACTCCGATTCATGATATCTATGCTTCACTCTCAGAGCGGGGGACAGGCATCAGCTTTCAAGTATGAATTCGGGGGCAGTATTTTCAAACCTTCGGGTCATTTTTGGAAAACGACAGAAGAGGGATTGAACAGATTAGCTATGACAAACCGCCTAATCAGAGTCGGAAAAACGTTAATGTACAAACGCTATGCGGTTGACCATCCAGTAGTGGCAGTTACGGGACTGTGGGACGATACTGTACAAAGTACGTTTGCTGTACCGAAAATCTATGTCGTTCAGACCGCAAACAAGGTGATAGAAAGATGCCTCCTCATGACCACCGACCCCGGCGATCCGACGTGCGGCAGCGGCAGTGCCGCTTATGTAGCAGAGCAGTGGGGACGACGCTGGATTACCATAGACACCTCTCGCGTGGCCCTTGCCCTGGCGCGCACCAGGCTCATGTCTGCCAAGTACCCTTACTATTACCTATCTGACTCACCCGAAGGTATCAAGAAGGAAGCGGAAATCACCGGCAAGGTCCCACCTGAATACAAAACAGAAAACGATATCAAGAAGGGATTTGTTTATAGGCGGGTGCCGCATATCACCCTTAAAGCTATTGCCAACAATTCCGAGATAGACACCATCCATGCCAAATGGCAGGAAAAGATGGAGCCAATCAGGGCCAAACTGAACGGCCTGCTCAAAAAATCGTGGGAAGAATGGGAAATTCCCAGAGAGGGAGACAAGGCGTGGCCCAAAGAGGCCAAGAAACTCCATCAGGAATGGCGGGAGTTGCGAAAAAACCGCCAGCAAGAAATAGACAAATGCATTGCTCGCAATGCCGACCGGGAAATTCTTTACGACCAACCCTATAAAGACAAAAAACGTATCCGCGTGGCAGGTCCCTTCACTGTGGAAAGCCTGTCTCCCCATCGAGTCTTATCCGCTGACGAGCAAATACCTATTTCCGAAAAGGAGGGACGTAAGTCTGCGGGATCGGGGCAGTTTGAGACCATGATCCTGGACAACCTGAAGAAAGCCGGCGTACAGAACACCATCAAAAACGAGCGGCTTCATTTCGACCGTCTGGAGACGTATGCCGGAACCTGGATTCAGGCAGAAGGCGAATACACGGAAAAAGACGGGACATCCCGTCGCCTGGCTGTCTCCATCGGCCCTGAACACGGCACCGTCGGCCCTGAGCTGGTCAAGGAGGCTGCGAAGGAGGCTGTGAAAGGGGTGGGTTTTGACCTTTTGATCGTCTGCGGGTTTGCCTTCGACCCACACGTCTCCGAAGAGGCCAAGCGCTATGGTCAGCTAACCGTGCTGCCCGCCCGCATGAATGCAGACTTGAGCATGGGCGATGAACTCCTTAAGAAAACCGGCGCAGGAAACCTTTTCATGATATTTGGCGAGCCAGACCTCAAAATAAAGAAGATAAAAGGTGGCCAGATCACTGTTGAAGTTAAGGGTGTAGATGTCTACGATCCCACCACTGGACAGATACGCAGCCATTCAACCGATGACATCGCCTGCTGGTTCATAGATACCGATTACAATGAGGAAAGCTTTTTCGTCCGCCACGCCTACTTCACCGGCGCGGACCGGCCCTACGATAAACTGAAGCGCGCCCTCAGAGCAGACATCGATGAAGATGCCTGGTCATCTCTCTACACCACAAAGAGCCGTCCCTTTGATCCACCGACGACCGGTAAGATCGCGGTAAAGGTTATCAACCATTACGGCGATGAGGTGCTGAAGGTTTATGAGGTTGGGATAAAACCGATGTGATGAGGAGATCATGGACCCACTACCCGCGGAATTCTTGCGATGCCCTGAGCTTATTGTTGGTTCTTCGTATAACTGATAGATAAGTATGGTGTCCCGGGGACCCTGGAAAACCGACTTTTGAAGACCAGCCCCCCTTTTTCCTGCTGGACGCGAAAGTCAAAATGTCACGCGTGTCCCTTTCCTATAAATGTCCTCCCTCTTCCCCACACAGGACAATAAATGCAATTGCAAGCCCACTTTGATGGGCAATAGACAGAAATATTTTACTTGCGCCAACCTGTTGCAAGAGGGTCTTGCATTTCTTTGAGGGTTGAACCTCAGGTCTTCCGTTTGAACCAGCTATGATTTCTATATCCAGCCAATCCGTTTCGTTCTGAACCCATGGCGGGAGAGCCTTATAAAAGGCCTCCTTTGCAGCAAATCGGCCCGAATAACGTTCAGCAGGATCAAAATAGGCCTGACACCATTCTACCTCAGCCAAAGTAAAAACGTGTTTCAGGATAGAGGGATTGCGTTCTATCCGAGTTCGAAGTTCAGATATATTTACCAGGTCTACACCCACTCCAATTATGGTCATCTAAAAATCCTTATCCGTTTGCAAGATATTTAGCATGTCTCTGATTTCCCTTTTAGAGAGTCCAGCTGAAGAAAACTCCAATTGAGCCAAAGAGGAAACACAAAGGAGTTCACCAGCCTTCCTTCCAGTCGCATCGGCAATGAATTTCAATAGCCAGCCCAGCCCCAAATAATTTCCATAAGCTCGACCAATGAAATAATGATTTCTATAAAGCGCAGTCATATGAATCTTACCTCCTGGTTTTTGAACAGACTCCGGCTTAATGCTTACATATGACAGACAAGGAAAACTCATGTATTTTACCAATTTTCGGTCCGCGCCCGGACTATAGAAATTGATGCCATTGATTCCAATATCGGAAGCATTTTCTAAGGCTATCTCATGCACTACACGAGAAGCTATACCACCATTTATCTTTTGAATTATCGTTTCCAGCTGATTAATATTTTGCCCCTTTGCAGTATCCCAAGAGGGCCACCATATCATTCGCTGGAAATAGGTGCCTCTACTATTACTTCTAAATGATCGGATGATGGATTTGCTTTTCATAAATTGAGCATAGAATTTTTGTCGTTGGACAGAATCCTTCGGATCAGGGCATTTGAAAAGCAAGGGACGAGGGAAAATGGTTTGCGCAGTCGTTTCGATGTGATCCTTTTCCAATTTCCCAGCATGGTCGCGAAGGTAGCCCTCGATGAATTCCCTCTGCTTGGGAAGTTCAATCGTAGGGTCTTCTATTCTTACTGTTAAATTGAAGGCCTCATTTTTTGGTTGATTCATAAGAGTTTTCACAGCCTTTATCCAGGCTGAAGTCACGTCTTCTGCACTAATGAAGCGCTCCTGTCTATTGCTCATTGTTGTGTGCTTCATTTTGCCCCCAAAGGAACCAGAATATAGACATTAGATGCATATTTTTCTAGATATTTAAATGGCATAACTGCATGACCCGAATCCCCCCATTTGGGGCCCCAACTGTTGCGGATTACTACATCCCACTCGCTTGTTAATCCTACCACGCAAACTGCGTGAAAACCTCGAAATTCTTCAATGTCAATTTTAGGCATAGACATATGACCATTTTGGGTAATAAAGAAAGATTCCCAGATTGGCACAATTGCGCAAAGAGGACCTGTCACCCTTAACACATCGCCCAGAGCATTAGGATCGCTGATTTTCATGCTAATCCCCCTTGCTATCGTGAACATAGGTTTACCATCCAATTTGGGAGGTTGAAGGGACTCCCAGGTAGTTTCGTCCAAATTGGCTCTATATGGCCAATCCTCTTCAAGATATTGACCTTCTTCAGCAAGTACTCTGATAGCAGTAGTAATCGAAACACCATCCATTGCTGAGCCATCTCTACACACACAGCCCCAATGTATGGAATCCTTGGACAGCTCTTTGGACACTTGTTCATTGACAAATTCATGACATGCTGAAAGTGCGAATGCCACGCATGTGGGCCTCATGCCCTGATCACCAACAGGGGACATGCGTGGTCTCAAATCAATAGTGGATGTCATTGTTGCTCCTAAGCAGCCAGCAAAATTTGATGTTTGGCATAATGCCCGATAAACTCTTTTTCAGTTGAATTGATCCGTAGATTAAATCTAAGTGCAGTTGGTCCTATTTTCTCCCAGGGCCGTTTCAAAGATAGGTAAAGGTTTTCATTGCCATGCCTGAAAACCCGGAAAGTGAATATTCTCTCCCCCGTTTGGCCAATCTGACCGTCTGGTCCGTAGAAATGCAATTCAGAACCCTCTAAAGACAAGACTCCTTCATACCCATTTTCAACCCCCCAAACGTAGCCTGTGGAAGGGGTTTCGGCCAGTCGGACCTGAATAATGTCATCCACTATGGGCAGAAGAAGGAAGTCGTTCATTTTCTGATCGATGGGCCAAATATCATTGTGCCCTAATCTCGGGATCCACGTTGACTTGATCTTCTGTGGTTGAATCTTCTCTAAAGCTCTGTGCTGATCCAAGGAAATGAATTCAAGGTGAAGTAGATGGTTGCAGGTTGCTTCATAGCTTGTGCGCATGCACAAGGCTAGGCGGTAAATGTCTTTCTCATCCAATTCGCCCTTTCTTAACCCCATCTTTCTAAAAAAGTATGTCACGAGCTTGGGTGGCATCAAAAAATGCCCCGCAAAAAAGTCAGCAAATACCTCCTCATCGGGTCTGCTTTGTGATACAAAGGCACATTCCTCCGAGATAACCTCAACCTTTGCTGAATCTTTCCGTAGGAAATGAGATAGTTCGTGGGCGGCGGTATATCTTTGCCGGGGAGGGGATCGCCTTGAGTTCAGAAGTATTCCAGCTTTTGGGCGCGATGTGCTTTGGGGTAGGTAAAATCCGTCAGGTTTTCCCTCCAATGGTCTGAACATTAGTTCGATACCCATCTCATGAATAATTTCAAAGACATCAATCGCTTCTTTAAAGTCCACACAAATTCTGCGAAGCTGATTTCCGGCCTCTTGCACTGCCAGACGCATCAAGGCACTTCGGGACGCAGGCATTATCAGGCTCCTTTCTTCGAAGAATCACGCTTAGTTTGATATTCTAGAAACTTCGCGAAACGGAGTAATTCTTTTCGGTCATGCTTAGACAGGTTTTCGGCTGTTCTGGCTAGGGCTGCTACGTCAGGGGCATGTTCGGGCTCTTCCCCAAGAAAGTGACTTACTGGATGCTGAAACAGATTTGCGATACGCTTAAGCTCGTCAGCGGTCACTCTTCTCTTCCCTGTTTCGATGTCTGAAATGCCAGAGCGCCGTAGGGAGAGGGCTTCTGCCACTTGTTGCTGTGTGAAACCAAGATATTCACGTGTTTCCTTGATCCTTTTTGCCAAAGTGACTCGCTCTTCAGTCATCCTTCTTCCTCCTCATACTCTGCCTAAGAATTCCCACACCTTCTTTTAATATTTTTTTAATATATTCCACTAAGTCCCCGATACTTATGTAGAATTTTCTGTTCCCAATTTTCGTAGGAGGGAGTTTAGGCAGGTTATAAATTTCTGTGAGTTCAGAGGCAATGTCTACTCCAATCAGGCTATTAATCTTGTATATTTGGTCCAAGGGTTGATCCAATTTAGATCTTAATTCTTCAGGATCAACATCTGGATCTCTCTCGGCTAATAGCTCTATGATATCACATGCAATTTTGTCGTCGCTGGGCATCATAACTCGGCTTGGTGTCTGGATTTCCGACAAAATAAAACAATGATGTCCGATTGTCAAGCAAAAAACTCTCTCTGGACATATTTCCCACTTAGTGTCCATATAGAAACAAATTCACTCCCTTCTCTGAGGGGGTTGGAGGGAGAGGGAAGTGGATAACCCCATGAATTAGCATCAATTTTTTACCCCAACCCTGGCCCTCTCCCATCGAGGGGATGGGAATTTACGGTATTTGTGACAGGACACCACCTAATTTTCTTCCAATGAGTGCCGAGTTTTGCTATTTGATAGTGATGCCAAATTTAAAACCGGATATCATAAACCCCAATGGGAACTTCACAGTGGATTATATGACCACTACGGGGAATGTTTATCCTTTGGAAATAGGCCATGCCTTTGTCTCAAGCAGATTGGTTCCGGTCGACAAAAAGGTCACTGTTGAAGCATGCCGAAATGGCTGTAAACTATATGGACGCAACGGCGGTTGTCCGCCGTTTTCTCCGAGCTTCTCAAAGATATGCAGAGGCCACTTCCTTGTTCTTTATGCAAAGATGCTCACCAAATACTACCCTTCAAAAGTGCTTAATGGCCCCTATTACACAAGATGGGTTTTTGTCGAGACATTCATGACCTCCTTGACAAACAGAATCGGAAAGAATCTCGCTTCATCACTTGATGCATATTTCTTGAGTTCTGGGAACTGCCATTCGTGTAGACCCAAGAGATGTGCTGTCAAAGACGGAAAGCCGTGCAGGAAACCAGATGCACGGACCTACTCATTGGAAGCTACCGGAGTTCTTGTAAC
Organism: Deltaproteobacteria bacterium; assembly: GCA_019307135.1. Classification (GTDB taxonomy): domain Bacteria; phylum Desulfobacterota; class Desulfobacteria; order Desulfobacterales. The sequence goes on from JAFDKF010000006.1 coordinate 33,722, forward strand.
AGAATTGATGAAAGATCTTTTCGACACTGAGCTTCAGTGGTGGAGGCCCAAGGAACCAGACTATATCCCGAAATATATGATGAAGGTAATTGGATTGACTAGGGAAAGGGATTTTGATGCAGATGAAACGAAGAGAGCGATTGTGTCTGCCCTAGGCGATGACAGGATAACAGTTCACGAATACAATATTTCGGCCAAATCTTTTTCCTTGCGGTCTATATAGATCTTTACTCGATTGTCAGGCTTATTCATAAATTTATAGTCTGTTTTATAGTCTGTACCTTTTCGTTTCTTTGATTTCACCGCGGCTATAAACGAAAAGTCGAATCCTCTTTTACGCGTGCCGAACGCGCTTCCCTAAATTCTACTAAAATTCTTCAGACATGATACCTATTTTGATGTTTTATCTTTTCGATGTTGGCCAGCCAGAAAAGGCTTCATTGTGACAGCCAAAAATTGCCCCGGCGGGATTACGGAAAATTGACCCACCCCGGGTTGGGGTCTCTTTTCCGGTGTAGGGGTGCATCGGGGATCTGGGAGGGGCCGATGGAGGGAGCCCTGGGGACCACTCTTGCTATGCGTGCCATGATGACGCCCTAACATCCCTATATCAACGAAATGGGTATTGTGTCCCCGGAATTTGGAATCTAAGGGCGTGTAAAGCAGCGATGCAGTGAGGAGGGCCGGCGGTGTCGGCGACGGTCACGCTGAACGTTCTCGTTGGAGTCTACAGGTGTCCTTGTGACTGAAGTAGCAGAAAGGTGTTTGGGCTTCAAACTCTATTGGTGGAACCGAGCTGACATAGCCTATGTGCCACCACACATGACAAAAATACTGGCTACATTGAGCAAGCAGCCCATCGGGAATCCTGATATTCAAGCCCTACTGACAGGTCCGACACACACTCCTTAGCCTTGTATGGACCATAACAGTCTGGATCTGGACCTCTCAGAGGATCACCATGCTGCCTGAACCTTTGTGCCAGACATCTGCCTTGGCAAATATTCCGCCTTTCACATTTCGAACAACCTTCGATATCTCGGTAATCAATCTCACGAAGTTGCCTGAGTACGCTCGATTTCACCCATATTGATAGCAGGGGCTGGCTTCTCACGTTGCCAGCTACAAATTCAGGGGCGTGTTTAAAAGCGGGGCAAGGAATTACATCGCCTTCAGGCGTAATACAGCATGTCGATACCCCGGCTTTGCAACTGTGAAGCTTTACAGTAGAGTCGATAAAGTACAGAAAATCCAATGGACAACCAATACGAATTTGCGGTTTATTCTGAAATTGCTTTCTGAGGCTCGCTACATCTCTTAGAAAATTCCATAGATCCTCCTTCGTCAGTTGAAGCTCCGCTCTGTTATCTGCACCTCTCCCTTGGGGTACGAATCGGAGGAGGGCAACCTCATCGATCTTAAGTTCCCGAGCAAGCTCGAGGACCTCCCCAACGGATTTAGCATTTGGCTTCATAGGTACAAAATGGGTGCCAACCCAGAAACCGATTCTCTTGGCCCGTTCTATGCTTGTACAGACAGCCTTGAAGCTGCCAGATGTATCGGTAATCCATTCGTGGATTTCACTGTTAGGCCCCTGAAGATTGAATATAACCTTATCCAACCCTCGCATGTGGAGATCTTCCAAGAAACTCCCATCTAAAGGCTCATACGTTTCCTTGTGCTCCACACCGGAGGTATAAAGCCGAACCTCTAAACCTCTGCTCTTTGCAAAATCGACAATGTTAAACAACGAAGGATACAACACGGGCTCCCCGCCCGAAATTTCCAGGATAGAGCCCCCTAACTTATCAAAATCGGCAATGATGCTGCGGGCTTCTTCGAAGCTCAGCTGATCGATTGTGTCTGGTCTCCCGGGGTCGGCTGTCGAGCAGTGGCGACAATGCATTGTGCACCGGCTGGTGACCTCTAAACACAATTCTACTAATTTCCTCATCTCCTATTTCTCCTATAGAATCAACGCGTCCATTCCAATACAAGTTTTAGGAGGACCAAAAATACCCCAATGAGAATTCCGCTATATACCTTAACAATTGTTTCAATATTCCTTAAGCGGTGTTCTATGTTGTGAATGGGGATTCCAGCACCCAGCAAGGGGAGTCATTTCATGTGGCTCAATATGTTCTTGGCCCCAATGGCTGCCGCTTATATTCGGGTCCACCCCATCACGAACGTATGTTACAAATAGTATAAATGTGGCTTCGCCATATTTTAGGACAACATTTGCGGTGCCCGCATTATACACGGAAAACTTCAACCTTCCATAAAACCCCGGATCAACATGAAATCCCGACACGTTTATCAGCCCAGAAAGCTTGTGTTTGGTCTTCATCGCGATGAAGCCCATGCAATCGGAAGGAATCTTAATCCATTCCTTCGTAATGAGCAATGCAAAGTCGCCCGGGGCGATTGTGACCAACTTATCTTCCTTTTTAAGAAGCTTGAGATCCCTTTGGCTGCTGATGAATACTTCCTCCCCAAGGGAAAGTTCGATCGATGATCCCTGAGTCCGCTTTTCAATCCTTACTTTATCCCCTTCTTGCAACTGGAAGTAACGCTGGTCTTGCTTCTTAGGAAGAATCCTTTCGAAATTTTCTTTGAAATCACGAGTTGACCAGAATGTCATTAGGCCCCTCGAAACCTTATTGGTGCGACGTGTCACCAGAAACTGCCTGTTGTTGCTCCGTTTGTTGGCCCTCCATTTTTCTAGAAGCTGACCTTAGCTCCTTTATATCAATATACATTGAATAACAAAGGGTGAGAATAAAAATGAAAAGGGCGCAATAAGCCATGAAACGGAAAATTTGATGATGGACGAGATGGTTCTTAGCAATGCGTGGGCCCAAGAGGCCAATAGCCAAGATGAGAATTGCAGCGCCGTAGCCGGTCCATTGGGTTGAGTTCCAGGAGGGGACCAAGCTGCATGCAGAACATAGTACCAACACACCTATTAGAATTGCCCCTAGCAGAAGAAAAAGAGCCACGCCTCTTCGCCTAGGCGTTGCCAGCTGTTGCCACCTTTCTTCTCCGTTGGATTCAGGCATTTTTCCCTGAAAATGCAGTGAGCTATGCCAGGATACGCCCACAAACAAACTTAGGAAGCTCTTTAAACTACATAGCGACCTTACCCCGTATATAGGGCATTGTCAAGCAAAAAATACTATATATAGTAGGAAAGATATCTGAAAAGCCACAATTTATGACAGATCCTGGCAGAATTTAGCCCTTTCCATGGGGCCCGGGCCGGCGGGCCGGAGTCACATCATCAGTTGTGAAAGAAAAGTGAGAAAAATAACGCTGGTGAGATATTGACATTTGCGCTTTCCGATCAAAGGGGTCACCCATTTATTAAGTCAGGATACGTCCAATAATACGTCTCTGATTTCACATAACTTAGTATCCATGCCAAGACTACCAGTCATAAGCCATTCAATCCATTCATCAAGAAGCTTAAGGGCTCGGTCACTAAGACAAGACGCGGTAAAACCTATTTCGCGATTCCAACCTTCATCCCTACCCGCCACTGCGAGGACATATTGCAAAAGACGGTCTATTTTTTTGATGTCAGGCTTTTTCAAGGGACTATTCCTCATAGACTGCGCATCTAGTTGTCTGTTACATTTAATAATATCCAGAATGTTTTGTAAACCTCTGAATCTGATTTTTGCCTTTGATCCTTGTCATAGAGTAAGGGATCAGCAAGGTCTCTCCGGGACTATCCCGGCTTAGCCGGAAATGCTTTTCTCTGGCGTCCAATAGCGAAGTGGTTTGGGCTTATTAGTTCCCTTTCCCCTTGCGAGAGAGGGTTAGGGTGAGGGGGAATACGTGCGTCAGCACTGACCAAGAGCGCAACCACTTGACACGGCCAGGTTGCATGGGATAAACGAATCAGTCAGGAGGGCTCCGTCACGGGTTGTTCGGAGGATATGAAACATGCGCGTGGCTATGTATTACAACAACAAGGACATCCGCATAGAGGAGATGCCCACTCCCGGGATAGGCCCCGGGGAACTACTTGTGCGCATAGAGGCCAGTGGCATCTGCGGCAGCGATGTGATGGAGTGGTATCGCATCAAGCGTGCACCCCTGGTCCTTGGGCACGAAATTGCCGGAGAAGTCGTTGAAGTGGGTGAGGGGGTTGATCGCTACAAGAAGGGAGACCGGGTAGTTGCATCACACCACGTACCCTGCAACACGTGTCGGTACTGCCTCAACGGGCATCATACGGTCTGTGAGACCCTTCGGCGCACCAATTTCGATCCTGGCGGCTTTGCGGAATATGTGAGGCTGCCCGCCATCAATACCGATCGTGGTGTATACCCGATACCGGACAAGGTTTCTTTTGAAGAGGCCACCTTTACAGAGCCTCTGGCCTGCGTGCTGCGCGCACAAAGGATCGCCGGGCTTCAGCCGGGCGAGACAGTGCTGGTCATTGGCAGCGGTATCGCCGGTCTGTTACACATACAGCTTGCCCGCACTCTGGGTGCAGGCCGCGTGGTAGCCACAGATATCAGTGAGATTCGCCTGCAAGCAGCCACGGCCTTTGGGGCCGATGCCGCCATACACGCGAGCAAAGGTATTCCGTCTGAGGTACGCCGGGTAAATGACGGCTGGCTGGCAGATAAGGTCTTCGTCTGCACAGGGGCAAGGCCGGCCAACCTGCAAGCCCTGGAATCAGTGGAACGCGGGGGCACGGTGCTCTTCTTTGCGCCAACAGACCTGGGCGTAACCCTTCCCATCTCTGTGAACGAGCTGTTTTTTCGGAACGACATAACGCTCACGACCTCATACGCTGGAAGCCCGGCAGACCATGTAACGGCCATGGAGCTTATTCGTGCGAGGCGCGTAAAGGTAAACAAAATGATCACGCATCGGCTGAGACTCTCAGAAACGAGCAAGGGATTTCAGTTAGTAGCTGAGGCACAAGAGTCAATCAAGGTCATTGTAGAACCACAGAGATAGCCGCCGTGACATTCCTCGATCCATAAATTTCTGAATTTTTGTTGACAGGTTCTATCAGGGGCCTTGAGAGGATTGATGATTGACGATTGACGATTGACGAATAACGATTTTGGATGTTAATTCCGCAATCCCTGGCCCAGACCTGGCCAATAGGCTATGCGGTTGTATATATAAAGTGAGCGCCAGGGCGGGCCGCAATCCAAAGAGGGAGGAGATTGCTATGGCAGATGCAGAAGGAGTTTTGGAGGCAAGGGATGTGTCCGAGATGCCATCGGAACATAGAAGCATAAAGGAAAAATCGATTAAAGGCGCTGACAACATCGGGTGGGGAACGAGAAATCGCCTGTCCCGACTGATCAAGCCGGATGGACACTGCCAGTTTCTTCCCATCGATCATGGTTATTTCCAGGGCCCTACCAGGTGTCTTGAGAGACCTGGTGAAACGATCAGGGACCTTCTTCCTTATGCCGACGGCCTATTTGTAACAAGAGGCGTTTTGCGCACATGTGTGGATCCGGATGTTGATACCCCCATCATTTTGAGGGTTTCAGGGGGCACCAGTGTTATCGGCGAAGACCTGTCCAACGAGATCATCACCACCTGCATAGAAGAAATAATCCGGCTCAACGTGGCGGCTATTGGTCTTTCCATCTTTGTGGGAAGTGATTACGAGAAGCAAACCCTGGAAAGCCTGGCCATGCTCGTCAATGAGTGTGAGGATTATGGTATCCCTGTAATGGCGGTTACCGCCGTTGGCAAAGAGCTTGAGAAAAGGACTGCGCGCTACCTTGCCCTATCCTGCCGTATTGCCGCTGAATTGGGTGCAAAGATCGTAAAGACCTATTACTGCGCCGAAGATTTTGAAAAGGTGACCGATGGATGTCCGGTACCGGTGGTCATGGCAGGTGGACCAAAATGCGAAACCGAGCTGGAAGTCTTTGATTTTGTATTCGATGGCATGCAGAAAGGTGCCATAGGGGTCAACTTAGGGAGAAATGTCTGGCAAAATCCCCACCCGGTGGCCATGATGAGGGCACTGAATGCCGTTATTCATGATGGGGCCACCCCGAAGCAGGCATTCGATCTGTTCAAAAGCCTGCAGAATGCGTAAGTCATTTAATAACTTGATTGTTTTCAGGAAATGTTGTATAAGTCGCCCTTCCCTTCTTAGGAAGGGCCTCACGGATATCTCACCAAATAGAAAAACCTGGAGCGTAACGTGTTGGATGGTAAGAAAAAATTGCGTGTGAAGTGCATGAAGTGCGGAAAAGAGTGGGAAAAAGAGACCTTGGTTTCCTGGGGGCCTGACGATTTCACATCATCCCTGTGCAATTCCTGCTTCAGAGAGGTCATCTCTCCAATCATTCACAAGAAACAGTTGAGGGAAGGCAACTTTGATTGTTTTGGCAAAGCCGGGGATTATTGCGATCAGCATCAATGCAAGTATAGAGAATGGTGTCTCCGTTGGGAGAAGGCAGGAGAAGAGATAAAGAAGGTCGCCGTGGCGTGCTAATTGAAAGCTCAAAGCAAATTCAGGTTTCAGGTTTCAGGTTTCAGGTTTCAGAATTGTTCCTTTCATCAAAGACCCGTTTGCTTTTCCTTGCGGATTGTCATGTTGTCCTGTCCACCCTTGCGCGTCAGCATGACCTGGTATTCACTTCCGACCTTGTCTTCTTGTGAGAGGAAAGGCAGGTCAAATCTTAAGCTGGTCAACCAGCAGCCTGTTTTTTTATGCGATTGGGTCCCAGCTCCTTTAGTTTGTCTTCCATCTCCCTGGTGATCCGGACAAACTCCACAGACATGTTGGAGGCAATGGTGGCAAAATGGAGACGTTCTTTTTCCATGCCAATCTCTTCGAGCATTCTCCCAGCATCCTCCACCCGCCACTCGGCAAAGGTGTTTCCCTGTTGTGACTTGCAGTTGTCCTTGTGGCAGGCCAGGACCAGCACCCCGTCCGCACCGGCCTCAAAGGCAGTAAGGATATATTCCACATCTACCTTACCGGCACAAGGAACCTTGATTATCTGAAGCCCCTCGGGCAGCGAGCTACCGAACAGGCGTGCCATCTGGCCCGCCTCATACGCTGAATTCTGGCAGCAAAAGGCGATAATCTGCGGCCCATCCACCCCTTTCTCCGTGGAGGCCAGAATTTGAGCCTCCATCTGATCATCCCTGTAATCTACAAGCTGTATGGCATCCATAGGGCACTCACCTGCACAGATGCCGCACCCCTGGCAGGCCGCAGACGATATGACTGCACGGTTATCCCAGTGGATGGCCCCGTGTGGACAGACCCTGAAGCAGGTGAGGCATATGGTGCACTTGCCCCTGTGGATCTTTGCCTTCTCCTTGGGTACCAGCCTCTTGCCTTCTCTCAGGAGATGACAGACCGCCAGCACGGCGTTCTGAGCATCGGTCCATCCATGGCTCAGATTGCAAGGCCGGCGGGCAGGACCCATCACATAGATCCCTTCCCGGTTGGAGCGCACCGGGAGATAATGTACATTGTCGGCCTGGAAAAAACCTTCAGCATCCGTGTCAACTCCCAACACCCGTGCCAAATCACGAATCTCTGGGTGAGGGCGAATGGCCTCTTCCACCACCAGCAGATCGGGGGTCAGTTCCACGTCGCCATGTAAAACACCATCAAAGAAACCAACTCGAAGATTTGAGCCATTCTGTCTAATGCGGGGAAATCCCTTGAGCTTGAAATAGAGGACTCCTTTTTCCCGGCTCTGCTTGTAGAGGCTCTCGAGACCATCTTCTGCAAGTTTCACGTTTCCAACGAGCACCGTTGCCTGGCACCCCTCAGAGGCCTGGATTTCAAGGGCGCTTCGCATGGCTCGCTCCATGACCAACGGACTCCCTTCCTGCTGAAGTCCCACCAGGAACAGCACATCCTTTGAGCCATCACCGCCAGGCAGCCCTCTTTCCTTAGTGGAAGCAAGCACATGTTCAAACTGGGATTGGTTTAGTACGTTTTCACCAGGACTCAGCCTGTATGCCTCCGCCATGGACACCCTTTCAGCCTCCAATGCCACAACCACAGCGCCAGTTGCCTTTTCCAGTATCTGGCCATGCTGTTCCAGCCGAATATGAAAATCACCCGGAACGCCAGTCAAAGAGACAGGCCTGGTCGAAACCAGCACCTCAATGCCTTCATCTTCCTTGACTCTGTCTAAGAGAATGGACAGTTCCTGTTTGCTGGTAGAAGCCAGATGATCGTATGGGGCCTGCCCGCCAATGCTGGTGCCACTCTCTATCAAGACAATCCGATAGCCTGCGCACGCCAGTTCAAAAGAAACCTTGATACCGTTCCATCCACCACCAATAACAAGTACAGTGGTATCCATACGAATCTCTTCCATTATTCGTAACCGTTCACGGGTTCAGAGGTTCAGGGTTCAGGGTTAACAGAAAATCTGAGCCGACTTCGCCGCCGACTTCGCCATAGTAGCCGTAGGCTACGACGGCTGAAACGGTGAACCCTGAACCTGTGAACGCCTACCATTATTCCATATCTCAGGCAGTACATAATCGTCTGCACACAGGCCCATTATTTCAATAGGTTGTGGAATTCCCGAAACATATCCCCAAATACTGGCCTACACGCCGGGCCGCCTGGCCTGCCTGGGCCATGGAATCGGCAATGTCCTTGGGCCCCTGGGCTGTGCCGGCCAAAAAGATCCCCGGCTGGCTCGTGGAGGTGCTGTCCAATGGGTCAGCAAAGGAAAAGAAGCCATGTTCGTCAAGATCAAGTTTCAACATGTCCGCCAAACCGGCATTGCTTGAGCCCGGCATTATCCCCACAGAGAGAACCACCAGATCAAAGGGCTCCCGAACAGCATGCCCGTCTTTTTCGTCTCCGTAGAACAGGATTAGTTGATCCTGGTCTCCCTGAAAGATGTCACCGGGCATAAATCGTACAAAGCGTATGCTGTCTTTGCACCTTTTATAAAACTTGGAGAAATTCTTGCCGCAGTTTTGAATATCCATATAGAAGATGGAGACCTTAGTCTCAGGGTGGCGGTGGCGTATGGCCTCGGCCATGCGCATGGCATAAGCGCAACACACTTGAGAGCAGAAGCCGTGCCCTAGCTTGTGGTCACGGCTCCCTACGCACTGGATAAAGGCGATCTTTTTTGGGGCCTTGTTGTCCGAAGGTCGCACGACATCGCCCTGCTCCCTCAACATGCGCTCAAGGTCCAGGGCAGTGATCAGGTTCTTATTGATACCGTAACCGTACCGGGGCTTATCCACCGGATCAAAGGCCTGGAACCCGCTCGCCACCACAATAGCATCTGCTTCGTCGGAAATTTGACCCTGCTCTTGATCCAGGTCGATGGCCTTTTCAGAACAGAGGTCCTGACACAAGGTGCAACTTCGATCTCGAAAATACAGGCATTTGCCTTCATTAATGGCATAAAGGGGCACGTTATTCTTGGAATATCCCCGGAAAATGGCTCCTGGTGCCGGGCATTTTTCAAAGCAGAGCCCGCAATTCGTACATTTTTTCGGATCAATATGGAGGGGTTGTCGGGAAAGGGTATAAGAAAATCTGCTGTTACGGTTCATCCCTTTTAGCTCCGACCTGAGACAAACCTTGATCCTCGGTTCCTGGATCACCTCAAGGAGCCTTTTTTCCACCGAGCAGGCACCGCACTTTTGACATTCGTCAGCGGCCTTGCAGCAAAACTGAATGGCGTGGCCGCCCAGGAAACTGCTCCTTTCTACCAGTTCCACATCAAGATTCAGCCGTGTCAGCTCCCAGGCTGCAGTCAGGCCAGCGATCCCGCCGCCGATGACGAGAACCTTTTTGGGCGTTTGAGTCTGTGAATTTTCCTCAGAACTCTGGTTCAACAAATCCTCCAATAATAAAATTGCTTCGCAATTTTATGTTCAAAAGAGATCGAGGATCATCTCTTCATGCCCTGGTGCCGTAATATGGATACCGTCACAGAGATTGGCAGACTTTATCTCCTTGAGAAGACTGCCTGCGATCTCCACGCATGTTCCCGTGTCCGCCCCATCGATCTCCTCAAGGACGTCGTCGGGTACAAATAGCCCCGGATAGGTCCCATCCCTGTATTTGGGCGCCTCTTCCGGGAGGAGCAGACGCACTCCGGCCAGGACCTTGATGTTGCTTTGCCGGACGTGTTCCATGAATCTTTTCAGGTTCTCTATGTTAAAAACCGGGTGGGTTACAAGGAACGAAGCGCCGGCCTTTATCTTTTTGTCTACCTTGATCAACTGAGGCTCTAAGGGATCGGCCTCAGGGTTGGCCGTGGCCCCAAGGCAAAATGCCGGAGAACCTGCCAGCGGATTTCCGACCATATCCTTTCCCGTGGCCAGGGCCCTGGCCGCTTCCAGAAGGTGTACCGAGTCAATATCGTGACTGGGTCTGGCGTCCGGATGGTCGCCAAATTTGACATGGTCGCCGCTTACGCACAGAATATTCTTAATGCCTATGGAAGCTGCCGCTAGAAGGTCAGACTGGAGAGCCAGGCGGTTGCGGTCCCGACATGTCAAGTGCATGATCGGCTCGACCCCCTGTTCGAGGGCCAACCGACATACGGCCCATGGGCTCATGTACATCACTGCACAAGGGTTGTCAGAGATCCCCAAGACATCGACCTCACCCTTTAGTTCCTTGATCAGCTTGCCCAAGTGTCGAAGGTCCGTTCCCTTGGGAGGATCAAGGCTCGCGGCTACCAAGAATTTTCCTGACGTCAGTGCTTCTTCCAAAGATCTTGCCATAAAACTCAGCTCCCCTTCGTTTTGCTGTTTCTAAACGGCGTCAGCAATTCTAATTTTGGAATTTTTCCAGTTTCGAATTCAAGAAAACTCGAAATTCGAATATCGAAATTCGAAACAATGACCAAAACCTAAAACCCCGTATCTTAGGAAAAGGATCATGCTTTTGAACATTTGAGCATTCGGATTTTGAATTTGTTTCGGATTTCGGATTTCGTGCTTCGGATTTGCAATTTCCTGTGTTCTATTGACCTTATGGTCAAAATTAGAATTGCTGAAACGGTGTAGCTGCGTTATATAAAATCGCATAGCGATTTTATTACTCGTATCTCCTCCTGTAGGCCTCATGGATGATCTTGGCCGGGTATTGCTGCACGCTGTATCGCTTGGGCGGAAGGATTTGCTTCATCCTGTCCAGCCTGCCAAGCTTTTCCAGTCGGTTGTAAATGAGCGTCCAGGCACAGTCCTTTTCGGGGTCCACCTCGCATTTGCCTTTTCGGGCGCCTCCGCAGGGACCATTGACCAGGCCCTTTGCACACATGGTCACCGGGCAAATTCCCCCTGTGTCAGCGAGTACACAGTCACTGCAGGAACGGCAGCGCTCGGTCCATATACCAGGCCCCTCGGCTACACCGATAAATGTTGTATTGAGCGCTGGCAATACCACCTTGTGGTCAAATACGTCACTCACCAATTGCACCCCCGCGCCACACGCCGTAGAGAGGATGATGTCATAGTCATCTACATTCACTCTGGTGTTTGCCTCCTCGATGAATTCCCGGTCACACTGCCTCTCAATAGTGAGTTCATCAACTTCGACATCCTGATTCTCCAGAGTAAGAGCCATCTTCAACTGCGAGGCGAGGATGGCCACTTCCTTTTCGCCCCCGGCCAAGCAGACGGCCACACAGGTGCCACATCCGAGAATCAGAAGCTTCTTTGATCCGGAAACGAGTTCTTTAATTTCCTCAAACGGTTTTCTCTTGGCTACGATCATTTATGCTACTCCCAGTTTCGGTTGAGCCGGTTGAGCCCGTTATACCCGTTGAGCCCGTCAAGCGATTTTGACAACTTTAGTTCACTTTCATTGACTACAGAGATCGTCGAATAGTTGAGTGGTTGAATGGTTGAGTTGGAAAATAAGCATGTTAAATCACCGTATTAGAGCTGCGAACATACAAAGTGTCCAATTTTTAGGCAAACGATATAATAACGACTTAACCACTCAACTACTCTACCACTTAACGAGGTCTGGACTAATGACTAATGACGATTTCTCAACGGGTTTGGTCCTAGTTCCTTCGCCCGACTCGTCATGATCTCAACGGTTTCGGCAAACAACGGAGCGTCCGAGGCCCCGATATGAAACATCTGCAAGCGTCCACCACCTAGGCCGATTTCGTCCAGGAGGGTCTTTGCGTATTCAACTCGTTCTTTGGCTCTTAGATTTCCTTCCAGGAAATGGCAATCCCCGATCTCTCATCCGCCAACAAATACGGCATCGGCCCCGGCCTCAAAGGCCTTCAGGATGTGGACAATCTCCACCTTGCCGGTGCACAGATATTTTACGATGCGCACCGTCGAAGGATATTGAAGCCGTTGAGATCCAGCCATGTCGGCAGCCGTATACGTGCAATACGTGCAGACAAAAGCCTCAATCTTGGGCTCAAAGTTCTCCACAGTAGTTTGTTGTTTCTGTATTTGTGATGCAGTCTGCTGTTCCATGTTAGTGTATCCTAACCCACACAAGCCGGAACCAAAAAATAATCACGAAAACACGAAAACTTGAAATCACGAAACAAGATAAAAACTACACAGTCCAAAATTCTGTCATTCCTGCGAAAGCAGGAATCCATAACCTGTTGATTTTTCTGGATTCCCGCATTCGCGGGAATGACGGTTCAACCAATAGGATATTTCTTTTTAAAATTCATGTGGTTAGTAAGAACTATGGACTCTCAAGATAAAAAGAGAAACTGTATTTTTTCGTGTTTTCGTTCTTTGCGGCTTGCGCCTTGAGAACAGTACGTGCTTTCGTGATAGTTTTAATAATTTTCTACCACAAAAAATACGAACTTCACAACTTAGGAACTAATACAACGCACAGATCTTGGCGATGAACTGCTCATCCGTACTGTGTCCCACTTCAATCGCCCCGCGCGGGCAGGCTGTGGCGCAGTTGCCGCACCCCTGGCACGCAGCCGGATCAATCATAATAACCCCCTCCTTCTCGTCCACTTTGGGCACATTGTACGGGCAGGTTCGCGCACAGGTCAGGCATAAGACACACCGGGCGCTTTCCACCCTGGCCACAGCCCCTCCCACGAACATTTTCTTCTGAGAGATTATCGTGCTGGCCCTGGCTACGGCGGCCTTGGCCTGGCAGACGGCCTCTTCGGCAAACTTGGGCATATGGGCATGGCCGCACAGAAAGACGCCTGCATTGCCCAGGTCAACAGGCCGTAACTTCAAATGGGCCTCAGCAAAAAACCCATCCTGATCCATAGGAAGCTTGAACACGTCAGCCACCTGCTTGCTACCAGGGTGAGGCCTGATGGCTGCGCTCAAGACAAGAAGGTCAGGCTCGAGGAGCACTTCGCCGCGAAGGTTCTGGTCAAAGACCTTGACCTGGAGCTTCCCTTCTGCCTCGCTTACTTGAGGCTTTTCTCTCATGAAATACCTGAGAAACCGTACACCTTGCTCCCGGGCCTTTTTGTAATAAAGCTCTTTGAACGCAAAAGTCCGCATATCACGATACAGCACATAAAGGTTGATCTCTGGATATAACTCTTTGAGCTTGAGGCAGTTTTTCATCGCTACAGCACAGCACACGCGGCTGCAGTAAGGATGCTCCTCATCCATGCACCCCACACACTGGATCATGACCAGGTTTGTGACATCTTTCAAACTCTCAGGCTCAAGGGCTATGCGCCTTTCCAGCTCCCCCTGGGTCATTACGTCATCATTCTGGCCGTAGAGATATTCTGTGGGGCGGTACTCTGTGGCCCCTGTTGCCACAATGGCAGCCCCGTATTCTATCTGTTCAGTCTTTCCATTTACAGAAATCGTGCTCTCAAACCGGCCCAGGAACCCAGAATAATCCTTCACCTGGGCATTGGTGTAAACCCTTACTAGAGGGTGGAGCTCGACCTTCTTGACGATCTCTTTCACATATTCTGCGGGCCGCACTCCACTGTCCGTATAGTAAAGGGTTCTGGCTGTGCCGCCCAGTTCTTCCGATTGCTCTACCAGGTAGGTCTCGAACTCTTGTTCCGCCAGGGTCAGGGCTGCAACCATGCCGGGGAGGCCACCCCCGATCACCAGGCCCTTTTGTACCACATCAAGGGGCTTTTCATAGAGGGGTTTGAGTTTCGCCGCCCGCGCCACAGACATGCGAACAAGGTCCTTGGCCTTGGCTGTGGCACGCTCTGGCTCAAAGCTATGGACCCAGGAGCCCTGGTCCCTGACATTGGCCATCTCAAACAGATATTTGTTCAGCCCGGCCTCACGCATCGTGTCCTGAAAAAGAGGCTCGTGGGTACGGGGGGTACAGGAAGCAACGACTACCCTGTTGAGCTGGTGCTTTTCGATCATAACCTTCAGCTCTTCCTGGCTGTCACTGGAGCAGGCAAAAAGATACTCGCGGGCAAAGACAACATGAGGAAGGGTTTTTGCATACTCTGTGACCTCGCTGACATTTACCACGCCAGCTATGTTAATACCACAGTCACACAAGAACACCCCGATGCGGGGCTCTTCCTGGGTGATGTCACGCTCTTCGGGATAGGTTTTCTCCTTGACCAGGGTGCCTCTTGCCTCGGCAAGGAGGCTGGTAGCTGAAGCCGCTGCACCGCTAGCCTGATAGACCGATCTCGGGATAGCCTTTGGCGACTGGGCCACACCGCAGGCAAAAATGCCTGGCCTCGAAGTGGAGACTGCGTTAAAGGGTTCATTTTCACAGAATCCGAATTGATTTAGCTTGATACCGATCTTTTGGGCCAGCTCCAGGAAGGCCGGATTAGGTCGGAGCCCCACGGACAGAACGACCATATCAAAGGTTTCAGTCTGAAGGTCGCCTGATTCGTCCACATAGGCGAGATCCAGGTCGTGAGTTTGTGGATTTTCGAGGACCCTTGATATCATGGACCTCACGTATCGAACCCCACCCGTGGTCCTTGCCCGATTATAATATCGCTCAAAGTCCTTGCCCGGCGCACGGAAGTCGATGTAGAAGATGGTTGGCTCTATCTCCCGGTCATGCTCCTTTGAAATCATGGCCTGCTTAGTGGCGTACATGCAGCATACATAGGAGCAATATTCACAGCCAACTGAGGCGTCGCGCGATCCCACACATTGTATCCAGGCGATCTTTTTCGGTTCCTTGCCATCAGAAAGCCGCTGGATATGCCCCTTAAACGGCCCGCCAGCAGAAAGAATACGTTCGTACTGCATACTTGTGATCACATTGGGATAGCGTCCATGGCCGTACTCCGGCTTTAGGCCGGCATCAAAGGGTTCATACCCTGTGGCCAGGATGACAGCTCCGGCATCAACTTCAATAATTTCATCTTTTTGATCAAAATTGATGGCCCCAGGGCCGCAGAATTCCTGACACACCTTGCACGCCCCGGTGTTCAGATGGACACAGGTCTCCGGGTCAATCACAGCCACATTGGGCGTGGCCTGGGGAAACGGTATGTAGACGGGTTTACGAGACCCCACGCCTCGATCGAATTCTGACGGGATCCTCCGGGGTTTTTTGCCAGTAATTTCTTCAAGCTTTATATGGCCCGTAGGACACACCGACTCGCAGGCTCCACAGGTTCGGCAGATATCGCTCTGCAGGTGGAGAGGAGTATCCACATTTAGTTCCACGCCCCGTCCCGTGAGGCTGATGGCGCTGACTCCCATCCGCTCTTCACACATCCGGGTACAAAGCCCACACAAGATACAATCATCGGTCTCTAGCCTAAACCGTGGCTGTTCTATGCCATATTCCCTGGCCAGATCCTGGAGGACCTGCACATCCGGACAGCGCGCCAGCAACAACTCCACGATCATCCGGCGGCCCTTAGTGACCCTTTCGGTGTCAGTGCGCACTTCCATGCCTCGCCAGACCGGATAATTGCAGGACGTGACGAGCCGGGTTCTCCGTCCGTCAAAGACCTCTACGGTGCAAAGCCTGCAGGCCCCTGCCGGACTTAAGGCCTTGTGATAACAGAGTCTTGGAATCTCAATATTGTATTTCTGAGCGACTTCCAGAATCGTCTGGCCTTCTTCGGCCTCGACCTGTCTGCCATCTAGTTTGAAAGTAATCATTTAGGGATTTTCCTGCTAGGGATTTTCCTGCCTGTTGAACCTAACGCCTTTCTATGAGGCTGCCCCAGAATGAGAAATTTTTTACATGGTCAAGGAAGGCAAAGATTTTAACCACAGGAATACATTGAGTATTTTGAGGATTAAAATCTGACCCTGACGCAGAGATTGCGAAAAATAGCCATTCTCGGACAGCATCCTAGTCTGTGACCCGGGCCCCATTGGTCATGTCGAACCACGATCCTACTCGACCCTCAAGCCATCGTGGGGATTATGATCTGACCGTCAAAAAACGGTGGGGCTTGATTTGGAGGGCGCCACATTTGACCAGAGTTCATCGGCGTTTACTACAAGAGGTTTTTTTAATAAAACCATTGCCTTTTTCTGTCAAGAAAATTATTCTGTTATGTGATACTGCGCTGTAGGGGTCCGTGGTTGCAACATAAGAAAAGGACTTTGCTTGTCCCGCAAAGTCCTTTTCTTTTCCAACCCTCACCCTCCCCATTCAAGGGGAGAGCTGGGTGGGGGCGTTTTCGCCATTGAAATAATATTTTCAGAACCGGCTACTATGCAGCCAGTTTAAAACTCCTTTCTACGGCCTGATGAATTTCATTAGGGGTAAAGGGTTTTGGTACATAATCGGTGGCACCCAGCTTGATAGATTCCACGGCCGTCTCTACCGTGGCGTAGCCCGTAATCATGACCACGGGGGTTGTCGGGTTTTCCTCCTTGATAGTCCTAAGCAGATCTAACCCCTTCACTCCAGGGATTTTCATATCAAGCAATACCATGTCCACAGGCCTTTCTGACAGGATCTCCATGGCAGCATCAGGTGTTTCTGCATGCTCCACATGATAGCCTTTGGGTGTGAGGATCTTTCTAATGCTGTTTCCCACCACGACTTCATCATCGATGACAAGGATTTCAGAAACAGGAGCCGGGACCTCCTCGGGTAGCTCTTCCCAGTTCACCATAGGTACCCCGGAGCTGTCCAAGGCGTTCACATAAGCTGGGCTTGTATACCTGGCCACCTCGTTGTAATCAAAGGGCAGATCTATGTCTATGGCAGACTTGCCAATCTCTTCGGCAAGAAACGTGGGTCGCCCTTTAGCCTTTAGCCGCGCCTTCTTGATCTTGGGGCATATACCGTCTTTGGTTTTACACGACCTGCCCTTTTTCGCATAGATCTCACATTCCTGTTCCCCTAATGGGCAAAAGGAGGCAGGCACCTCATCTGCCACGGGCCGAAAGGGGATCACCTTCCCTCCAAGACCTTCTCCTAGAGCCTCATCCACTTTCTCCCTGATTTCAGCAGGCGTGAAGGGCTTGGATATGTAATCCAATGCCCCAAGCCTGGTGGCATCCACAGCAGTTTCTATGGAGGGATACCCTGTCACCATCATGACCTTCAGGTTTGGCCATCTTTCCTTTATGATGCTTAGGAGTTCGATGCCATTTACCTGAGGCATCATGATATCCAGGAGCACCAGCTCAAACAACTCCTTTTCAATCTTTTTCAGCCCTTCGTTGGCATCCAGGGCGACATCAACGATGAATCCCTTTTTGGCCAAAATCTTTTCAATACTCCTGCCTGCCGATACCTCATCATCGACCACTAGTATTTTGTTTGCCTGTGTTTTCATATGCGGCCCTCCTTCGGATTTTGGATTTCGGAGTTACGAGATCAACCATTGTTATCAACATAAACCGCAATCTGTGTGCCAAAAGGCGAACCTGCGTACAAGTTACTGTAATTACAGGAATATGATCCTCTCAACCCGACAGATTGCTACTGGCAATTGTATAATTTTTGCATACAACAAATAGGCAAAAGGTCTATTTATGCAGTAATATTAAATAAGTATTATGCGTATAGGCAAAATATACAGTGTATTTGAAAGGAGCCTGTGAGGTGTTCAAGGGTGAGGCTAATAAGGAATGTGCTGCTCTTGGTCGGTTATGTTGCGAGCTTACGGCTTTACCTGTCTGACGACTATAGCGTGTTTTTTCATAAGGCCTTGAAAATTGGTCCTCTGCATGCCCACATCTTTGGCCGCCCTGGTGATATTCCAATCATTTCTCTTGAGGGCATGGATCAGAAAATCTCTTTCCACCTTTTCTACGGTTTTTACCCTGATTTCTTTCTTGAGTCTCTTTAATTCCACATTCGTTCTGGGAGGTGCATATGGAACCTTTTGGGGTTCACGAAATTCAGGAAGGTCCTTATAGGTGAGCACATCCGTGTCCGATGCGATGATAGCCGCTTGTATCACATTTTCCAATTGCCGGACATTGCCGGGCCATTCATACTGACAAAGGGCCGCCATGGCGTCCCTTGAAATTGCCCGGGCGGGCTTTCCAAAATCCCTGGAGTACCTCTTTAGAAAATGATAAGCGAGCAGGGAAATGTCAGACTTACGGTCACGCAGTGGTGGTACGCTGACAGGGTACACAAAGATCCTGTAATAGAAGTCCTCGCGGAGGGTCCCACCGGCAACCATTTGTTTTAAGTCTCTATTGGTCGCAAAGACGAGCCGGACATCCACGCTTTTGGTTTGAGTAGCCCCCACAGGTAAGAATTCCCTCTCCTGGAGGAACCGCAGCAGCTTTCCCTGCACTTCCATGTCTATGTTGCATATCTCATCCAAAAAGACGGTCCCGTGATTGGCCACCTCGAATACCCCCGGCTTGTTGTCAATGGCGCCAGTGAAGGCCCCCTTGACATGACCGAAAAGCTCGCTTTCTAACAGCGTCCCGGACAGCCTGGCACAGTCAACAGCAAAGAATTTGCGCTCCTTTCGCTTGCTCAAGTTGTGTATAGCACGTGCGATCAGTTCCTTGCCAGTGCCGCTTTCTCCAACAATCAACACATTGCTGCCGGTAGGGGAGACCTTCTTGATCATGTTGAACACGGTTCCCATCTTTGGGCTTTCTGCAATAATCTCCTGGAAACCCGATGTGATGGCAGGCAGTGCGGCGAGTTCCCGGTCTTTTGTGATGGCTTTTCTCTCTTTGACTGCCTTATTGAGAATGGCCCTAAATTCGGCCGGGGTGAAAGGTTTTGGAAGATAATCAAAGGCCCCCATCTTCATTGTTTCAACGGCTGAGGCAACCGTGGCATAACCGGTAATCACCACCACCACGATGTCAGGGTCCTTGGCTTTTATGAATCGGAGGACCTCCATCCCGCCCATCTCGGCCATTTTGAGGTCCGTGAAGACGATGTCATAGGCGGTTTTTTCCATCATTTGGAGCGCCTCAGGTCCGCTAAGAAAATAATCTACGTAATGGCCCTCCTTTCGTACGATTTTCTCACAGCTCTTACACACAGTTAGGTCGTCGTCGATCACAAGTGTTTTCATTGAAGCAGCATAGCCCCATTTACAACCAATCACACGGTCTTGCTCGTCGCCTCTTCTTTCTTCCTGCGCTCCTTAACCCGTTTTCTGCCCTCTCTATGCCATTCAATCCTCAAGTCATTCTCCTTTTCCCAAGCTTTATGCTGAACGCTTATCATTCCGTCTCTGTACTTCCTGCCGATCTCCCAGCACTCCAAACAATACATTCCCTTGTGCGAATCAACCCAAGGCTCCTTATGAAACTTCCTATGCCCGCTGCACATAAGCCTACCACAAGCATCACATTCCATGATTGGGGTGACCCCTGAAACACTTTTGTTTCGTATGGTGCTGTAATCACAAAAATCACAACAATACTCTAGGGTTAAAGTCCCGTCAGCGCTGTAATGCTCCTTAATCATATGCACCTCCTCCCTCCTTTGTGGAGCTTCCAAGTTTTCATTCAGTGCATTGCCCTCTTACGCTGGTTGGTGGTCAGTCAAACCTGCATCCCTCAAGACTCAGACCACTGGCAAGGTGACTGTAAATGTCGTCCCCATTCCAACTTGACTTTCAAAGGAGATACTCCCTCCATGTCTTTGGATAACACCGTGCGATATGGACAGCCCCAGGCCGGTGCCAGTATCTTTTGTGGTAAAGAAGGGGTCAAATAGTCTCAACCGGGCCTCCTCAGGGATCCCATGACCGGTATCCTTTATCTTCAACCTTATGGTATGTCCTTGTTCATCATAGGACGTTTCAACCTGGATTTCACCGTTCCTTTCGATTGCTTCCATTGCATTGATCAACATGTTAACAATGACCTGCTGGAACTGATCCTTATCAATGTTCACCTTAGGCAGGCTGTCGGCAAGGTCTTGGTTAATAGTAATATCCTTAAAAGAAAACTGCTTCCTGACGAGGCTTACCACACTGGAAACGACCTTGTTCAGATCAGATTCCACCTTTGCGGGGACGTCCTGCCTGGCAAATTCCAGAAGCCCCCTGACGATCTCACGGCATCTCAGCGTCTCATCAGCTATGGCTTTCAAATCTTCGTACATGGCATCATTCTCAGGTAACTCTTCGAGTAAAAGCATGCTGTTTGTCAGCACTGCCGTCAGGGGGTTGTTGATTTCATGGGCAACCCCGGCAGCAAGTTTTCCAACGGAAGTCAGCTTTTCCTGCTCCAGGAACATTTCCTGGGTTCTGGTTTCCTGGGTGATGTCGCGCGATATTTCTACAATGCGGGATACTTTCCCATTTTCCATGACGGGATACGCCGAAACAGCATGGTGAATCGCTTTTCCATCCTTGTCCAGATGCGTGTGTCTGGTGTGGTGCGGTCTATGTGTCTTGATGACCTCAGCTACAGGACATAGTCCCTCGGGCGGTCCGCCCGGGGAGTCTTCCCCGTAGAGTACCTCATAGCAGTATTTCCCAATGACCTCCTCCTTGGGCCTTTTCAGTTTTTTTAGCAGGGGCTCGTTCACTCGGAGGATCTCATATTCGGGGCTGATTACCAGAATACCTTCCTGGATACTGTCGAGCACGGTCCTTAAGAATCTCCGGGTGTTGATCAGTTCCTTTTGGATATTCAAAACATCGTAAAGCAGATTGGAGGCCACCGCATCAAGTACCGGAACCTCTGAACCTTTGCGAACCAACAAGGGGACAATAGTGTCCCTCGCGCCTGCGAGATCCAGTATAAAGTGAAGGTCTCGTCGTTCGCAAAAGGCCTCCAGATCGGTGGTAGTATCAATGCCCAGCTCGCTGGCATACTGGTAGCCTGGAGACTCGGGATCTGGATCGGCTACGATGACCACAGAAGCGTTCACCTTTGGCGGCCTCTGGCGCTGGAACATCTCAAGAATCGTCTTACAGCGCTTTCCCCCTCCAACGATCCCGATCCTGAGGTTTTTTCCTGTGATTTTATCCGATGTCATGACCGCTGCCAATCGTTATGAAATCGCCCTGCGATCTTATATTAGTACATATAAGCAGCTATAATTGCAGCAAGTTGTGTGTCCATCTGCAATTCAATAAACCATATCTCTAGGAAAGATCTAAATCAAGGCAAAAACAGGAAGTAGGTCAGGCACGTACGTAGGGTGCTTCATTTGATCTTTATTGAAGGGATGGATTTCTATGTCAGGTATCCAAGAATCCGCCAGCGCCAGATTTCTGGCTGAAGAAACAACAAAAGCTCCAAGATTCAAGTTCCTAAAAGGGTATCCACAACAGTTAAACTTCCTTATCGTAGACAAATGTATGTACCAAAGGAAAGTGGGTATATCAGCCATGTCCAATCTCAGAGCCACGGGCCTGAATGTTTTGGCCACGCTATAGTCCATGAATGCCCGATGAGGCTTGGACTTCACAAAGCCGCCCGGTTCCGATATGATGAAAAAAAAGCGGGCTTATGTATCGCCCATGACTTTGTTCTTGACCAAGATGCTTCCTGTCCCTTCCCGGGACAAAGGCTTTACTCGGGCGTTCTTTCAATAAGATAGCAACAGCATTGTCATTGCGAGCGACAGCGAAGCAATCTAAAGCTCTTGCGAATTAGGAGATTGCTTCGTCGCTACGCTCCTCGCAATGACGGGATGAAACGAAACATTATTTTGGAGACCCTCAACTAGATCTGTGGCGGGAACCATAACAGGCCCCGTAGAACTCCCTGCATCGGTAGGGGGAGCTTCAATGCAGGTAGCATAAGGGTTTCGAGGAAAGAGGTATAGAAGGTGAGAATATCTACAAAGGGTCGTTACGGTACCCGGGCGATGGTGGATATCGGAGAAAATTACGGTAAGGGGCCTGTCCAGTTAAGGAAACTGGCGGAGAGGCAGTGTATTTCCATGAAATATGATGACGGCATTCCCCAACGTCATGGGTATTTGGGGAAGAACTAGAACAAGAAGAGCGAAAGTGAAATCAGCGCCGGTAGGGAATCCAAAAGGCAACAATTTGGGTATGTAGATGCCGAACCTAAGTTTCTCAAACCCTTCGTGGGTGCCGAAAATCAAGCCAAGACCAAGACCGCCCAAAACGACAAGGAGCCCGGCCGGGAGCTTTTTGTTGTCCACCAACAAGAGGGTCAAAACGCCACCGACTATACCGATTACGATACCAATGGGAATCGGCCCCACGCTCTGTACGCTCAGGTACAGCTCAGCTTACTTCATAAATAACAGGACAAGGGTAAGTCATACCAGGACACATTCACTGGAAGGGATATCTAATCAATCGACTCCACCCTATCCACCTCGGGCACTTCCTTCTTCATATACTTCTCGATACCGTTTTTCAAGGTCATCTGGGACATGGGACAGCCCCCGCATGCCCCCTGAAGACGCACCTTGACCACACCCCCTTCAACGGCGACAAGTTCAACATCCCCGCCGTCACCCTGAAGCATAGGGCGTATCTTGTCGATGACCGCTTGAACCGATTCTTTCATCTTGATTGCCTCCCTTAGATTTTCAGTTTTAGCCGGTTTGCAGTTACGCCTAAGGCCCCCGCCTTAGAAATCCTATCAATATAGTAGGATATTTTCCAAAATGCAACATAAAATTCGAAAAATCACACAAGAGGGGTGCAGGTTAGCCCAAATGGCCTATATTGGAATAATGGAATGCTGGAACGATGGAAAATTGGGTCCAAAAACGAAAAATATCTTGATTCTTAATAGTTGACTGACTCCATATATTCTAGAAATGATCCGATTCCACTAGACCCATTGTTCCAACATTCCATTATTCCAGCACCCCCGTGGCATTCATTACAGGCAGAGCCTATTATCTCTGACCTGGCCCAGAGGACCAGGCTTTTCATGCCAAAGTAAATTTTGTTGCCAATGATTATCCGTTGGTTTATCTGTTGATATACAGGCTTCTTCAGTTTTTGCCTGCTATAGACTTCCCGAAAAAGATTTGTCTTGCTGGGCTTATGGATGTTATTATTTCCAGGAGGAAAATAAATGACGAACACGAGAACCCTTAAGCTTATATGCCTTTCAGGCCTCGCATTCTGCCTGGCTGGTCTACTTCTATCCGTAGGGTGTTCGAAACGCCTCTCTGGAAGAACCACTGATATTGACAAAACGTGGACTTGCGACGAAGAGGCGGACGACGCCATGCAGCAACGAGCATATCGCGCTGGCATTCTTCTTCATCAACGGTTTCTGGAAAAGGAACCTGATAACGCGCTTGCTTTGTACCACCTTGGATATGCATACGGCCAGGTAGGGGACCATCTGAAGGAAGTATTTCATTATCAGAAGTCCATTGCCCTCGGATTTAGAGAAGACCGTATCTTCTTTAACCTGGGCATGGCATACGGAGAGTTAAATCAAGGGGAGAAGTCTATTCGTGCCTTCAAAAAGGCCCTCGAAATCGATCCCGATAGTGCTGACAACCACTTTGGGCTGGCCATGGCCTATCAAAGAAACTCTGTGGACAGACTGGCAGAAGAGGAATTCTTGAAGGCCATAAAGATCGATCCAGGACATCTGGATGCCATATTATACCTGAGCATGCTTTACACCGATATGGGCAATCTGCAAAAAGCCAGAGAACTGCTCTACAAGATTTTGAAAATCGATCAATCCCATGGAAGGGCGCGCGGGTTTCTTGAAAGCATTGAGAAAGAATAAGTGGTATTTCATTTGATCAGCACCGCATCGAATTTACAACGCTCGTAACAGATTCCACACTGGATACATTTTTCCTGGTCGATAACGTGCGGTTTTTTCTTTTCCCCTGAGATCGCTTCACTGGGGCATTTCAAGGCACAGAGGCGACAGCCATTGCAAAGGGATTCATCAATTTCATAATAAAAGAGTCCTTTACAAACCCCCGCAGGACACCTTTTTTCCCTAATGTGGGCTTCATATTCTTCCCGAAAATACCTCAGGGTGGACATGACCGGGTTAGGTGCGGTTTTGCCCAGACCACAGAGGGAAAAATCCCTTAAGGTCTCGGAAAGCTCTTCCAAGAGATTGAGGTCTTCCTCCCGGCCATTTCCTTCACAGATATCCGTCAGTACCTCAAGCAGCCGTTTCAGGCCCTCCCGACAGGGCACGCACTGGCCGCAGGACTCTTCCACCAGAAATTCCACAAAATATCGAGCAAGATCGACCATACAGCTCCTCTCATCCATAACAATCATCCCGCCCGAACCCATTATGGAACCGGCTTCAGTGAGCCGTTCATAATCCACCGGGAGGTCAAGGAGCCGCTCAGGGATACACCCTCCCGAAGGCCCGCCTGTCTGCACGGCCTTAAACTTCTTTCTACGCGGGATACCGCCTCCAATCTCATAGATGATGCTTCGCAGGCTGGTCCCCATGGGTACTTCCACAAGGCCTGTGTTGACCACCTTGCCAACTAATGAAAAGATCTTCGTCCCCTTACTCTTTTCCGTGCCAATGCCGGCATACCAGTCTGCACCTTTGTTAATAATCACGGGAACATTGGCCCAAGTCTCGACATTGTTCAAATTGGTGGGGCTATCCCGAAACCCCTTTTCCACCGTATGTATGTATTTAGCTCTTGGACGACCGGGATTGCCCTCGAGTGAAGACATCAGGGCCGTAGACTCACCGCACACAAAAGCCCCGCCGCCGCGGCTGATAAGAACATCGAAGTCAAAACCAGATCCCAGAATATCTTCGCCCAAAAACCCCATTTCTCGGGCCTGCGCAATGGCGACCTCCAGGTTTTCCAGTGCCAGAGGATACTCGTTCCGCACATAGATGTAACCTGCATTTGAACCGATAGCAAAGGCCCCTATGATCATGCCCTCCAGCACGCTGTGAGGGTTTCCCTCCAGCAGGCTGCGGTCCATGTAGGCCCCCGGGTCCCCTTCATCGGCATTGCAGATCACATATTTCTCACCCCTCTGCCGTTTGCAGGTCTCCCACTTGATGCCGGTCGGGAATCCTCCTCCACCCCGGCCCCTCAGCCCCGAGGCCTTAATTTGGTTTATGGTATCGTCGGCAGACATATCAAAAAGTGCCTTGGCCATGGCCTTATACCCCCCTACGGCCAGGTAATCTCTGATGTTCACGGGCCTTATAATGCCATTGTTGCCAAAAACGACCCGTTCCTGAAATCTGTAAAAGGGGATGTCATGCTCATAAACGATCTTCTTTTTGCTAACCGGGTCCGTGTAAAGAAAACGATCGACCACCTCACCATGTTTTATGGTCTTATCCACAACCTCTGGAACATGCTCCTCACTCATTTGGGGATAAAAGATACCTGCAGGGCGGATGACCATGACCGGGCCCTTCTCGCAAAATCCGTGGCATCCTGTCAACCTGACTTCCACGTCATTGGCAAGGCCCTGCGTGGCGAGTTCTTCATCAAGGGCTGCCTTTACCCTGTCGGTCCCGTAGGCGCTACATCCCGAACCGCTGCACAGCGAAATCACGGTCCTGTTGGGATCACGCTCTCCTATGATTTGCTCAACTAAAGCGCTGAGCTCTGATTTGGTCTTAAGCTTTTTCATCTCTGTATTGATTGATAACGGGAATAATCCTCTCTTGATCCAAACCGCCATGGGTATCCTTGTTCACCCTGATCACAGGCCCTGAAGCACAGCAACCCATGCACCGGACCGACTCTAGGGTGAACATCAGATCGTCTGTTGTTTCTCCCTCCTTGATCTTCAAATCTTTGTACAGGCTGTTCATAATGTTCTTCGCGCCCCTCACGTGACAGGCCGTGCCCGTGCACACACTCACGATATTTTTGCCCTTTGGTTCTAGGGAAAATGTCTTATAAAAAGTGGCGACACTGAAAACCTTGCTCGGAGGGACACCCAGCTTTCTGGCCACATGGGGAAGGACTTGTGGAGGGATGTAATTATACAACCCAGTGATGTCTTGTAAGATCATTACCAGGGCTTCTTTGTTATTACGGTATTTCCTTTCGATTAGGTTATCGATTTCTGCAAGGTTAACATCAATCGCATTTTCCATTTGTATCCCTTAATCCCTCTCTTCCTTCAACTTCTGGTTCCGCGTTTGTGTTCGCCCCCGGTTCAAAATAGGGCCTGTATTGAACCGGGCAGTTCTGGATGCAAATTCCGCATCCTGTGCAGATCGATTCATCCACGTATCTGGCCTTTCTCTTGATTCTCACTTTAAAATTGCCGGGCGTGCCGGTAATGTCTTCCACCTCTGAATACGACAGGATCTCAATGTTGGGGTGCTTGGCCACCTCAATCAGTTTCGGTGATATCATACACGTGGAACAGTCGTTGGTAGGAAAGGTCTTGTCGAGCTGAGCCATGTTTCCACCGATGCTCGGATTCTTTTCCACCAGATAAACCTTGAACCCGGAGTTGGCCACATCAAGGGCCGCCTGCATTCCGGAAATCCCACCGCCTACGATCACGACTGCCCCCACCATATCCGTAGGCCCAGTAGCTCTTTTAGTCTGAGCAGTATTCTTTGTTTCCATGGTTTATGCCCGAAGTTCTGCAAGCAGCTTTTGCCTGCTCAAGAGTTCTAATGGGTTCACAAAATGGCGGGATAGCCAATTCTCCACTTCCCTTTCCTTCAATAGCGTACCTGTAGCGGTCTACTCGTCCGTTCAAAAGGGCCTTTTCGGCTGTCTTGAGGCGGTTGAAACACAACGGGCAAGGAGCCACTAAGTCCTTTCCCGCTTTTTCGGCAATGACCAGGTTTCGAGCGGGCAGTTCAATGGAGGCACGATGGACTCCTCATAATCTCTTGCTGAGGCATCCAGAGAGCAACCGGGGTAATAGCTGATTTTCATCTACCAAGCCTTATCTCAAGATTTCCCCAATCTCTTTTTTGTCCTTGATTCCCTTGGGAAGAAGGGGAAGGCGCCCCTTCTTGAACATATTCAAGCCGAGGCTGATTTCCTCCTTGATCGTACCATCTGCAAGCTTTCTGAAAAGCTCGCCGCTGTTGAGAAGATACGATTGCATCAGCCTTCCTTCAAACATCCGGCCCCGCCTCTTGATATCTTCAAGAAAGGCCCTGTGAAAGGCGTAGGTCTTGGGCTGGGGGATTTGAACGCCTTCTCTCGCGGCCATCTCTTTTAAGGCATCCATGGTGGCTGCAATGTCCACTTCATTGGGACAGCGTGTAGTGCAGGTCTCGCAGGCCGAACAAAGCCAGATGGTGCTGCACTTTAAAACCCGGTCTTTTTGACCCAAAAGCACCAAGCGGATTACCTGGTCCGGATAGATATCCATGGCAAAGGTCACCGGACAACCATTTGTGCACTTCCTGCACTGGAAGCAGGCGTCCAGGTTGAGCCTCGTCAGCCCTTCAACGGTCTTGGAAAAACCAGGATCGACTTTAATGGTCTCTCTTGCCATTTCTGCGAAACACCTCTGAAAGTCTGGCCATTGGTGAGGCCCAGAGATCTCTTACTGAACGTTGGCCAATGTTCTGGATTTACGGGGATTTTCAGCCGGAAATTTTTATTTTTAAGTGTGTGAGGTCGTTTTGTCAAGCAATTTATTCACTTGAGAGTCCATAGTTCGTAACTTCTCAAAAAGTTCGGGTATGTTTATTATGAGCCAGTTTGCTGGATGCCCGCTTTCGCGGGCATGACGGGGGATTTATTACATTCGTCATTCCCGCGAATGCGGGAATCCAGGTGTATTACCCGAAGTTATTGAGAAGATACCATAGTTCTTACTAACCACATGAATTTTAAAGAAATATCCTATTGGTTGAACCGTCATTCCCGCGAATGCGGGAATCCAGAAAAATCAAGAGGTTATGGATTCCTGCTTTCGCAGGAATGACAGAACTTTGGACTGTGTAGTTATTCATTTGGTCTTACACGTCGTTCCCCTTCGACCGGGTGATGGTGAAGGGAATAGATGAAATGTCGCTCTCGCTCAGG
The DNA here is from genome assembly GCA_019307135.1 of Deltaproteobacteria bacterium. Classification (GTDB taxonomy): domain Bacteria; phylum Desulfobacterota; class Desulfobacteria; order Desulfobacterales. Next base: position 62,004 of record JAFDKF010000006.1, read on the forward strand.
CGAGGCGGGCGGGTTGGAGTTCGGTCTTGCATCTCAACGGGTTGGGCCCCATATCCCTAGCACGTTCTGTCATCTTCCTTGCGATTTCTGCAAACAACGGTGCTTCAGAAGCTGCGATATGAAAAAACTCAAGCCGCTCACTCCCTAACCCGATCTCGTCTAGCAGCTTCTTTGTATATGTAACCTTGCTCAGGGCCCTCAAATTTCCTTCCAGGAAATTACATGTGCCAGGCTCTCATCCGCCTACGAATATGGCGTCTGCCCCAGCCTCAAACGTCTTCAAGATATGGATAATTTCCACCTTACCCGTACATAGAAAGAAGACTACACGAACATTAGAGGGGTACTGAATCCTTGCAACACCTGCTAAATCAGCAGCACTGTAGGCGCAGTAATTGCAGAGCATGGCCACTATTCTTGGTTCATAATCCACCATTTCTCATTTCCCTCAAAACACCGCCATCAATTTAGCAATTTGCTGGTCGTCCCTATAATGCATTACCTGGATTGCGTTCCTGGGACATGCTGAAGCGCAAATACCACATCCCTGGCAGGCTGCCGGGTCGATCTTTGCTACTCCGTTTTCATAATCGAGCTCGGGCACTCCAAAAGGACATACCCTGACACAGGTCAAACAAATAGCACAAAGATTAGGGTCTACCTGAGCAACAACTCCACCCACCATCCTCTCTTTGTGTGAGAGAATGGTACACGCCCTGGAGACCGTTGCCTTTGCCTGGGAGATGCATTCATCAACGGGTTTGGGTCCATGGGCCAATCCACAGACAAATATGCCGGCACAGGCAAAATCCACAGGCCTCAGCTTTGCGTGAGCCTCCATGAAAAAGCCATCCTGATTTATAGCCACCTTAAAGAGCTTGGAAAGTACACCATTATCGTCCCGAGGCACAATAGCCGAAGCCAGGGTTATAATATCGGTATCTATCTCCACAGGGATCTTAATTGCCTGATCCTTAACGGTCACCCTGAGTCTGCCATCCCTTTTTTCAACCTTGGGTTTATCATCCATCTTATAACGGATAAATTTGACACCCCTGGATCGTGCCTCTCTATATAAATCCTCTCTTATTCCGAAGGTTCTTATATCCCTGTAGATTATGTAGATATCCATATTGGGGTTTAGTTGCTTTAGGGTCAATGACCTGTGGACAGAACGGTTGCAGCACACCTTGCTGCAATAAGGCCTGTCTGGCTCCCTGGAGCCAACACACTGGATAAAAACAGCGGTATTAACATGCTTCAGCCTGTCAGCATTTTGCATAATTTCCTGATCGAGCCCGAGAGATAGAAAGATATTGGGATCTTCTCCATATAGATACTCTTCGGGCTCGTAACTCTCTGCCCCATTGGCTATAATAGCTACACCGTGACCCACCTCTGTCTCTTTGCCCTGGCGATCGACCAATTTGGATCTAAAATTTCCTACAATGCCATTTACCTCCTTGATCTCGGTCTGCAAATGCACATCAATCAGAGTATGTTCATTAACTTCTTTAACCATTTCTTCAACATAAGGCTGTACCCTTTCATCCCTCCATGTGGTAAGTAATCTAAGGGCATAGCCGCCCAGTCTATCCGTCCTCTCTATCAAATAGGCCTTAAATCCTTGTTCAGCCAATCCCAAGGCTGCTGTCATCCCGGCGACACCACCCCCGACTACCAGAGCTTCCTGACGGATCGGCTGCGGGATTTCATGAAGCTGCTCCAAGGTGGCCGCCCTTGCTACTGCCATACGCACCAGATCCTTCGCCTTTTCCGTAGCCTTTTCCGGATCTTGCATGTGAACCCACGTGCATTGATCCCGGATATTTGCCATCTCAAAGAGATACTGATTAAGGCCAGCTTCCCTGCATGTCTCTCTGAATAATGGCTGATGTGTTCTCGGTGTGCATGAGGCTACCACCATCCTATTTAACTGCCTTTCTGTGATGACGTCTTTCATCTTTGCCTGGGTATCTTCAGAACAGGTGAAGAGATTATCTTCTGCATAATCCACATACGGAAGGGTTTTGGCATATTCTACGATCTCCGGAACGTTAGCTACCCCGCCTATGTTTATACCACAATGACAGACAAAGACACCGATCCTTATCGGTTCTTTACTGACATCCCGTTCGGGCGGATACTCCTTTATCTTAATCCTGGTCCCTCTCACTTCTGCAAGGGCTGAGGTAGCCGAGGCTGCAGCCGCACTTGCCTGAGCAACGGTATGGGGGATAGCCTTGGGAGCCTCAAAGACGCCACATACATAGACGCCCGGTCTTGATGTCTTAACCGGTTTAAAACTACTGGTTCTCACAAAATTGTAATGGTCCAGCTCAACGCCCATTTTTTTTGCCAACTCGATGGATTCCTGGGCTATATTGACTCCTACAGATAAGACTACTATGTCAAAGTCTTCCTGGACCATTCTTCCTGCCTCATCTGTATACTTAATCTTGAGGTTTCCGGGCGTATCACCAGGCAATACATTATTTATCCTCGATTTTACAAAACGAATCCCCATTTCCTCTTTGGCCCGATTATAGTATCGCTCGAAGTCCTTGCCATAGGTGCGCATATCTATGTAGAAGATAGCAGTGTCTAATGGTTCGGAGGAGTGCTCTTTAGCTATCATCGCCTGTTTTATGGCATAGGTGCAACAGACAGCCGAGCAATAACCTTTACCACCTCTCTGGGTATTCCTTGAACCCACACACTGGATCCAGGCAATCTTTTTCGGTTCCTTTTGATCAAATGGTCTTACAAGGTGACCCTCATAAGGGCCAGATGCGCTCAGGATGCGCTCAAATTCCAGGCTGGTAACAACATCAGGGAAACGGCCATATTGATACGTATCATAAAGTTTCGGGTCGTATGGTTCAAAACCAGGTGCGAGAATGACCGACCCAACGTTTAGTTCGACAGTTTCATCTTGTTGGGAAAAATCAATCGCCCCAACACCACAGAATTCGGCACATGTCTTACACCCACCGGTCGCAAAATGCATACACCTGGTACGGTCGATGACTGGCGTATTGGGTACGGCCTGAGCATATGGCACATAGATTGGTTTTCGGCCTGTGAGCCCCATCTGATACTCGGAGGGGATAGGTTTAATAGCGTGTTTGGTAATATCTTCCAGCTTGATATGCCCAGTAGGACAAACAAAGGCACAGGCTCCACAGGCCATACAGACATCGCTCTGGATATGAAAGGGAGTATCTATTTTCATCTCCACACCGCGCCCGGTCAGGCTGATAGCACTGTTTCCTATCCTCTCGCACATACGTACGCAAAGCCCGCAGAGAATACAATCGTTGTCTTCTTTTTCAAACCGTGGCTCTTTGATCCCGTATTTTGCTGCCAATTCCTTGATAATAGCCACATCCGGACAACAGGCAAGCAACAATTCCACGATAAGCTTACGGTATTCGTGAACCGCCTCGGTGTCCGTATAGACCTCCATCCCTTCCCGTATCGGGTAGTTGCATGCCGTGACAAAATGGGTTCTACGGCCATCACAGAGTTCTACGATACATAGACGGCACATTCCGGCAGGCTCAAGGGCTTTATGGTAGCATAGCGTAGGGATCTCAACCCCATATTCCTCAGCAATCTGAAGGATGTATTGTCCTTCTTCTCCCTGCACTTCTTTGCCATTAAGCTTGAAAGTTATCGTAGGGCTTTGGGCTTTGCTCCGCTTCACTCCGTCCGCCTGGTGCGGAGAATGGTGGAATGTGATAACTGGTTGATTTGTCACCGGACAGTTTGCAACGCAACTGCCACAGCCAGTACAAATGTCCGTGTTGATACCGCGTGCACGTTTTTTGACCTTTACTTTGAAATTTCCAGCAAATCCTTCGATGGATTCAATATCAGCATAAGTGATAATTTCGATATTCAGATGCCGACCGCATTCCACCAGCTTTGGCCCCATGATACACATGGAACAATCATTCGTAGGGAACGTTTTATCTAACTGGGCCATTCTGCCACCAATGGCAGGTGATTTCTCAACCAGGTATACATAAAAGCCAGAATCTGCAAGATCCAGCGCTGCCTGCATCCCACCGATACCACCCCCGACAACCAGTACTGACCCAATCTTATCTTTTTGCATTTCTTCTTCCATGAAGGTTCCTCCTATTCCGATAGAAACCCTTCTTGCATCCCTGCAATACTGCTCCGCACAAACATGACTGCGGCAACACGCTCGCTGGTCTGTTCAGGATTGCTCTTAGCTCCTGGCGAAGTGAGTCAGGCTCTTGACTATAACCAAATCTAAAGAAAATCAAGCCCCAACTCAAAAGAGGGCCCTGCCCCAGTGGCTACATGTGGGGGCTCACGCTTCGATAATCTGAGTGCAATAGGGGCAAAAGATTTGGAGGTTGGGAGGGGCTCTGTCGCATGTCATGATGACTGCTAATCCTCTTTCTTCTTGTGAGCTGAGCCAACTGAGTTCCATCGAAATAATCTGCAACCGAAATGCACGATCCGAAGTACTACAGGTCGGCTGTCTATTTTTTAGACACAAGCACACTCCTTTGTAAGTGTTTATAATTTAGACAATCGTGTCTCTTTTCTCACAGCGTACAACCCTATGAAATCATTGACAAATGCTTTAGTATCTTTTTGTGTGTCTATTTTTGCCTCAAAAAAACGAGACCCTATTCTTTTCATGTTGCGCCCCTATCGATTTAATCGTCAATTATTACAATAAGATAGAAAATATGCGTTCTTGTGGCACGCTTGTTGCGAAACTCATTATCAAAAAAACAGGCATCCTTCATTTTCGCCACAAAGTAGTTTACACTTTTTTTCACCACTCCAGGTTTGGGGTTTCAGTGTTCAGGTTTCAGTGTTCAGGTTTCAGTGTTTCCTGCACCTGACACCTGACACCTGACACCAAAAAGTACACCTGACACCAAAAAGTACACCTGACACCAAAAAGTACACCTGACACCAAAAAGTACGAACAAAAGAATTTATCTCTTGACGCCCGCATTTTTGAAAAGTGTAAACCGAGGAATGAAGGATGCCAAAAAACAGGAGGAAATCATGATCGCTGCCACCAAGAAATCAAAAATAAAAGGCCTGAAGATTGCACAGGATGAATGCATCTGGATGAAAGCAGGGGTTCTGAACTTCAAGCTGTGCGACCAAAATTATGACTGCATTAATTGCAGCTTTGACAAATCCATGGCTAAAATTGTCTCAGAGAATCGGCAAAGACGGAGTGCAGGCTTAGGACTGAAGACCAAAAAGGACCGGATCAAGAGTTGGCGAGAACATTTCAACGAGTTGGATGTCGGCCAGCGCCAGTGCCGTCATATGTTGTCCGGTCGCGTGGCCTATAAGATCTGCCCCAATGCCTTCCAGTGCCATAAGTGCGAATTTGACGAACTCATTGAAAATGAGGTAACCGCTCTTGACCCGATTTCACCAGTGACCCTGACCAGTATGTCAGGCTTCTCCCTGGCCGAGGGGCATTACTACCATCGCGGCCATGGCTGGGCGATGATCGACTATGGGGCACGTATCCGGGTAGGGCTGGATGATTTTGCAACCAGGCTGTTTGGACCCAACAAGAAGCTGGAACTCCCTTCTCTGGGCGACGAAGTGGTCCAAAATGAGACCGGCTGGGTACTGAAGCGAAACAACAATCGGGCGGAGATGCTCTCGCCTATTCAGGGCGTTGTGACTGCTGTGAATCAAAAGGTCTTAGATACTCCGGAGCTCATGCACAAATCCCCCTACCAGATGGGATGGCTTTTTATGGTGGAACCTACAAAGATGAAGAAAAACCTGAAAGATCTTATGGGCGGACAAGAAAGTATAGAGTGGATGGAAAACGAGGCTACGCGGCTCAGGGATCTGGTGGCCGAAGAATACGGTACGACGGCCTCGGCGGGTGGTTTTCCAGTGAACGATATTTACGGAAATCTACCGGAAATCGCCTGGGAAAAACTTGTGCATGAATTTCTATTGACATAACCTGGATGCTAAGCAAAACCCAATTTCTCGTACTCATCTCTCAAAAACGTGGTGCAGTAGCGACAGAAGTATATGGTTTTTTCATCGATATGGCTCAGGACCGGGAAGCTGCTCATAATGCATCGATCTTCCTTGCAGTGGGGGAGACGAAAGGTATGGCCCATCTCATGAACAGCAATTTTTGCAGCCCTTTCAAAAAGGCGTCTTGAGGAAACGGGTTCCCGGTCTTTGCCTCTAGCCAACCGGTACGTGGAGACCACGGCTGCATTGCCTCCCAGCTCCGCCTCCCCGAACACGTAGGTCAGAATAGGTATAAATAGATCTACTTCTGTCACGCCGATAATCTTGATTGCATGATGTGGTTTTGATATGCGCAGGGATTCTATGATGGGGTAACAATTATATTGGCCACGCTGAGAGTTGTATGCCCCGTCGGGGATGGGCTGGTCCAGAAAAACTTCGGTTCGGATTTGAAAGAAGGCTTGAAGGTTTGCAGCGATGACTTCAAGTACATCTCTTCTAGCACGACCAAGGGGCTGAACAGCGATGATCTTCTTTTCGGATGTCATTTATGTTAGACAGGATTGACAGGATTTGAGGGATTTTTTTGGGTTATAAACGAGGGTACCATCCCTTTAGGAGGCTGGCTGTTTGAATCCGTATTTCTTAATCTTTTTATAAAGCGTGGTGCGGTTGATGCCCAGCAAGCTGGCGGTACGGGCAATATTCCAGTCGCAGGCCGTAAGCATATCTGATATGTGATCTTTTTCCACCTCTCCCAGAGAGCCCGCTATCGGTCTTCGGGGAATCCTCGCATCTTGAAAAGGGAGGTCCGCTGGGTTGATCTTTCGTTTCTTACCAATTACGACAGCGCGCTCGATCACATTTTCAAGCTCCCGTACGTTGCCGGGCCACTCATACCTGGTGAGAATATCCAGGGCCTCCTTGCTGATTCCAGCAACATTCTTGTTCAATTCCTGGCTGTATCGTCCCAGGAACTGGTGGGCCAGAAGCTCTATGTCCTCCTTCCTCTCCCTTAAAGGGGGCACGACGATTGTGATCACATTGATCCTGTAGTAAAAGTCCTGACGAAACACTCTTTTCTGAATGGCCTCCTCAAGGTCACGATGGGTCGCCGAGATGAGCCGAAAATCGGTAGTCATCGGCTTAGGATTGCCCAGCCGGTGGAACTTCTTTTCTTCGAGCACCCTTAAAAAATCCACCTGCATCTTTGGGCTGATTTCGCCCACCTCATCCAGGAATAGTGTGCCTCCATTGGCCATCTCCAGGCGACCCTTTTGCAGATGGTGGGCACCTGTGAACGCTCCCTTCTCGTGCCCAAAAAGGGTACTTTCGAGCAGGGTTTCTGTAAAAGCGCCACAGTTTACGGCCACGAAAGGAGCATAACGCCGCGGGCTCAATGCGTGGATCGCCTTTGCCACCAACTCCTTTCCCGTGCCGGTCTCCCCTACGATAAGGACCGCAGTGTCACCTGGGGCCACGTCCTCGATGAGTTGAAACAACTTTTGCATGGCTCCAGACTGTCCAATAAGATCTTGAAACCGGGAGGAGCCTTCGTAAGATTCTCTCAGCCTCCTGTTTTCATCCATAAGTCTTTTGGTTTGAGCCAGTTTTTCGATTAAAAGCTCAAGGTCCTCCGGATCAAAAGGCTTCATGAGATAATCGCTGGCACCGGCTTTCATGGCCTCAATGGCCGACTCGATGGAGCCGTGGGCTGTGATCATGACCACGATCACATCCGGCTGATCCTCTTTCACCCTCTTCAGGAGTTCAACACCATCCATGCCGGGCATTTTAATATCCACAAAAAGGAGAGCGTAGCCCTCCCTCTCAAGCTTTTCCAGGGCCTCTCGAGCATCTTCGGCCGTATCGACTCCATAGCCAAATTTTTCAAGCCAGCCCTTCAAAGATTCCCGGACAATCAGCTCATCGTCCACAACCATGATGTTTAATTCTGATACCATGCCATCGTCACCTGCAGATAGACTCACATGCTCTGGAGTAATGGAGTAATGGGAAGCAATACTCCAATTGGGCCGAAGCGTTAGTAGGGGCAGGGTTTATCCCCGCCCGTACGATCTGCTCGTTTCGCGCTCCTGTGCCGGGAGCCTGATGGTGAAATCGGTCCCCTTTCCTACCTCACTCTTGACAGTAATCTCTCCCTGGTGATCCCGTATGATTCCGTAAACCACCGAAAGCCCCAGCCCAACCCCTTTGGCCTCCCCCTTGGTGGAAAAAAATGGCTCAAAGATATTCGGAAGGTTTTTCTGTGAGATCCCGTGCCCGGTGTCCAGGATATCAACTACCACCTCATGCTTCTTAGCGTCACGGTGGCGTGTGGAAATGGTTAACTCGCCGCCGTCAGGCATAGCCTCAATGGCGTTAAAGACAATATTCATGATAGACTGCTGAAGCTGCGCGAAATTACCCTTGACCGTGAGAAGTGGTTCATCCAGTTCAAAGTGGACGGCAATATCTTGCAACTTGGCCTTATGACCCACAATGCTGAACACGCGGTGAATGACCTCGTTTATGTCGATGTTCTGTACGTCCACTTTAACCTGGCGGGAAAAGGAAAGGAGGTTTGAGACAATCTTACTCGTGCGAGTAGTCTCCGAGACCACCAGCCCGAGGTGCTGTTTCATGGTGTCCAATGACTCTTCATCGAGTGCCTCTTCTTCCAGGTTGCGCAGCACCAGTTTGCTCAGGTTAATGATTCCAGACAGGGGGTTGTTGATCTCATGAGCCACACTGGACATGAGTTTTCCTAAAGAGATCATCTTGTCTTCCTGAACGAGCCGGGCATAATCCTCTTTGAGTTCCTTAGCCCGGCCGGCTACCCGTTTTTCCAATTCGTCTGATATGTCGCGGCCTATTTCGATAACCTGTGCCACGTTGCCATTTTCGTCCTTTAGGGGGTAAAGGACAAGATCATAGTATCGGGCCTCTCCGTCCGACTTATGGCGTTTGTGAGTCGCTTGAGAATAGTTGCCGGTCCTGAGGACATCCTGCATGGGACAGGGATGATCCTTGGAATTACACGGGGTCTGAGATTGATAACATATTTGATAGCAGTATTTGCCCACCACCTCTTCTTTTGTAAGGCTTACAGCTTTCAGCGCCGCATCATTGGCATCCACAATCTTGAAATTCGTATCGATCACGAGGATCTCCTCCTGGATACTGTTGATGACACGCTCCAAAAATGTCTTGGTTTGTCTCAAGGATCTCCGGGTGGTGATCAATTCTTTTTGAATGTTGAAAACGTCGTAAAGGAGATTAGAGCTGACTGCATCAAGGACCGGAACCTTAGAACCTTTATGCACCAGTAGAGGGATCAAAACCTTCCTGGCGCCGGTCAGATCCAGTATAAAGTTAAGGTCTTTTCGTTCGCTAAAGGCCTCGAGATCGGTCGTGGTCTCAATGCCCAGCTCGCTGGCATACTGGTAGCCGGGAGACTCGGGATCTGGATCGAATACAATGACCACTGAAGCGTTGACCTTGGGGGGGCGCTCACGCTGGGACATCTCAAGGATCGTCTTACAGCGTTTTCCCCCGCCTATGATGCCGATACTGAGCTTCTTTTTTCTGGTGTTATCCAATGTCATGGCGCTATATATCCTGCCCAACGTTCAAAACCGTAATATATAATTTTACCACATAAATAGGCGTTCCGGGAAAAATCGTCAAGAAAAAAGCGTTGGATCTTGTGCACGAACCCCATTAATAATCTCTCTTTGTACGTCAGTTGAAACGTCCAACCTTCAGGATGACCCTGAAGCTGAAAGTCAGTTCGACAGCCAAGCTACTGAGCTATCGAGACAGGGTACACGGATCAAGGCGTTTGTTATGAACACTGCACTCCGGTAGGCCAGTCCCACACGATTGCTAACTTGGGATGCAGTTGTGCGTTTTCAGAATATCTTATGTCAAACAAGGGGGATTCTATCATACGAGCTTGACCTGTTCTGCTCCATTCGATCATCTGTTCTTGACCGTAACCAGCTAGTATGATATGCATTTTCAAATGTGTGGAGTCTTGTCTTACAGACACGGGCTACAGGCCATCTGTGGCAAGGGATCATAATGAAGCGTATCGTGCATATTTTGAAGAGATGTGCGTTTTCTCGTACCTTCCAACTATTAGCAGGACCGGCACGCCATCCGGGAGTCTCTCCACCCGCCATTTCCAACGCGGTCATAAAGAACAATGAAAGAGTAATTCAATGTGGGATGCCCCGGAAGAGGCCCAATAATTCATTTGGCCACTGGGTTGTCTTTCATCCATAGGATATGGTAACATGGGAAAATAACTACGTGGAATCAAAGGTAAAGATGCAGTAAGTGCTTTTATAAAAGCTGGAGGTATTCCAAAAGGTGGCAAAGGAGACCATCGTAATATCAAGATGCCGAATGGTTTAATAATAACAATTCCACAGAGTGGTGAAGTAAAAATCGGGCTTTTGAAGAGTGCCATTAAGAAAGCAGGCTTGACTGAGGATCAGTTCTTGAAACTGATATGAATAGGGGAGGATTATATGGAATATACAGTAGTTATGCATCCCGCAGAGGAAGGCGGATATTGGGCAGAGATCCCTGCTTTACCAGGCTGCTATTCTCAAGGGGAGACGTTGGACGAGGTTATGGAGAATGTCAAAGAGGCGGTTGAGTCACATATTGATGCTTTGAAACAAGACAACCAAGTAGTTCCTGTTGAGAGAGGTTTAATGATCGGAAAGGTGGAAGTTCTGGCGGCATAAAAGCGTATTGCCACATATTCGATCTCTTTGCGAAATTCATTTAGAGTATTGATTTCCGTTTGAGACCTACCCTGTTGATTTCCGTGATCTACTACTTCAATTGTCAAGAGGATGGTAAAATTTCATGTTCCCCTGTTACTCCAGGGTAACAGGTTGTGACATCTCCTTGGCCAGCGGTGACAAAGTGCCGGCGTTATTAGGCGCATCATCCCTACCCGCTTGACGGATGCCACTAAAGACGGCGATTTGTTCGGTATTCGATTCGGATAGACGTAGCGATTCTCATTGAGGCGTTACAACGACAATTTTGGAGTCACAATCATCCTTTTATCATCCGCCCAGAGGCCGAGTTCGATTCCCCTCCTTCTTGAGCGTAGATGCCGCCTTGTCGTCCATTCAACGGACTCCTGAGTTGTATTCTGTCATATACAAGAATGTCCGCCGGAGCCTGATTCGGCGTTTTCCTTACGGGGTGTTTTATGTGGCTGAATAGGACAGGATTGTAGTACTCGCACTCTTGCATGCACGGAGAGATCCACAGAGTTGGAACAATCGTGACCCATCACCCTAAGGCAAAGCATCTTTGTCTGCGGTGCTATCCAGAATGCCTGTTTGCCCCCAAGTTGTATTGGCGATGCAGGGAGTTACGCGAAGCGTTGGCGCGTTGATCTGAATCGTCCCCTCAGTGATTCAGATCAAAACCCCAGTGCCTCTGGTGAACTCTGTGAGAGACTAACCTGTTCAACTGTGTAGAAACTACCCACCTTTTTGACGGCCTTTTTCTCAAAAATGTAACCTTTTGTTACACTTTTCTCTTTGGATTGGATGCCTTCAGGCAAAGTGTTCTATTATATGTTGTAATCCTTGACAAAATCAGACCGTTCTGTTACTCGACAACAACAATTGGGGGGCCGTCTGTACCACATCGGATTTTGATACCTCAGGCCTTGTTGGGAGAAGGCTGTGGAATGAAGACTGGAAAGTCCATCTTTTTTAGTAAGAAAGGATGGGCTTTTGACTTTTTGGGGATCAAACTGAGGGCGTTTACAAACACTCTTAGAATCTCATGTCCCCGAAGTTTCCTTCCAGAGCAACCATGAAGAAAACGACTGCAAAAGACAGAGAATCATTGTTTCCTGCTGAGCGCATTGAAACAGCAATCCTGCTAATCCGTGGTCAGAAAGTCATGTTGGACCGTGACCTGGCTGAGCTCTATGGGGTGGAGACAAGAGTCCTGAATCAAGCCGTGGGAAGGAATGTTGAGCGTTTCCCCGAAGACTTCATGTTTGCCTTGACCCGTGAGGAGATCATGAGGATATCACAAACTGTGACATCCTCCGAAATCAAGTACTCTAAGCGGGTTCATGCTTTCACAGAACAAGGCGTTGCCATGCTCTCGAGCGTTTTGAGGAGCCAGCGGGCAATTCAGGTGAACATAGCTATCATGCGTGCGTTCGTTAAGCTTCGAGGAATGCTATCGGCCCATAAGGACCTGGAACGCAAACTGGCTGCGCTTGAAAGGAAATATGACGACCAGTTCAAGATTGTCTTTGAGGCCATCGCTGAACTCATGACACCACCCGAGAAACCCAATGGCCAAGGGGGACGGTCATGAAAATATAACTTTCCTTTTGGGGCCGGATGTGTTATGTGATCCCTCATGCCACGAAAAGCGCGCATAGATGCCCCCGGTGCTCTGCATCACATTATTTGCCGAGGAATTGAGCGAAGAAGGATTTTCCAGGATGATACG
>JAFDKF010000076.1 GCA_019307135.1 Deltaproteobacteria bacterium
GCTAAATGCTTCGTGATCGCAGACGTTAACGTCGTCTTCCCATGATCAATATGCCCAATAGTGCCTACATTCACATGCGGCTTCACACGCTCAAACTTCTTCTTAGCCATCTTGGTACCTCCCTACGATTGACGTTTCCGAATCTCTATCCGCCTGCGGCGGAAAATTATACGCCGTTTAGTGGCAACCAATTTATGCCATACGTTCGGAGTGCTGACCCATCACTCCAATACTCCAATATTCCCTCTACACCCCTTTTTCCTTAATAGTCCGGGCAATCGATTGCGGAACTGGCTCGTAACCAGAAAACTGCATCGTATAAGTTGCCCGGCCCTGGGTCATGGACCTCAGATCCGTAGCATAGCCGAACATCTCAGCTAAAGGCACCCGAGCGTTCACCATCCGAACCCCGTTCTGGATATCTACCACCTGAATCTTAGCACGTCGGCCGTTCAAGTCAGCGATCACATTTCCGATAAAACCTTCCGGAGCCACTACGTCCAATACCATGAAGGGTTCCAGGAATAAGGGCTCTGCCTTTTCGGCTGCCGATTTAAACCCAATGGATCCTGCAATATGGAAAGCCCTTTCCGAAGAATCCACCTCATGATATGATCCGTCAAATATCGTAACCTTTAAGTCTACCATGGAATACCCCGCAAGTACGCCACTGGCGGCCGCCTCCCTAACTCCCCTCTCAACCGACGTAATATATTCCTTGGGGATTACTCCGCCCACGACTTTATTCTCAAATACAACACCCTGGCCACGCTCCCCAGGCTCCACGCGAAGCTTAACATGGCCGTACTGGCCGCGGCCGCCAGACTGGCGCACAAACCTGCCTTCCCCCTCCGATGGGCTGGAAACGGTCTCTCGGTAAGCCACATGGGGCTTACCAACGACTGCATCAACCTTGAACTCCCTTAGTAGACGATCCACAATAATCTCCAGATGAAGTTCCCCCATACCCGAAATCAAGGTCTGGCCAGTCTCTTCATCAAAGGAGACCTTAAAAGACGGATCCTCCATAGCAACCTTGCTGAGACCTGTGCCCAGTTTCTTGTGGTCATCCTTTGTCTTCGGCTCAATGGCTACTGACATTACAGGCTTCGGCATGGCCATCGATTCCAGGAGGATCGGACTTGTCGGCTCACAGAGCGTGTTACCCGTGGTCGTATTCCTGAGACCTATTGCTGCAACAATATCTCCTGCATAGACCTCCTTGATCTCCTCCCGCTTGTTGGCATGCATTTTCACGAGCCTTCCGATCTTTTCCCTTGTTCCCTTGGTCGCATTAAGTACTGTATCCCCAGACTTTAACAGCCCGGAATATATACGTAAAAAAGTTAAATGTCCCACGTACGGATCGGTCATCAACTTGAAGGCCAAGGCCGAAAACGGCACAGAATCATCTGTCCCCCGGAGCGCCTCCTTGCCCTTCAGGTCCATGCCGGACACGGGTGGAATATCTGCGGGAGACGGGAGGTATCGAATCACGGCATCCAGCAGGGGTTGCACCCCCTTATTCTTGAAAGTAGCCCCACACAAAACCGGTATCCGCTTCAGCGAAAGGGTTGCCTCCCTGATAGCTCCTATTAATTGATCAGATGAAATCGGTTCCCCGTCAATGTAGCGTTCCATGATCGATTCATCAACATTCGCCATTGACTCCAGAAGCTCAACGCGGCGCCCTTCGGCCTCCTTTCGAAGCAATGGCGGAATGTCCGCCTCTTTGAAATCGACTCCCAGGTCCACGTCATCATAATAAAGTAGAGCTCTCATCGAAACCAAATCAACAATCCCTACAAAATCCTCCTCGCGCCCTATGGGCATCTGGAGCACAACAGGTTCAGCCATCAGCCTGGCCCGCATCATCTCCACACAGCGGTCCATGTCGGCTCCTGCCCTGTCCATTTTGTTGATGAAGGCAATCCGCGGAACACGATACCGATCGGCTTGGCGCCAGACTGTTTCCGACTGTGGCTCCACCCCTCCAACTGCACAGAAGACTGCAATGACGCCATCCAGGACCCTGAGGCATCTTTCTACTTCTATTGTGAAATCCACGTGCCCGGGCGTGTCAATGATGTTGACCCGATAATCCTTCCACAAACAAGTCGTAGCAGCCGAGGTGATGGTGATTCCCCGCTCTTGCTCCTGTTCCATCCAGTCCATCACGGCAGATCCCTGATCCACCTCGCCCATCTTGTGGGATACACCCGCATAATACAAGATCCTTTCAGTGGTTGTAGTTTTCCCAGCATCAATATGGGCAACGATGCCAATGTTTCTGGCTTTATGTATTGGAACCAATCGCGGCATGTGTGGTGTTACCATCTGTAGTGCGCAAAGGCCTTGTTGGCCTCAGCCATTCTGTGCGTGTCTTCTCTTTTCTTAATGGTTGTACCCCGCTGATTGGCAGCATCCATCAGCTCAGCGGCCACTCTTTCCGACATGCTTTTTTCTGAACGCTTTCGTGCAAAGGAAATCAGCCACCTAATTCCTAGTGCGGTCTGGCGGGTTGCTCGAACCTCTACCGGCACCTGATAAGTCGAGCCGCCTACCCGGCGCGACTTGACCTCAATGCGGGGTTTGGCATTCCCCATAGCCCTTTCGAAAACCTTCAGGGGCGGCTCCTTGGTTCTCCTTTCGACAATCCCAAAGGCATCGTACAATATCGATTCTGCCACACTCTTCTTCCCACCCTTCATCAGACAGTTGATAAACTTCGATACCAACTTACTCTTATACTTTGGGTCAGGCATAATAGGCCGTTTGGGGATCTCTCGTTTTCTTGGCATATATGGCTCCCGGGGTGTCGTTATTTGTTATTTGTTATTTGTTATTCCTTTTCCGATTCACGATTCATTAGCGGAGTGCCTAAAGTGAGCTAAAGTGAGCTAAAGTGCCTAAAGTTAAAGGATTAAAACCAATAATAAAAAAGCTTTTTCAAGTCTTCCCTCTGGGGCGTAGGCCCTACGGGCCGGAGGCAACTTTAGCTCACTTTAGGCACTTCAGGCACTTTAGCTCACTTCCGTTTCACTTTGGCCTTTTGGTGCCATATCTTGATCGGCCTTGTTTTCGGTCCTGAACACCCACAGAATCGAGCGTGCCCCGGACTATGTGATAGCGGACCCCGGGCAGATCTTTGACCCGTCCCCCTCGAACGAGTACAACCGAATGCTCCTGAAGGTTGTGCCCCACGCCAGGAATATAGGTGGTCACCTCCATACCGTTGGTCAAACGAACCCTGGCCACCTTTCTCAAAGCTGAATTCGGTTTCTTAGGCGTGGCCGTATATACTCGCGTACACACACCCCGTTTCTGAGGACATTGTTGAAGAGCCGGCGTGTGAGCCTTTTTCCTCACACGCTCCCGGCCCTTCTTTACCAACTGATTGATGGTCGGCATAAGTTTCTACCTCTGTTTGTTGTGTTTATTGAGTTTGTCGTGTTTGTTGTGTTAAAATCCTATGCGATAAAGCCGACAAACCCAATGAACTCAATGAACCCAAAAAACTCAACGAACACAATGAACTATTTGTGGCCCGCCATGCCCTGGAACCCAGGCGCAAAAAATTTCTATTTTTAGCACCTGCATTTTCCCATGTCAACTACTTTTCTCCTCTTTTCTCACGCCCGAGCCACATCATCCGCCTGACCTACTTCTAAGTCGTCCACGCCCTCCGATTCCTCAACCATCTCCTCAGATTCCAACACAACACTGGCCCCTCTATATTGGGTCATTCCTGTACCGGCTGGTATGATACGCCCCATGATCACATTCTCTTTCAGGCCCTTCAAGTGGTCAACCTTGCCCGCAATGCTTGCTTCCGTGAGCACCTTCGTAGTTTCTTGAAATGATGCCGCAGAGATAAAGCTCTCAGTGCTGAGCGACGCCTTGGTAATTCCCAAAAGCAGGGGGTTGGCGACCGCAGGCTTGCCACCCCTGGCTACCACCTCCCGGTTGATCTCTTCAAAACGCATCTTATCGACATGTTCTTCCAGAATAAATTCTGTATCCCCCGGATCAACTATCTTTACCCGCCTCAACATCTGGCGCACGATCACCTCGATATGCTTATCATTGATTCGAACACCCTGTAGACGATAGACCTCTTGGACTTCGTCTACCAGATATCGGGCCAGGCGAAGGTCCCCCTGGATATTCAAAATGTCATGGGGGTTGGCGGATCCCCCCATCAAGGCGTCGCCCGCCTTGAGGTAATCCCCCTCCAACACGCTAATGTGTTTGCCTCTCGGAACCAGGTATTCTTTTTTCTCACCAACATCAGGGGGCGTTATGGTGATCTTCTGCCTCCCCTTGGCTCCTTTGGAAACGCTCACGTACCCATCAATCTCGGTTAGAATCGCAGCCTCTTTTGGTTTTCGACACTCAAACAGCTCGGCCACACGGGGAAGGCCACCTGTAATATCCTTGGTCTTGGTGGTCTCCCGGGGAAGCTTGGCAATAACATCCCCGGCATTGACCGTATCCCCTTCAGATACCATCAGAATCGCCCCCAGAGGGAGGAAATAACGCGCATCACCCCCAGAGGGCAGTTTGGCCGTTTTACCTTTCTCATCTTTTATGGAAATCCTTGGGCGAACGTCTGCGTCTTTAGTTTGAACGATCACTTGACTCGCCTTGCCTGTCACAGGGTCAACCTTCTCCTGCATGGTCGTCCCCGGCAAGATATCCCCATACTTCAGGACACCGCCTACCTCGGTAAGAATCGGAGTCGTGTAGGGATCCCACGTGACGAGCAGATCACCAGCCTTGACCTCGAGGCCGTCTCTGGCCACAAAGTGGGCACCGTAGATGACCGGATATCGCTCCCGCTCTCGGCCCTGATCGTCCACAATGGCAAACTCCCCCCCTTGACGGTTCATAACCACAAACTCCCCACGAGCATTCTCAACCGTATTTATGCCAACGTATTTAACCCGACCAGCACTTATAGCCCTGAAATCTGCCTCCTCTGCTGCGCCACGGGCTGTGCCGCCAATATGGAATGTCCGCATAGTGAGCTGTGTGCCGGGTTCCCCAATAGACTGCGCTGCCAAGATTCCGATTGGCGTGCCAATCTCTACGGGCTGGCCATAAGCCAGATCACGGCCATAACACTTGCAACATGCGCCATCTGCGGATTTACATGTCAGCACGGAGCGAATCTTAACCCTGGTAAGACCTGCATTGTCGATCCTGGCGACCTTCTCTTCGTCAATCTCTTCATTGGCACGGACCAACACCTCATCCGTGTAAGGATCCCGAATATCCTCTAAGGCCACCCTTCCGAGCACTCGTTCACCAATCTTTTTGATAATTTCGCCTCCCTCTACAAGAGGCTCCACCTCAATCCCTGTCAGCGCTCCGCAATCCTCTTCAGTGGTCACACAATCTTGAGCAACATCTACCAGCCGACGAGTCAGGTATCCTGAGTTTGCTGTCTTAAGAGCTGTATCGGCCAGGCCTTTCCGTGCACCGTGCGTTGAGCTAAAGTACTGAAGTACGGTGAGCCCCTCCCGAAAGTTGGCCGTAATAGGGGTCTCAATGATCTCACCAGAGGGTTTGGCCATCAGACCTCGCATCCCTGCTAACTGTCGCATCTGGTCCTTGCTGCCCCTTGATCCTGAATCGGCCATCATGTAGACAGCATTGAAGCTCTCTTCCTTGATCGGCTGGCCCTCTTCGTCAAACACTGGCTGGCCTTCCTTGTCCACAAGGGGAACAATCTTCATCTCTTCCATCATCTCGTTGGCCACATCAGTGGTCGCCTTTGCCCAAATGTCAACAACCTTATTGTACTTCTCCCCGCGGGTTATCAAGCCTTCGGTATACTGCTCGTTGATCTTGACAACCAGTTGTTCGGCCTTCTTGATAATGTCCCATTTGTCGTGAGGAATGACCATGTCATCCACGCATATGGAAATTCCTCCCCGAGTAGCATATCGATAGCCGATGTCCTTCAACCGGTCTGCAAGGATGACCGTGGCTTTACCCCCTATGGTTCGATAGCAGTAGTTGATCAGCTGGCTCACAGCCTTTTTGTCCATCACCTTATTGATAAGCTCAAAGGGAAGTCCCACTCTCTTTCCCATGCCTTTGAATATGTGATAGCTCCCATTAGCCTTGATGACATCACTGAGCTCACCAACATCAAGGGCAAATATTGCCTCTGTATCAGATGGATTTATCGCGTATACCTCTTCAAGTTGCTCCCGCTGCACAAATCCCATGTCACCATCCTGGGCACGATCCCCGCTTTCTGAGATCCTTTGTACCATCTGGACAAAATCCTCACCCTCTCTCAGATCAGCAAGGGCTCCTCTGGCCTCCTTCTCCGAAGAGACTATTATGTGACGTAACTGCACAACCGGTTCATGAGGAAGGATTTCTCGAAGGATCACACGCCCCACGGTGGTCTCCACCCGCTGGCCATCAATGCGAACTACGATTCTGGCATGAAGGTCTACCTCGTCCGCATCGTAAGCAGAGCGCACTTCTTCGGGATTGGCAAAAACCTTGCCTTCTCCCCTTGAGCCAAGAACCGCTCGGGTCATGTAATAGATCCCCAATACGATATCCTGAGTAGGCACAATGATAGGATCACCATTGGACGGTGAAAGGATGTTGTTGGAGGACAACATAAGTACCCGCGCCTCAATTTGAGATTCTATAGAAAGAGGGACATGAACCGCCATTTGGTCCCCATCAAAATCAGCGTTAAAAGCGGTGCAGACCAGGGGGTGAAGCTGGATTGCCTTGCCTTCGATCAGGATCGGTTCAAATGCCTGCATCCCCAGCCGGTGCAATGTTGGAGCCCGGTTCAGGATTACCGGATATTCCTTCACTACCTCGTCTAAGGTATCCCATACTTCCGGGGTTTCCCGTTCGACAAGCTTTTTGGCACCCTTGACCGTGGTGACCAACCCCTTTTCTTCGAGCCTGTAAAAGACAAAGGGCTTGAAAAGTTCCAGAGCCATCTTCTTGGGTAGGCCACATTGATGGAGACGCAATTCCGGCCCTATGACAATGACGGTGCGCCCTGAATAATCAACCCGCTTGCCCAACAGGTTCTGGCGGAAACGGCCCTGCTTCCCCCTCAATGCATCACTCAAAGACTTAAGGGGACGACGGTTTGGCCCTGTAACGACCCTGCCATATCGGCCATTGTCAAATAATACATCCACGGCCTCTTGCAGCATCCTCTTTTCATTCCGTATGATGATATCAGGGGCACGCAAGTCTTGAAGCCGCTTCAAGCGGTTGTTGCGATTGATCACTCTCCGGTAGAGGTCATTCAGATCAGAGGTGGCAAATCGACCCCCTTCCAGGGGAACCAGCGGTCGCACGTCAGGGGGCAGCACAGGAATCACGTCCATAATCATCCACTCGGGCCGATTCCCGGAATTCCGGAACGCCTCAACGATCTTGAGCTGCTTGGATAGTTTTTTGCGCTTTGTCTCTGAACCCGTACTCAGGATCTCAGCCCGCAGCCTCTTGTATTCCTCATCCAAATCGAGCCTTTCGAGAAAAACCTTGATGGCTTCAGCCCCGATCCCAACCTCAAACGTATGACCGTATTTTTCTAATGCCTCCCGGTATGCGTCCTCAGGAAGAAGCTGGCGCGGGGCAAGACCAGTCTCCTTAGGATCTATGACAATATAAGCATCAAAGTAGAGGACCTTTTCAAGCTCCTTCAGGGTTAGATCCAGTAAGTTCCCGATCTTGCCGGGCAGGCTTCTCAAAAACCATATATGGGCTACCGGTGTGGCCAGGCTAATGTGGCCCATCCGCTCCCGGCGAACTTTGGACTGAATAACCTCGACCCCGCACTTCTCACAAACCACACCCCTGTGTTTCATCCTTTTGTATTTGCCGCAGTTGCATTCATAATCCTTGGTGGGGCCGAAAATCTTCGCACAAAAAAGCCCGTCCCGCTCCGGCTTAAAGGTTCGGTAGTTTATCGTTTCAGGCTTTTTAATCTCCCCGTAGGACCACTCTCTGATCTTTTCAGACGATGCCAGCGAGATGCGAACCGCCGTGTAGCTCAGCGGGTCCTTGGGTCTGGCAAAGAAGCTGTATAAGTCTTCCAATTCATACTCCTTTTTCTAAGTTTACCTGTAGCCGTTCACAGGTTCAGAGTTCACCGTTCACCGTTCAGAGATCAGAGATCAGAGATCAGAGATCAGAGATCAGAGATCAGAGATCAGAGATCAGAGATCAGAGATCAGAGATCAGAGATCAGAGATCAGAGATCAGAAGTCCGACCTCTGATTTCTGACCTCTATTCTTTTAACTGAACCCTGAACCTCTGAACCCGTGAACGCTTACGTTTACTTTTCCTTTTTGCTTTCCAGAAGTTCGATATCTAAACCCAAACCCTGTAATTCCTTAACCAGCACATTGAACGATTCGGGAAGCCCGGCCTCAAGCACATTCTCCCCCTTGACGATTTTTTCATACATGCGAGTCCTGCCAGCCATGTCATCTGACTTGACCGTCAAGAACTCCTGGAGGGCATAGGCTGCACCATAGGCCTCCGTGGCCCAGACTTCCATTTCCCCAAGTCGCTGCCCGCCAAACTGGGCCTTTCCTCCCAGAGGCTGTTGGGTTACCAGGGAATAAGGCCCAATGGAGCGGGCGTGGATCTTATCGTCCACCAGATGGTGAAGCTTCAGCACGTACATGATACCAACCGTAACTTTGGTGGCAAAGGGGTCTCCGGTACGCCCGTCGTAGAGTGTGGCCTGGCCCGTTACGGGATAGTTAGCCTCAGCCAGTAAATCCTTGATCTCGGTCTCCTTGGCTCCGTCAAAGACAGGCGTAACCATATAGGCCCCCTCCCTGAAACGCTTGGCAAAATCTCTCAACTCCTGGTCGTTCAATTCCTCGATTTGTTCCCCCGGCCCGGTCGAAGGAAAAACCGATCTTAGTTTCTCCCTTAAGGCCTTGTGATTCTCGGAACGGATCAGTTCATTGATTTGGTCCCCCAGTCCTTTCGCTGCCCAACCCAGATGGGTTTCCAGGATTTGTCCAACATTCATACGGGATGGCACGCCCAGGGGGTTCAGTACGATATCTAGCGGTGTACCATCTTCAAAATAGGGCATATCCTCCTGAGGCAGGATGCATGAAACCACCCCTTTGTTCCCATGTCGCCCTGCCATCTTGTCGCCCACCGAAAGCCTTCGTTTCATGGCCACATACACCTTGACCATCTTGATGATCCCGGGTGGAAGTTCATCGCCCCTTTCGTATCGACTCACCTGATCCTCAAAACGTTTACGAACCTGATCGCACTGCTGCCGATATCGTTCGAGTATTTCACTCATCTGAGCAGCCACCGTGGCATTCTTCAGTTCCAGGCCGGCCATTTGAGATAAGGGAATCTTGGAGAGGACCTCAGCGGAAATACGGTCGCCCTTCTTGATAAGTTGGACCTTTCCTTTCTTAAAAGGGACCGCGCAAGTTCTGCCCACCAAGAGCGGAGTTAAGCTTTCCCTGGTAACCTCCTCAATGATGGCAAGCTCATCATCTCGATTCCTCTCCAGGGCCTCAATCTCAATTTTTTCAATGCTCAGCGCTCGGGCAGTCTTTTCCACACCCTTCCTGGAAAAGACCTTGGCATCAATCACAACACCGTTTACACCAGGTGGGACCCGAAGAGAGGTGTCTTTCACGTCGCCTGCTTTCTCTCCAAAAATGGCCCTGAGCAGCTTTTCCTCCGGCGATAGCTGGGCCTCACCTTTAGGGGTAATCTTTCCCACCAGGACGTCTCCGGGCTTGACTTCAGCCCCAAGCCGAATAATACCGCTTTCGTCCAGGTTCTTTAATGCCTCCTCTCCTACGTTCGGTATGTCGCGGGTAATCTCCTCTTTACCCAGTTTGGTATCACGAGCCACTGTATCAAATTGTTCAATATGAATCGATGTGAAAACCCCGTCTCGTACCAGACGCTCACCCACCAGAATAGAATCCTCAAAGTTATACCCCCCCCAGGGCATAAAGGCGACCATCACATTCTTGCCCAGCGCAAGCTCTCCCATTCTTGTAGCTGGGCCGTCTGCGATCACATCCCCTCTCTTGACACGGTCGCCCTTTTTGACAACAGGCCTATGATTAAAACAGGTATTCTGGTTGGAACGAGAGAACTTTGTCAGATTATAGATGGTTACCTGCCTCCCCTCAGGGCGGAGGCCAGAGCCATCACCGTTTCCTGTGTGCTTGACCACGATGCGCTTTGCATCCACATCCACCACTTCACCGTCACACTCAGCTATAACGGTAACCCCTGAATCTCTGGCCACCACGTCTTCCACGCCTGTAGCAACGAGTGGAGCGCTGTTTACAAGGAGGGGTACGGCCTGACGCTGCATGTTGGAGCCCATGAGAGCCCTGTTTGCGTCGTCATTTTCCAGAAAGGGAATCAGTGATGCCGCAACACTCACCAACTGATGAGGGGAGACGTCCATGAATTCAATTTCTTCACGTTTGGCCATCAAGAATTCACCAGCAACGCGCGCTGAGACCAGAGGGTTCACAAAGCGGCCTTCTTGGTCCAGGGCTGCGTTGGCTTGGGCAATGGGATGTTTCTCTTCGTCCAGGGCATTCAAAGATTTGACCCTGTCTGTGACCTGGCCGTTCTCAACCACTCGATAAGGCGTCTCAATAAAGCCAAACTGGTTCACGCGGGCATAGGTGCTAAGCGAGACAATTAAGCCAATGTTAGGCCCCTCCGGGGTCTCAATGGGACAGATACGTCCATAGTGCGTGGGATGAACGTCCCGGACCTCAAAGCCTGCACGTTCCCGCGTCAGTCCCCCAGGCCCCAAGGCGCTCAAGCGCCGTTTATGGGTAATTTCGGAAAGCGGATTCGTCTGGTCCATAAACTGGGAAAGCTGGCTGGTGCCAAAGAACTCTTTGAGGACTGCTGAAACCGGCTTGGAATTGATCAAGTCATGGGGCATCAATGCCTCAACCTCCTGAAGGCTCATCCGTTCCTTGATGGCACGTTCCATCCTCACCAGCCCTATACGGTACTGGTTTTCCAAAAGTTCCCCCACGGCCCGCACCCGCCGGTTACCCAGATGATCGATATCATCACCCGGGCCCTGGCTGTCTTTTAAATCGACCAGGATCTTGGTAGTGAGCAGAACATCCTCTTTTCGGAGCGTACGCACATCAAGGGGCACCTCGTCCTGGCGCAACCCCAACCGAAAATTAGTTCTTAAACGTCCTACTGGCGAAAGGTCATAATGAGACGGGTCAAAAAAGAGCTGATGACAAAGTTGCTGGGCCACCTCTATGGTGGGAGGGTTACTTGGTCGGAGTCTTCGATAAATTTCCAGGAGTGCATCATCCTCAGTTTCCACCTTGTCAAGGAGCAGGGTCTTGCTGATGGAATCACTGGTCGTGACGTTATCTATGTAGAGTATGTCAAAAGTAGATACCTGGGCAGCCAAAATCTTCTCAAAAACCTTTTCATCAATCACCTCATTATAACTGGCGAGTACCTCTCCACTCTTTGGGTCTATCAACGTGTGAGCCAGAATCTTGTTTTCGATATCTTCAAACTCAATAGGTATACGTTCAACTTGTGCGTCCAAAAGCTGTTTGGGAGTCTTTTTCGAAAAACGGTGCCCCTTCTTGATGATTATCTCACCGGTCTGTGGGTGTCTTACCGATTTTGACACGCGCTGCCCCACCAGGAGGTCCTTGTCAACCTTTTTGTATAGACCTGCCCGCTCGTGCCTCGCAGTGGCAGGCGGGCGATTGTCCGCTACCTCGATCCGTTCCGTGCGGTAGAAATGGGACAAAATTTCCTCTCCTGAATACCCAAAGGCCTTCAGAAGCAAAGTGGCTGGGAATTTGCGCCGGCGGTCGATGCGAACATAAACGACATCCTTATGATCGATTTCCAAATCGATCCAGGATCCCCGTATCGGGATAACCCTGGCCGTATAAAGCACTTTGCCACTCGAATGCGTCTTGCCCTTGTCATGGTCAAAGAACACCCCAGGTGACCTCTGAAGCTGACTTACGACGACCCGCTCAGTCCCGTTGATGATGAATGTACCCCTTCTGGTCATGAGCGGGATGGTGCCAAAATAGATCTCCTGTTCCTTAATATCCCGAATATTCTGGACTTCGGTCTCTTTGTCTGTCTCATAGACCACAAGCCGAACCGTGATACGCATCGGGATCTCATAGGTCATCCCTTTGTCGACACATTCGTACTCATCATGGTTGACCTCTCCAAAGCTATAAGAAACAAACCCTAAGGAGGCAGTACCGGTAAAATCCTTTATGGGAAAAACACTCTTGAAGGCACCCTGAATGCCTTCATTTTTTCTCTTTTCCGGCGGAACATCCCTTTGCAAAAACCGGGCATAGGACTCCTTTTGCATCTCGACCAAATCGGGAAATGCGATAATCCTCGGAATCTTTCCAAAGCTCCTTCTTGTCTGTTTACCTGCCAAGAGTCTGTTGGGCATAAGATCTCCGTGTTGGTTATTGGTTATTAATCGGTTTGGCCGGTTGAGCCGGTTTGGCCGGTTTTGAAACGGGCTAAACAGGCTAACGGGCTAAACAGGCT
>JAFDKF010000231.1 GCA_019307135.1 Deltaproteobacteria bacterium
CATCAACCTCAAGATGCGGGAAGTGGCACAACAGGTTGGCATCTTCATTCTTGTTTTGCTTATGATCTTTGTGTTCTACAACGATATTGTGCGGATCTTGTTTGATTAGGTAGTGTCCATCAAGAAATGAATCTCACAACACTGGGCACTGGCGTCAGTTTCCAATTCAGAAATGAGCAATTTTTCGCAAGGTCAAGGAAATCAAGGGATTGCGCGGAGGCGTACGTCGGTACGTCGCACAAGCGATCCCGCAGGTTGACGCCGAGATTGCGAAAAAGGGCCATTTCTGGATGGAAACTAGGTAGTTAGGGGAGGAAAACAGTATGGTGCCGGAAAAAGAAAAGGCCGGTTTTCCGGTGATCCCTTCAGACAGAGAAGATGACCTTCATAATCTGGATTTTGCCGATTCAGCGGACTGGGAACCAATTCATGGTCATGGACGAACTGATTCGTGTATTCCAGGAAGAACACGCCGACGTAGAGAAGATCTTCTATGAAACACTTCCCCCGGGCCTGGAACTGAAACAGATACTGGCAGGAGGCGCTATTTTTCGGGATAGGGTCATAGACGTGGTCCCCGATATTTACGCATCTGTTACCGAGAAGGCCATGGAGCGCCTTGAAAGGGAGGGGTTCATTACAAAAGGGGACTATTTTCTTTATCTTCACAACCGTATTGTCTTGATGGTACCAGAGGGCAACCCTGCACAGATTGTGTCTGTTGCTGACCTGGGGCGAGAAGAGGTTCGCGTTTCCCAGCCGAATCCGGAATACGAGGACATTGCTTATTATATTATCGACATGTATCAGCAGGCAGGCAGGGAGGGGCTTGTCCATTGTATCATGGAGGAAAAACGGGCCGAAGGGACAACCATCCTGACAGTCGTACACCACAGGGAGACTCCACTGAGGATAATAGAGGGGACAGTTGATGTGGGGCCGGTCTGGGCCACGGAGGTGATACACGCACGGCAGAGCAATCTTTTGGTGGATATGGTTGAGCCCGGAGAGGACCTGGATCAGAGGGACAGGATAAACTATTATATTTGCAGATTAAAGAATGCTGCCCATCCTGAAAATGCCGTGAAGTTCCTTGATTTTATAAAGTCAGCTCGTGCTCAGGGGATTTATGAAGCTCACGGCTTTGTGCCTCATTTTAAGACTTCTGCGCAGAAGAAGCGGACTCGATGTTGAGCATAAGAAAAATTGGCGTAATTGGCCGCACCTACCGTCACCTGAACCGCTACCGCCAGATCCTTACTGTCCTCTTTAAATACGGCTTTGGGGATTTGGTGGATGTGCTGAAGATCGAACAGTATCTTGAAATCGGTCTTCAAATGATCTCCAGGAAAAGGCGGGAGCAGGTAGAGAGACTCACCAGGTCGGAAAGGGTTCGAATGGCATTAGAAGAGCTTGGGCCCACCTTTATCAAACTGGGCCAGGTACTCTCCACGCGTCCCGACCTGATTCCCGTGGAATTTGTAGAAGAGCTTTCAAAACTCCAGGATCATGTTCCCCCCTTCGCTTATGCGGAGGTAGCGCAAATCATTGAATCAGAGCTTGGTGCGGCGCCCGGAGATATATTCCAGCACTTCGATGAAACGCCTCTTGCAGCAGCATCTATAGGCCAGGTTCACAGAGCACGGTTAAAGGATGGCGAGGAAGTAGTAGTCAAGGTCCAGCGTCCTGGCATCCGCAAAATCATCGAGGTGGATCTGGAGATTATGCTCCATTTGGCCTCGCTCATGGAGCGGCACATAGAAGAATTCCAGGTGAATCGCCCTGTGAGAATCGTGGAGGAATTTGCCCGCACCCTTGAAAAAGAGATAGATTATACCATCGAGGCCTCCCACATAGAGCGATTTGGCCGGCAATTTATAGATGATGCGACTGTCTATGTCCCCAAGGTCTTTCGCGAGACAACAACAGAGCGTGTTCTGACCATGGAGTATATCGACGGGGTCAAGGCTTCCGAGATTGACCGGATAGAGGAGGAGGGATTGGACAGGAAAATTATCACCTCCAGGGGGGCCGACCTGATCCTCAAGCAGGTATTTGATCACGGTTTCTTTCATGCTGACCCCCATCCAGGGAATATCTTTGTCCTGCCCGGTAATGTGCTCTGCTATCTCGATTTTGGCATGATGGGATCGATCGACCGGCAGAGTCGGGAAGATTTTGCTGATCTGGTCCATAGCGTGGTAAGGAGAGATGAATCGAGGGCTATGCAGGCTCTCCTGACGCTTACCCAGTATGATGAGGAACCCGATACACGGCTCTTAGCAAGAGATTTATCGGATTTCATGGGGCAGCATCTTTATAAGCCACTTAAAGATCTTCAAATGGAAAAGCTCCTCCATCAGCTCATGGAACTCATTTCTCGCCATCGTCTCCAGATACCGCCTGATCTCTTTCTAATGATGAAAGCGTTAGCCATCGTAGAGGGCGTTGGTCTTTCGCTTGATCCGGATTTTGAAATGATCAATCAAGCCACTCCGTTTATTCAGCGCGTCAAGATGGAGCAGTTTCATCCCAAACGCGTGGCAAGCGATATCATGAGATCGGGCACCGAGCTTGTTCGACTTATCCAGGAAATCCCTGGGGAGCTGCGTGAGCTGTTGAGGCAGATGAAACGTGGCAAGGTCAAGATGGAATTTGAGCACGTGGGGCTTGAACCGATGCTGGCGACCCATGACCGGACCAGCAATCGGATAGCTTTTTCCATTGTCATCGCAGCCCTCATCGTCGGTTCCGCCCTGATCGTTCTCTCCAAAACGCCTCCATTCCTGTTCGGCATCCCGGTCATTGGCATCCTTGGTTTTGTGGCCGCTGCCGTAATGGGCATGTGGCTTCTCATAGCCATCTTGAGAAAGGGGAGGCTGTAACCGTTCACGGGATGGCGTGTTTCTTGAAAACATACAAGCAGTTTATCGCCTCGTTTCTTGACCCCGCCTCCCCGCCCATGTGCACCTTCCGCAGGACTTACATGGAAAACAGCCCGATTTGTCAAGAGGAAAGACCCCCGGCGTTCGCCTTATCCAAATGTCACGGACGTGCCCAATTTTCCTAAAATAATTGTGCCTATAATTGTTGACACAATTTCAACCAAATGGTATAAAGTTTAAAAACCTGCCTTCATAAGGAGGTGTTTTTTATGAGAATAACAAATGTCCGTGAGTTTAGAAACAAAGCAACGGCGATCTTCAAACAAGATGAACCCATTATTATCACCAGGCATGGCAAGGTAGTGGGACTCTTCCTTCCCCTGGACGGATCAGATAGCCTACCAGTGGAACTGAGAAGGGAACTTCTGACAAAATTTGGTGAATACATAAGCAAAAGCCTGGAAATGAAGGGAGTTACAGAGGGTGAGATCCTTGAAGACTTTGAATCCTTTAAAAAAGGTCGCCGCAGACGCTAACGTAATCCTTTCTGCTGTCATCGGGAAAGCCGCCTTGAAAGTGTTCACCGAATCACCTGTGGAGGTCGTCACCACTCACCTGAATTTAGATGAGGTTCAAGAATATATGCCCTCCCTTGCCTCAAAATACACACTTGAAGAAAAGGTCTTACAAACTCAACTTAAACTTCTACCCTTGGAGGTTTTTCAGAGAGAATTCTACCAGGATTTTCTGAGACAAGCGGAAGAGAGGATTGGAAGAATAGATCCTGATGATATTGACCTTTTAGCGTTAGGATTGAAATTAAATATTCCTATATGGACCAACGATTCCGATTTTCAAGGATTGAAAATAAAGACCTATACAACAGCCGAGCTCTTGAAGGCTTTAGAGATATAAGCTCTGAAAATTGCTCTGTCAAAAACTAATATTGCCTCCTCTAAAAACCGAAGCTTTCTCCTCGCCCCGTCCCACCTTATATGTTTCACGTGAATAAGGGTCGTCACAGAAAATCAACCAAAGAAGCTTTTTCTAACGTAATCGGCCCTTTCATGGGTTCCGGCATAAGTCACCTCCACAGTTTTCTTGCTCGTTACTTTCCAAACAGCCACATAACCCTAATGTTGCATAAACAACACGCCTGAGATGTTAAATAACCAATAATGTCACCCAGTTGTAACACTTTTGAGGTTTATGGAGAACATCACTCGTGGTGACATGCTTGTTCATGACTACAGCTTCACCCTCGACGCCTTGGATCTGCGGCATCCTCGACTTTTGCAACGTTAGGGATAAGTGGGCTGTCCTTTTTTGATGTGGCAGTGGTAGCAGTCTTCGGCTCCGCGAATTTTCCCGTAGTTAGGACGGTTAGTTCTTTCCGGGCCATATTGCTTGATTTCCTGAACCAAAAAATGAAGCCGCGTCCTGATTTCTTCCGGCAGCTTCTTGATCTGTTTCGTCGTCTTTTTGGTCAGTTTCACGTCCCACGTCATAATTTTATATCTACCAGTTTTAGCTATTTGTATCAACAATTTTTTATTGGCCTCAAAAGGCCCCTGAGCGTTCTTTCCTCATGTAAGCCAGGGGGGCGGAGCCTGTTCTGAAGTTGGAGGATCGGCCTCACGGCCTTGAGGATCGGCCCTGAGGCCTTAAGGTTAGAGGCATAGAGCAAAGCGCACGGCGCAAAGAGGGAACCATTCCGCCCAAGGCGGATTACATTTCATCACTTTCATCCCCGCCCGCCTCGCGTTGCGAAGCATTGCGGGCAGGAGGAAAGTGATGAAAAAGAAAATCCATCAAATCCAGTAAATCCTGTCTAAAAGTCATGCAAGAAAGCGAGACCATTCAAATTCAGGCCGAATTGATCTTTTGGCAGAAAGGGTAGCAGAGGTTGTGAAGGCGGAGGTTAATAGGTTTTTTGAAGGGACTAAACTGGGTTAGAGGCCCTGTCTCTTGCCAGGGTAGGGAGATGATGAAAGGTGTGGTGGCTAAGATAGGAAATATTTGTACGGTACGGGATTTAACTCAAGAATAGTGGAATGGTGGCAACGTCCCCCTATATTCGTCCCCCTATATTTTTTTGGAACAAACGGATATCAGAAAACCGTTAACAGCCTTTCCGACCTGATGGTTGAGATCGAAAGGATTGTGGAATATCATGGCAAGGTAACAGAATTAAAGGACGTGATTTCGGAGGTATTGTCTTGGTAATGAACTCATTGAACTCAGAGGAGTGCCTGTGAGCAGTTTTTGGCAAGGAAAAAAATTGTGGCCTACATTGCCCTGCGCCACCATACCCGCTTTATCGTACCCATTATGGAAAACCTAGTGGGAAAAGGAGCGGATGTGATGTATGTGGTTGGTCAGGGAGAGGATTCACAAGAGATCACCGCTATTGATATGGGGTTGAAATATACGCATGTGTTCGACTATGTGGACGATTCGGATATGGACGATGTGCTCAAAAATTATCGTATCCAACAAGATTCTATAGGTGCGGCGCTGAAAAGAGATTTTGTATTGGCCATTAGGGGGGTGACTATCATTGACAGGTCGCTTTGGTCCTCTGCTAAAGAATACGTGGGATTTAGAAATCTCTTTCGGCAAGAGAAGCCGGACCTGTGCATTGCCCTTCACGAGATGAATCGGTGGGGCAAAATGTTTGGTTTTTGGGCAAAAAAGCACCATCTGCCCTATCTTACATTACAGGAAGGGCTCTATTATGGTTGGGGTTTTGGCCTTGTTGGCCATGTTCAGTACAGCACCTTGGATTTGGTATGGGGGGAAATGACTCGAAAGAAATTGTGTAACTTCGAAGCGCCAACAGACAGGGCCATTCCAGTAGGGAATACCCACCTTGCCGAGGAAATAAGGCAACTCCAGGAAGGTAACATCCGGAAGGAGAAACGTCGTGAATACAAGTGTGATCAAGCCGTTGTCGTTCTTTTGCTAATATCAACAACCCCGCCGCCTTTAACTGAAATGATACCGTTTTTTGATTTGTTTGCGAGACGAAAAGATATACGTTTATTCATCAAATGGCATCCAGTCGCAAGAAAACCTGTCATCGACCAATGGATCGAATCTATTCCCGAAAGGATTAGAAAGAGGGTTGTCAACCAATACTGTTCGGCACGGCTATTGCTGTAGCTTTGCACGGATGATACGTAAGATGAGTTTGAAGGTTAACGGCATTAGTAGTCACATTTGTCGTGGGCTGTTGACTATTG
>JAFDKF010000077.1 GCA_019307135.1 Deltaproteobacteria bacterium
GTGTCAGGTGTCAGGTGTCAAGAGCGAGAAACGCAAGATCTGTACTGTTCTCAAGGCGTAAGCCGCAAACCTGAACACTGAAACCTGAAACCCCAAACCTGGAGTGGTGAAAAAAAGTGTAAACTACTTTATGGCGAAAGTGAAGGATGCCTAAATAGGCTATTGTTTCTGAGGCGGAGCGGGGGGTTGGGGGAGGGGGAGAGGTGATGCCATGGAAGTTAAGAGAGAGGGGAGGGGGGTGGAAATGCTTGGAATCGAAACGATGATCAACAGACAGCTTTCCCGGCGAGCATTTCTACAAGAAGGCTCTTTGTTCTTGACTTGTTTTGGATTTTGTCCTGCTTTGTTTGACTCATGGACAAAGATGGCCTGGGCAAAAAAGGACAAACGCCCTTTGCGTGAGGCAATGTTCTACCAAAGACTGCCAAGAAACAGGGTTCAGTGTCAGGTCTGTTTCCGTGGCTGCATCCTGGGCGAAGGGGAGAGAAGTTTCTGCCGCAATAAAGAAAACATGAATGGCCGCCTGTATAATCTGGTCTATAGCAGACCCTCGGCAGTGCATATCGATCCGATCGAGAAGGAGCCATGCCTCCACATGCTCCCTGGAACGAATATCCTCTGTTTCGGGACCGCAGGCTGCAATTTTCGCTGTAAATTTTGTCATAACTGGCATCTTTCTCAGAGGTCCATTGAAGAGATGGAATATACCTATGATATTTCGCCAGAGGATGCAGTAAAAATAGCTGTAGATAAAAAGATTCCCACCATTTCGTTTACCTACAACGAGCCCACAAGCTTCTATGAATACGTATACGATATTGCCGGTCTTGCTAAAAAGAGCGGGCTGAGGATTCTGTTTCACTCCAATGGAGGAATGAACCCCGGCCCTTTAAAGGAACTCCTTAAATATACCGATGCGGTGACCATCGATCTGAAAGGGTTTACTCGAGAATTCTATCGAAGTGTGTCATCGGCCGAACTTGAACCAGTGCTGAGGACACTGAGGATTATCAAAGAACAAGGCAGATGGCTCGAAATAGTAAACCTGCTCGTCCCTACCCTGAATGATGATCCCGAAGACATAAGAAAGATGTGCCTCTGGATAAAGGAAAACCTGGGAGAAGATACCCCCCTTCATTTTTCTCGCTTTTTCCCCAACTACAGGCTCACAACCCTGCCGCCAACACCTATAGAGAAATTGGAAGGGGCCCATAAGATTGCCAGGGAGATAGGCTTGGAATATGTCACAATCGGTAACGTTCCGGGCCACAAATACAACTCCACCTTTTGTCCTAATTGTCACAAGAGGATAGTTCACCGCGTTCATTTTGGAGTCCTGAGTAACCATATAATAGAAGGTAAGTGCAGGTTTTGCGGCCACAAAATTCCGGGAATCTGGAATTGATGCCATGAGAAGACTCCTTGTCTTCGCTGTGTTAGTCATGGGTTTCAGTGGCATTGTTGTCCAGATACTCCTATTGAGAGAGTTGCTGGTCGTCTTTCATGGCAACGAAATGGCAATAGGGCTTATCCTGGCCAACTGGCTTGTCCTGGAGGCCTTTGGCTGCCTGTTTGTGGGAAAAAGGGTTGAGGGCATCGCAAAGAGGATAGAGGCCTTTGTTGGTCTTCACCTTCTTTTTTCTGTCTGTTTACCCCTGGCCGTTTATTCAACGCGGATATTGAGAGAACTGATCGGGGCTGCGCCGGGAGAAGGTTTGGGGGTTATTCCCATTCTCTATTCCTCTTTCCTTGTTCTTGCCCCCATTAGTATCTCTCATGGGGCGCTCTTTACCTTCGGATGTAAGCTGTATTCTCTCTTTTCTGAGAAACCTGCCGGCCCCTTCACTTCGGAAGCAAAGGCTGCCTCGGCCATTGGCAAGGTTTATGTCTATGAAACCCTTGGATGCATTGTCGGAGCCGCAGCGTTTACCTATCTGTTTATCCCGTACCTACATTCCATAGATATTGCCTTGGGCGTGGCGCTCTTGAATTCCCTCTTGGGTCTCCTTTTGTTGGTTTTCTCCCGACATGCTTTCCAGTCTTTGCCAGGTCTGGCCATGGCCGGCGGTTCGGCAATATTAGCAGCCCTTAGCATTTATCTAATCCTCAGTCCAAAAGCGGATGAGATCAATCTTCGGTCCATAAGCCAACAGTGGAAAGGACAGGAAGTAGCCCATTATCAGAATTCGATTTACGGAAACATCACTGTCATTAAGAGCGGCGAACAATACACTTTCTTCTCCGATGGCATTCCTGTCATCACAACGCCTGTTCCGGACATAACCATGGTGGAGGAGTTTGTCCACTTACCTATGCTTGCTCATCCAGGGCCCCGAAAAGTCCTTGTTATTAGTGGTGGGGCCGGAGGTGTAATCAATGAGATCCTAAAACACCCGGTAGAAAGAGTTGACTATGCCGAGCTCGACCCCTTACTGGTGGAGATCGTACACAAATTCCCTTCGCCGCTGACTCGGGCCGAGTTAGCAGACCCCAGAGTAAATATTGAACACATAGATGGCAGGCTCTTTGCCAAAAAAACGCCTCATCAATACGATCTGGTTCTGGTTGGCATCTCCCGCCCCTCAACCCTGCAGCTAAACAGACTTTTCTCTGAGGAGTTCTACGCCCTGATCAAGAGTACGCTTGAGAAAGATGGTATATTGGTGATAGCCCTGCCTGGTTCCCTGACCTACTTGAGCGAAGAACTGAGGAATCTCAATGCCTGCATCCTTAATACCCTTAAGGACGTTTATCCTTATGTTCGCGTTATCCCGGGAGACCTGAACCTCTTTTTAGCGTCGCCCTCAAAGGAAGTTTCATTGATGGACCACACGTTGCTCGCACAGAGGTTAAGCGACCGTAGTCTTGAGGTAAATCTTTTGACCCCGGTTTATATTGAGTACAAGCTGGCCGATAGGTGGGTAGACTGGTTTCGGGATTGCCTTAATGGGGCCACAGACAAGATTAATCAAGACTTTTCCCCGGTGGGGATGTTCTATGCTCTGGCCCATTGGAATGCCGTCTTTTCGCCCCACACCCAGTGGTTATTTCGATGGTTTTCCCAGGCGAATTTGGTTCTGCTGCTTATCCCGCTATTTGCCCTGATCTTTTTGATCATTTGCTTTATGAGCCCGACACGATGCGCCAAACCAGGTATTGCCTTTGCTATTAGCACAACCGGCTTTGCCGGGATGACCTTTGACCTGGTGCTGATCTTTACCTTTCAGACACTGTACGGATATGTTTTCTACCAGATAGGACTTTTGGTTACAGCCTTTATGGCAGGGACAGCAGCGGGGGCGCTAGCCATGACCTCCCTTATGAAACGAATAAAGAAAGACCTTGCTTATTTTGTCAGCACAGAGTTGGCCATTATCATGTTTTCCGGAGCCCTGCCAGTGATATTTCTTGTCTTTCACCCCTACTTGGTTCATCCGGGGGTATTGTTCATTTTTCAGGTCATCTTTCTTGTTCTTGCCTTTCTTTCCGGACTTCTCATCGGTATGCAGTTTCCCCTGGCCAACAAGATATATTTGAAGAGTTCTTCCAACCTGAGTGGCACTGCAGGCCTCCTTTACGGAGCCGATCTTTTCGGTGGATGGATAGGCGGCCTACTGGTAGGAGTGGTACTTTTGCCTGTCCTGGGACTGGTACAAACCTGCATCATTGTCCTTATTCTCAAACTGACAAGTGTTAGCGTCCTGGTTGCGCCGACCTTTATTCACAAAGTAAGTTCTGGGGATACCGTACCCAGGGCTCGGTCAAAAATAAGTTCGCAGAATTCGCGCTCAGATTTGGGTTAGATTTGTTCGATCCGACTGAGCAAAACCACAGGAATAGCAGGCTATTTCGCGGATTTTGCGAATGAGGATCGGCCAAAGATAGCCTGAAGCTGAGATGCGAAAATGGGAAGTTATTTTTGACCGAGCCCACACCTCTTGATTGTGAGTAGAGAAAAGAATAAGCTCAGGACACGGTAAGAATTGTACTGGAGTAGGTTCGTCGTTGAATTCATTGAACAAGTCTTATGCGAAGGTTCTGGAGGAGAGGCTAAACCCCCAGTAAAAACATAGCAGAATTTCTTAAAAGGTCGTAAGGGGTGACTTGATGAACCGCCGACATATCCGTTGGATTATTGTGGTGCTGGTTATTGGAGCTGCAAGCGTTTTAATATGGCACTATACCAGACCTGGCCCCATCGAAGTAGTGGTCAAACCCGTGGAGCGTGGCACAGTGGAACGAACTGTAGCCAACACCCGTGCAGGAACTGTAAAAGCGTGCCGTCGGGCCAAGCTTTCCCCGGCTATAGGCGGTCAGATTGCAAAGCTGCCGATCCGTGAAGGGGACACGGTAAAGGCCGGACAGCTTCTGCTCGAGCTCTGGAATAAGGACCTGGTGGCAGAAGCCAGATTGGTGCAATGCGAAGCCGAGGCTGCGAAAGCACATGCAAGGGCGGCAGGCCTGAAAGCCGATGTGGCCCAGCGGGAAGCGAACCGTCTGGTAAAACTTCGAAAAACCGGGGCTCTTTCGGAAGAAAAGACCGACAGGGCTGTGACCGAGGCCAAGGCCCTAAGAGCTGATTGGGAAGCGGCAAAGGCATCCGCCCTTATGAGCGAAGCCCGCGTCGATGTCGCCAAAGCAAATCTGGCACGGACCCGCCTGACCGCCCCTTTTGACGGTGTGATCGCAGAAATCAACGGCGAGCTGAATGAATACCTTACACCCTCGCCTCCCGGCATCGCAACTCCGCCAGCCGTGGACCTGATTGACAATGCCTGCTTTTACATAACCGCGCCCATCGATGAGGTCGATGCCCCTGAGATTGCATCAGGCATGAGGGCTCGGGTGAGCCTGGATGCCTTTGGTGATCGCCGCTTTGATGGAAAGGTCCTTCGGATTGCCCCTTATGTGCTGGACCGCGAGAAGCAGGCCCGTACAGTAGATGTGGAGGTGGAGTTTACCAACCCGGAGGACATCCGCCAACTGCTGGCCGGTTACAGCGCAGATGTAGAGATCATTTTAGATGTTCGCCGCGACACGCTTCGCATACCGACAGAGGCTGTGCTGGACGGAAAACGCGTCTTTGTTTATCTGCCCGATAAGAAAGTAATTCAGGAACGTATCTTCAAAAGCGGCATCTCGAACTGGGACTATACGGAAGTGATTTCGGGTTTAAGGGCGGATGAACTGGTGGTAGTTAACGTGGATCGCCCCGGTGTGAAAGACGGGGCGCACACGGTAGCCGCCAAAGAGGGGTCATGATTTACTTAGCCGGCATCGAAAGGATATTTCAGGTGGGAGACGAAGCCGTTCACGCGCTCAGCAACGTGAACCTGACGCTCAATGCCGGAGAATACATCGCCATCATGGGTCCTTCCGGCTCGGGGAAATCGACCCTGCTCAATATCATCGGTCTTCTGGACAGACCGGACAGGGGCGTCTATCGTTTAGAGGACGTGGACACAACCGATCTGACCGATGACCAGCAGGCATCTGTGCGTCGTCACAAGATCGGTTTTGTGTTTCAGTTTTTCCACCTGGTACCGCGCCTGACCGCTGCTGAAAATGTGGAATTGCCGCTGATCCTGGCTGGCGTGGCTCCAGCGGAACGCCAGCCCCGCGTTCAGGCGGCCTTGTCCGCCCTTGGCCTCAGCGGCCGTGCAAAACACCGTCCGGACCAGTTGTCAGGCGGACAGCGTCAGCGCGTTGCCATTGCACGCGCTACCATCATGCAACCCAATGTTATTCTTGCGGACGAACCCACCGGCAACCTGGACCGCAACTCGGGTAAAGATGTCATCCAAAGCCTGGAAGATCTGAATAAAAAGGGGATGACTCTGATCCTGGTAACCCACGATCCTGATCTGGGCAGCCGGGCCCTACGGAAAATACAGATGGTGGACGGAAAGATCTTAGAAAACACCAGGGCTTCATAATAGAATGAAGATCAGAGATGTTATTCAATTCAGCATTCGCGCTTCATCGGGGTACCCCACCAGAACCCTATTAGTGGTCCTGGCCATGGCCATCGGAGTGGCATCGGTAATCCTCCTCACAGCATTAGGAGAAGGGGCCCGCCGGTATGTGAAACGTGAGTTCACCGCCCTGGGGACCCACTTGCTGATTGTATTGCCGGGCCGCTCTGAAACAACCGGCGGCCCTCCCCCGCTGTTGGGGGAAACGCCCCGAGACCTGACGCTTGAAGACGCCCTGTCGCTAACCCGGAGTTCGGCCATCCGCCGCGTTGCTCCGATCACTGTGGGTTCTGCGCCGGTCTCCTGGAAGCATCGAGACCGGGAGGTCACCATCCTCGGATCCACTCCCGAGCTGTTTGAAATCCGGCATTTGTCCATAGCCCAAGGCAGGTCTATCCCTTCCGGTGACCCCACACGGGGCACAGCAGTCTGCGTGATTGGGTACAAGCTCAAAAAAGAACTCTTTGGGAATCAATCTCCGTTAGGCGAATGGGCCCGCATCGGCGACCGCCGCTTCCGGGTAATCGGTGTGCTGGCCCAAAAAGGCCAGTCCCTGGGGATGGACCCGGGTGATCTAGTCATTATCCCGGTAGCCTCTGCCCAAGCCCTGTTTAATACCTCCTCACTTTTTCGAATCTTGGTCCAGGCCAACACTCGCGACGCCATTCCAAAGGCAAAAAAGGCAATCCTGAGCATTATCCGGGCGCGGCACGAAGGCGAAGATGACGTTACGGTCATTACTCAGGACGCCCTGCTTTCGACCTTTGACCGTATTTTCACGGCGCTGACCCTGAGTGTGGCCGGCATCGCCAGCATCAGTCTGGCAGTGGCCGGTATCCTGATCATGAACGTTATGCTGATTGCCGTTTCCCGGCGCACCACTGAGATCGGACTGCTGAAGGCCATCGGCGCACCGGGCAGGCAGATCCTTCGCCTGTTTCTGGCGGAATCAGCGATTCTCTCCCTGATCGGTGCTGCGTTCGGGCTCATTCTGGCATTTTTCGCAACCCGGGGATTTGCGCGTGCGTTTCCCAGCTTTCCGATCAAGGTCCCGTTCTGGGCCGTTGGAGCGGCTATCGGCGTTGCGCTATTAACCGGTCTGGTATTCGGGGTATTGCCTGCACGACGGGCGGCAAAACTCGACCCGGTGCAGGCTTTGTCTGGAAGATAAATCTACGTCTCGGAATTTCTATCCGCCTACGGCGGGAAATTCCTACGACTTACCTACTCGACCACTCGACCAATTGCGTAGCGAAGCGGAGCTAAGTCCACATGCTGCTCAATGATTCCATAAAGCTGGCGATAGGCTCTTTGTCCAGCCGGCGGATGCGAAGCTTTCTCACCGCGCTGGGGATTGCCGTGGGCATCGCCTCCGTAGTGCTGCTCACCTCCATCGGCGAAGGCGTTCACAAGTTCGTTTTGTCAGAGTTCACCCAGTTCGGCACCAATCTGATCGCTGTTACGCCGGGAAGGGCCACCACCACAGGCATATCCGGGGCTATTATCAGCAATGTACGACCTTTGAGTATGGACGACGCGCTGGCGCTTGAGCGAATCCCCAGGGTTGTTGCAGTTGCTCCCTTCGTGCAGGGAAATGCTCCGGTGGAATTCGGCAAGCACAGCAGGCGCAGCTATATCTTCGGTGTCGGCCCGGAAGTGCCGACAGTGTGGCGGATTAAAGTCGCGATGGGCCGTTTCCTTCCATATGATGATCCGCGTGCTGCACGCGCTTTTGCTGTTTTGGGCAGCAAACTACGGGATGAACTTTTCGGCAGCGAGAATCCCCTTGACCGGCGTATTCGTATTGGCGGGGAGCGCTACCGCGTTATTGGCGTTATGGAATCGAAAGGTCAAATGCTTGGCTTTGATCTGGATGACGCCGTCTATATCCCAGCAGCCAGGGCCCTGGCCATGTTCGACCGGGAAAGCCTGATGGAAATTGATCTGCTGTATGCCGCCGGAAGTACTGCAGACGAGATCGCTAAAAAAATCAAAGGACTCCTTATCGCCCGGCACGGCGCAGAAGACTTCACCATCACCACTCAGGAACAGATGCTGGATGTACTGGGCTCGGTGCTCAATATACTCACTCTGGCGGTGGGCGCATTGGGAGGGATTTCACTTCTGGTTGGTAGTGTTGGCATTTTAACCATTATGACCATCGCGGTGAATGAACGGACAGCGGAAATCGGGCTGCTCCGCGCCATCGGCGCACGCCGCAGACAGATACTTGTCCTTTTCCTCGGCGAGGCCGTTGTGCTGGCCAGCATCGGCGGTTTAGCTGGTCTTGTGATCGGCGCTGGCGGGGCGTGGCTACTCGGGGCCATGGTGCCTGCGCTTCCCACTCACACCCCATGGTCGTATGTTGTATTAGCCGAAATCCTGGCTGGTTTTATAGGTCTTTTAGCCGGAGTTCTGCCCGCCCGCCATGCCGCAAACCTGGATCCAATCGAGGCATTAAGGGCAGAGTAGGCGAAGGTTTTGGAGGATAGGATCGTGGGTTTCGCCTTTGGTTGGGCTTTTTTGCAGGAACGATTTTTATGTTCTACACGATGTCAAAAGTGTGATATAGGATCTGAACTTAGCTCCTTCGTGTTTTCGTGATTAGTTTTGTATAGTTTCTTAACCGTACAGGTGGAAATATTGTGAAAGAGGGAGGATGGAAAAATGGGTATTGGTAAGCAGGTCCGTAAAGAGCGGATCATGAACCGGGAAACCGGCAAGACCGTAATCGTTCCAATGGACCACGGTGTGACAGTGGGTCCGATCAAGGGTCTGATCGATCTGCCCAGGACCGTGGACATGGTAGCCAAGGGCGGGGCCAACGCCGTGGTGGAACACATAGGTATGGTGGGCCAGGGCCACCGCCGCTATGGGCGTGATATCGGGTTGATCGTGCATCTTTCCGGCAGTACCAGCCTTTCCCCGTACCCGAACCGCAAAGTGCTGGTCTGTTCGGTGGAGCGTGCAGTTCGAATCGGGGCGGACGCTATAAGTATCCACGTCAACATAGGCGCGGAGAACGAGGGCGAAATGTTGGAGGCTTTTGGCGAGGTTGCTGGAGACGCCGATTACTGGGGCATGCCGCTTCTTGCCATGGTTTATCCTCGTGGTCCAAAGGTCGATAATGAGAAAGACGTTGACAACGTAAAGATCGCTGCTCGCGTAGGCGCCGAACTTGGGGCGGACATAGTCAAGGTCCCCTACACCGGATCTCCCGAGACCTTCAAAGAGGTAGTCGAGGGATGTCCTATTCCCGTAGTCATAGCCGGCGGGTCTAAGCTCTCCGACGAGGAGACCCTAAAGATGGTAGAGGGGGCCATCAAAGCGGGAGCGGCCGGACTATCAATGGGCCGCAATGCTTTCCAGCACGAGAATCCGGTCCTCTTAGTGTCTGCGGCCTGCGCCATTGTTCAGGGGGGCAAGAGCGCGGAAGAGGCAATGAAGATTCTCAAGGGCGAGGCATGAAGCTGGGCCCTCATTTTGTTTATCGTAACCGTTCACGGGTTCAATGGTTGAGGGGTTCAGGGTTGAGGGTTAACCGAAAATCTGAGCCGACTTCGCCGCCGACTTCGCCATAGTAGCCTTGGCTACGACGGCTGAAATAGTAGCCTTGGCTACGACGGCTGAAACGGTGAACTCTGAACCTGTGAACCCCTACAGAAAGGTAACCCTGAACGGTGAACTCTGAACCTGTGAACGCCTACTGTTTAGCAAATATTGGTGGCCAGGATTCAGGCCCTAAAAGAGGACAAAGGAGTGTATCATGACGAGGCTGTTCTGGGTTAATGTGAGACCCTATAAGAAGAAGGTCGTGACTACTGCGCTGGAGAGTGGGGCTGACGCCGTGATTGTCCCTCGAGGCCAGTCGAGTAACGTCCGTAATCTTGGGCTGATCAAGACGGTGTCGCCGGACGGTGACTTGAAACTCGGCGAGGACGTGGTCGAGATTACCATTTCCTCGCAAAAGGACGAGGCCAAGGCGCTCAAGGAGCCAGTTGAGAGACTTCTCCTGATCAAGACGAGCGACTGGAAGGTGATCCCCCTTGAAAACCTGGTCGCCAAGAGGGGCAAGGGTCTGCTGGCCTGGGTGCGTAACGCGGGGGAGGCCAAGATCGCGTTAGAGATCATGGAGCGTGGGGTTGACGGTGTAGTTCTCGACACAAGCGATCTTTCCGAGATTAAGCGGACGGCAGCCGTGGTCCGGGAACAGGGAGAGCGGCTCAATCTCGTTCACGCGACTATCAAGTCCGTGAAGCCGCTGGGTATGGGAGACCGGGTCTGCGTTGATACCATTACCAACATGAAGCCCGGCCAGGGCATGCTGATTGGGAACTCCAGCTCGGGCATGTTTCTGGTCCACGCTGAAAACGTGGAGACGCCCTATTGCGCCACCCGTCCCTTCCGCGTCAATGCCGGAGCGGTCCACGCGTACGTGCGCGTGCCGGACGGCAAGACCTCTTACCTGGCCGACTTGAGTATCGGCGACCCGGTTTCGATAATTGACCATAACGGCAGGAGCGAGGTTGGTTTTGTGGGCCGGGCAAAGGTGGAAAAAAGGCCCATGATGCTGGTGGAAGCCGCCTACAAGGGCAAGCCCGTGTCGCTGGTCATGCAGAACGCCGAGACCATCCGGCTGACCAAGCCCGGAGGCGAACCAGTCTCCATCACCCATCTGAAAGCAGGCGACCGAGTGCTTTCTTACCTGGAAGAAGCGGGTAGACATTTCGGGGTAAAGATCGAGGAGACGATAGTGGAAAAATAGCCCTAAGATACAGAATCGGACCGGTGACTGAAAGGAAACTTTGGATGACACCTGACCAGATGCGAGATAGGGCTGTGGAAATTTTCAATAAGCAGAAAATGCTTTGTACCCAGGCCGTGGTAACCGCAGGCCTGGAATTTATCGGCGAGGAAGACCCGAATAGCGCGATCCGCGCAGCGGGCGGTTATGCAGCCGGTCTTGGGTTTTGCGGAGATGTTTGCAGTTGCCTTGTAGGAGCCCTGGCCGTCATTGGGGATCTTTTCGGGCGTGCCAATCCGGAAGAGATCGAAGACGGCCGTATTGGGCCAACGGCCCGGATCATGTACAAGCGCTTTAGGGAAATGATTGAGGATATGCGAGGCACCATGATATGCAGCGGAGCATCAAAGACAAATTGGCTTGACCCGGAAGATGTAAAGGCCTTCAAGACAGACGGCAGACGAGAACTTTGCGCGGAAATCGTTGGTCGCACAGCCGAAATCCTGGGCCATCTGATCATCGAAACTATAGGGGAAAAGAACCTGGCTTTATTGCAAGAAACGGGGGCCTGAGAAGACGATTGTGATGAAGGTACCACTGTTAGACCTGAAGGCTCAATACCAGACCATCAAGGATGAGGTGCTGGCAGCCACACAGGAGCTTTTTGAGACCCAGCGCTTTATCCTCGGACCGGAGGTTGAGAAGCTGGAGGAACGGATTGCCCGGTATTGCCACACCGCATATGCAGTTGGTGTATCATCCGGAACAGATGCTCTTCTGATCTCATTGATGGCTGCTGGAATTGGCCCCGGGGATGAGGTTATCACCTCGCCATATACATTCTTTGCTACGGTAGGAGCGATTGCACGCGTGGGCGCCACACCTGTTTTTGTTGATATAGAAGAAGATACTTACAACATCGACCCGCAAGCGATAAGTGATAAGATAACGAAGCAGACCAAAGCAATGATTCCCGTACATCTGTACGGTCAATGCTGCGACATGGACTCGATTTTGGAACTGGCGCATGCGCATGATATCGTGATTATTGAGGATGCAGCCCAGGCCATAGGCGCGGAATATAAGGGTAAAAGGGCAGGTTCTATGGGTGATATGGGCTGTTTTTCATTCTTTCCATCCAAGAACCTTGGAGCCTTTGGTGATGGGGGGATGGTAACTACATCTTCGGATATCTTGTATGAGACGCTGAAGATTCTGCGTGTGCATGGTTCACATCCTAAATATTATCATAAGCTTGTCGGCGGC
Organism: Deltaproteobacteria bacterium; assembly: GCA_019307135.1. Lineage (GTDB taxonomy): Bacteria > Desulfobacterota > Desulfobacteria > Desulfobacterales. The sequence continues at coordinate 11,986 of JAFDKF010000077.1, forward strand.
AACTTTCGGTTGGACGCCCTTCAGGCAGCCATTATCCTTGTAAAGTTGCCTTATCTGGACCAGTGGACCTCGGTACGCCGCGCCAATGCCGAACGGTATCACAAGCTTTTCAGCCACCAAGGATTGGATGGTTTCGTCGGGCTCCCAGTAGAAAAGACCGGTCGGCACATATATAATCAATTCGTAATTGCCGTTGAAAGTCGCAGGGATGAACTCAGGAAATTTCTTAATAAAGCTAACATTGGCACAGAAGTGTACTATCCGGTTCCTATGCACCTTCAGCCATGTTTTGAATATCTCAACGGCAAGAAAGGTGATTTTCCGAAGGCAGAAGCCGCCGCAGAGAAAACCTTAGCGCTCCCCATTTATGCAGAATTGACCGATGAGCAACAGGTATACGTTGTTCAGAAAATAAAGGCGTTTTATTCATAGTAGCTCCACAATCCAAAATACCCTTGCGTTTTTTTCTTTATGGCGGTACCTAGAAGGCTGTCCGACAACTCACCAAAGTTGTCATTTCGAGCGTAGCGAGAAATCTTATTGTATTGAAAATACGTAAGTTTTAGATTTCTCCCTTCGGTCGAAATGACATGAAAACGTATTCTTTGAGGAAGGCGCTTTCAGCGCAGTCAATTTTAGAAATGGACGATAAAGCACCTTAACTCTGATATTAAGCCACCACTTTTAGTGGTGGACCCGGAAAGGTTCTACCGTTCCGGCGAGGAATAAAATAGGCTCTTCCTCCGGGCTACCGGTATTTGCTAAAGAGCAAACAAACGAAGGGTAAGCATTTCTGGTCCCGATGATACTGCGTGAGCACAGTTGGTTTGGATGAAGAAACCATACGCAAGTATATTCGCGAACAAGAAGAAGCTGAAAAACAGATGGAATTAGATTTTGAATAAATCATAGTAGCCCCTTTGGGGCTTTCCCAACGTCAACGCCCCCCTCTGGGGGGCTTCATGATGCCACCCGCTTTGCGGGTGGAGTCTCACT
>JAFDKF010000078.1 GCA_019307135.1 Deltaproteobacteria bacterium
GGCCTTCTGTGTTACTGGGCGGTCAAAGAGCTTGGAATCAGTGGCACAACGGTTGCCAAAAAGCTAGGTATAACGCAGCCTGCTGCCAGCAAGGCGGTGCAACGGGGCGAAAAGATAGCCCTGGATAACAATTTTAGGCTTGTCAAGGAAGGAATCTTATAATTTCATGACCGTCCCCATTCTTCGCCTTTTGGTGGTCAAAAAGAAGCGGTTTCAGCAGGCGCACATGGCATGAGCAAAGCGACATTACATACCGGGGCATGTCTGGCGCACCCCAGTTAAATTTGCTCCGCTCCAGTTGAATAATGGGCGGCATTTAACCCCAGTACGATCTAAAAGGCTTACTGGGCAGGCGGGGCAAGCATTTAACGGGGCAAATAACCCATAGGTGCCATAAGCGCGAGTTCCTGCTCACATTTGCAGGGGGCTGAATAATTCGCTGGGTGCGACTCAAGCACCCCTACACCATAAGGATTATTCTACTTGACAAAAGGCTAAATGATAATTTAGTATAATGACACTTTATGCTAAACTATTGTTTGGTATTGCCGTGAATGATTCCCAACTAATAGAGGTGCTGGAATATTGGAACTTTTGGAGCCAAGATCGCCGCACCGGTGTCTATCGAAGGGACTATGCAGAGGAGCTGTATCGTCAAAGGAGGCTAAGAGAGGCATCGATAGTGGCCGGCGTAAGGCGGGCCGGCAAGTCAACGATATTGCTGCAAGTCTTAAGAAAACTGATCGATGCGGGAACACCGCGGGAAAATATCCTGTATGTCAATTTTGAAGAACCAACATTTATTCCCTATTTGACGGTAGAATTCTTGCTGCGGATTCATGACCTGTATTTGGAGCGATTCACCCCCAGGGGCCGTACCTATGTTGTCCTGGACGAGGTCCAATTGGTACCGGGGTGGGAAAGATTTGTTCGCGGGTTATACGATCGAGAAAAAGACATAAAGTTCTACATAACCGGTTCGTCATCAAAACTTCTCTCCAAAGAGTACGGCACATCCTTGACCGGAAGAATTGTTTCCAATGAGGTCTTTCCCCTGAGTTTTCAAGAGTTCCTGGCATTCAACAACAAGAAAGACCTAATCGAGAAATCACGGGGAAGGGGCTCACCGGCCCTGCGCAACCTTTTCCATCAATACATTCGCTTCGGCGGTTTTCCCCAGGTGGTTTTGACAGAAGAAGAAAAGGACAAGATGCAAATCCTGAAAGACTATTACACCGCCGTCATAGAAAAGGACATTATTCAGCGATACCAGATTAGAGATATAAAGAAACTGAAAGAATTTTGCCTGAATCTGTTCGCCAATGTGGCAACGTATTTCTCCGGATATCAGGCAGAAAAAAGGCAAAGAATCTCCCAGCCGACGGCGAACAAGTTTTTGGAATATGCCCGTGAAGTCTTTTTGGTACAAACAGCAGATTATTTTTCTTACTCCTTTACGGAACAAAAGGCCCATCCGTATAAAGTCTATGCCATTGACCCAGGGCTCTATAATGCTGTGTCGTTCCGATTCTCCGAAAACATAGGCCGGATATTTGAGAACATAGTCTATCTGGCTTTGAGGAGAAAAGGTGAAGAGGTCTTCTATTGGAAAGGAAAAGGAGAAGTTGATTTTCTTACAAGAAAAGGGACTAGAATCGACAGACTAATCAATGTCTGCTGGGAACTCAATAAGAAGAACGAAGAAAGAGAATTGTCCAGCCTGTGTGAAGCCATGGAACAATTCAATGTTGCCGATGCCCGAATCATTGTGAGCGGCTATGATGATCGAGTGAACATCAAAGGGAAAAAGATTGTGATCAGCAACATCTTCAGCTGGCTTAAGGAAGGAAACCGTTGAAAAATGACAATAACGGCAGTTCCAGAGGCACCAGGAGGGGAATAGGGTCGAAATATCCAAAGGTCGTGAAATATGAACAGAAGAGGCGATTCAGGTCTCAGCAGACATCAGCGATCCGGTAACTCGCGAGCGCGCGTGTCGGGCGCTGTACGAGGCGGGTTCTGCCATACCTGACGCACATCTCCTATTGATCAATATTAGCGAGGAATCTACGATCGAGACAGAAACGGGAACCATCCGCATCATGTCTGCATGGAAATGGTTGCTCAAACCGCAAGGATGAACGGAGAAGCCCATGCATTTATGCGTTAGAGAGAAGCCACAGATTGCCCGGGTGACTAACTTATTTACAAATGGACATACCGGTTGGCTTCCTACGGTTTTTAGGCATGCCGAGCGGGATTGCCGCCAATATGAGACAGATCATTTACGGAGCCCTCCTGGTTATTCTTATGCTTTTCCGTCCCCAGGGCTTTATAGGGGAGTACTCCTTTAAGAAATAGGATTAGCCACAAAAAGCACGAAGGAGACGAACAATATAATCTGAGGTCTTTTTACTGTTTTTTTCTTGACAACACAGCTTTTTGCGACTAATAATTAGACGCAAAAATGCACTAAATCGACTAATCGTTAGCCCTAACCTGCCTGCTCCCAATATGTAGATCCCGAATGGTTGAACAAGAAATAGAAAGAAAAATCGAAGACTTCAAGAGCCTCGGCATTCCCAAATATATTCCGAGGGATGGGAGACTTCAACTGGTTGATAACATGGTGTCAACCGTCATTGGAGCGCGCAGGGCTGGCAAAAGCTTTCGGGTGTTACAGGCAGCAGATGAGATGATTCGTCAAAAAGCTATCAGGTCGATCGATCAGGTATGCCTGATGGATTTTGACAATCCTGTCTTGTCCAACATGACGGCACCCGATCTACCGCTGATTCAGAATACATTTTTGAAGCTCAACCCCGAATTTCAATTGAATACCCCACTCCTCTTTATTCTGGATGAAATCCACAAGATCCCTGGATGGGAAGAATATGTCATAGATTTGTCCCGAAATCCCAATTGGAAAGTGATTGTTACGGGATCGTCTTCCAAGTTGCTAAGGTCTGACATTGCAACTGAACTTCGGGGTAAAGCCATTTCATCTACGGTATACCCGCTGAGTTTTGTTGAGTTCCTAAAATTCAAGGATTTCAGATACAAAACAGGTTCGACAAAAGGCCAGGCCGAAGCAAGAAGGATGTTTGACGAATACCTGCAATGGGGTGCCTATCCCGCCATAGCCAATCTCGAAGAATATACAAAAGAGGTGCTGCTGAGGGAGTATTTCGATACGATGATCCTCAAGGACATAATACAGCGATACGATGTGAGCAAACCTAAACAGTGCATCCATCTGTATAACTACTTGCTTTCGAATATAAGCAAAGCGCATACCCTTCAGAGCGCCTTTCAGTATCTAAAACAAGGCGGATTCAGTACAAGCCGGGATGCTGTGAGAGGGTATATTGATTGGGCGCAAGATTCATGGCTCTTGTTCATGGTTCCCATCTATTCAAATTCCCTCAAAGAGCAGGAGAGAAACTACAAGAAGATCTACGCAATCGATTGGGCTTTGGCCGACAAGAACAGCCTTATTTGGGACGGTTCTCATTCGAGAGCGCTTGAAAACATGGTTTTTGTTCACCTTTATCAAAGGTGGCACAGGGTTCATTATTATTTAACGAGAAAAAAGCGACAGGAGGTGGATTTCATCGCCGTGGACAGTGACGGGCATCCTGTCACGGCACTCCAGGTCTGTATCGATATAAGTCAAGGAGATACCGTGAGGCGGGAGTTGGAGGCAATCGTCACAACCGCCAAGTATTTCGGCATCAAAGAAAATCTCATAGTAACATATAATCAGGAAAAGGATTTTCACGAACAAGGGATTTCTGTCAAAGCCATACCTGCTTGGAAATGGATGCTAGGGGGGCAAGTGGCAAGTGGGGTCAAACCTTGATCTGTGATTAATGGCAGGGCGAAAAATTGGCTAACCTTAGGGCTTCATGTAAGGTCCTCGCGGTTATTGCGAAACTTCCGGATGAGGGAAAGACCGTTGTCCTGATCGGGACGAGAAAGGGGACGTTGGACGAGAAAGGGGACGTTGGTGCGGAAAGTGCTTGACAGGACGGGACGAGAAAGGACGAGAAAGGACGAGAAAGGGGACGTTGGTGCGGAAAGTGCTTGACAGCCGATGGGCTGATGTGCAAAGTATTTGTCATGCCACGACTAGCAAGGTTAGATGCCCCAGGGGTTCTTCATCATGTTATAGGCAGGGGCATAGAACGGAGAAAGATCTTCTTAGACGCAATAGACCGCAACGATTTCGTTAGCCGGTTGGCAGCCCTGACGGAAGGTGAAGGGACGGCCATCTATGCCTGGGTATTAATGTCCAATCATTTTCACTTGCTCTGCAAGACAAAGACGCGGCCACTGTCGTCTAGCATGCGAAAATTGCTGACTGGATATGTGGTAAATTTCAACAAGCGCCACAAGCGGGACGGTCATCTTTTTCAGAACCGCTACAAATCCATCATATGCCAAGAGGACGCTTATCTAAAGGAACTCGTGCGCTATATTCATCTGAATTTGATAAGAGGTGGCATGGTGAAGAATATAAGGGAGCTGAACAAATCTCCGTGGTCGGGTCATTCGGCATTGATGGGCAATGTGGAAAGAGACTGGCAGGACACAAAATACGTTTTGTCATTTTTTGGAAGAGGTGCTGCTGGGAAGAGGAATTATCTGGAATTTGTAAAAAGGGGGATTCCGCTGGGACAGAGGTCCGAATTGGTGGGCGGTGGCCTTATAAGGAGTTTGGGTGGGTGGGCTGAAGTGCTGTCCATGAGGAGACGTGGGCAAGAACAGGTGTCCGACCAAAGGATACTGGGAGATGGTGAATTTGTTGAGACCGTCTTATCGGAAATGGACGACCTCGGGAAAGAGAATTTCAGGTTGGGGACTAAGAAAATCGATCTGCGTACATTGGCCGACAAGGTCTGTAATGTGCATGACGTCTCACTTGGCGAACTGCGCTCCGGGAGCCGAAGGCACGAAATCGTGGAGGCTCGGTGGATTTTGTCTTGGCTTGCAGTGAAGGAATTCGGGTATTCTGGTGCAGAAGTTGCGCGTTACCTGGGAGTGACGACATCATGTGTGAACCGGGCTGTTTCCTCTGGACAAAGGCCAAAGAAAGAAAACTACATTTGAAAGCTACGCACTTTCTGCACCAACGTCCCTAGGCCCTAGATGAAAAGACAAGGTACCAGGTTTTCATTCTTTCCAAGCGAGAAATGGATTAAGGAATTACGGAGGACAGAAGACAAAGCACAGAGAGCAGAGGAGATAAGATTTAGCGTTTAGTAGCGGCAGCCTTTTCTTGCTGTACCCTTTCGTGCAACCATACCTTGATTAAGGCCCCCCGGTCCACACCAATGCCTTCTCTAACGCGGTCGATCTCCTTGATCAGTTCCTCTGCCACGTCAAGCGTAATTCGCACCTTTTTCCCATGGCGAATAATCCTAGCCTTGGAGATGTCAATAAGATCATGGATATCCTCGCCGTCGTCGAACCGTCGATCAAACTCTTCAGTGCTCTTAGCCATTTTCTTTTTTGCCATACAATTTCGCCTCCTGTTTTCTGGCGCGTCTCACTGATATGAGTCGTATAGCATTGCCACGCCGGGTAAAAATTGCTGTCCAAAGCTTTTTGTCAATCTTGCCTATCAGGATAGTTCTATTTTCAAGCGGATATGACGTGTGAATTTCAAGTCGGTTGCTGTCATTCCAAAGACCCATGGCTGTATCAAAATCAATCCCGTGCTTAGTCTTGTTAATTCGGCTCTTTTCGTCGTCCCATTCAAATTCCATCCATTTATAATAGCGACATTGTACAAAATTGCAACAAAAAAGGAATGTTCAGTTTCTGATTTCAACAACTCGCTTCTTTGGCGCTTCTTGGGGTCGCACCAAGGCACCTATTTGATATGACATTGACAGATAAAAAAAATTGCCCTTAATTTGCCTTAGAGTGGCAATTTTGACATTAAGGAGATACAGTAGAGATTATTTTCGAGGGTTACCCCTGGCTGGAACTGGTTTATGCACGTAAGATAGTGGGCCACGAGCAGTTGGAGCCGTCCCCTGCGGAGTCTGCTGCATGAAAGTCCTTTTGGATACCTGCGCGGAAGCGGGACATTCCGTAAATAGGTAGATAACTCAATCTTAATCGATGTTTTGAGTGGAGAAACGCGTAGCTAAACATAATAAATATCAATCCGTTGACCAACGGACATAAGATTATAGGTGATGTTGCGTATATTGGAAAATAGGAGGAAAAAGGAAAAAAGGGGTCTTCATTCTTGACAGTTGCGCACACCTTGTCTGAGCCCAACGTGTCTGTGTCAAGAATGAAGACCCTGCTGGTTTTGCACGGATATGTCGAACCGTAAGCCACGACAGACCCGAAGGTGATGCCAAAGGTCCCTGCAGGATGGTATGGGTTGTTGAAAAGAAGGTATTCTATCATTTTTTTGATTTGGGCTTTGAACGTGTGGAGATACCTGTCCGTGTGAAGTTTGAATTTGAAGTCAAAGAAGGCGTGCTGGTTCCCGATTCGATATCTAAGACGATGCTTTATAATCGTCCAGCACTGGAGAAACATTACCCTAATGTGGACCTGGCCAGGTTACAACGATCTTTAGAAAAGAAGGTGGACAGCGATATTCACACGTATCTTAGAGAATGTGGATACCTGGGAGAAGAAAGCTGATGAGGCACTGGCAGAAGACTTTGTAGGACCAGCTATCCTTTGATGTAGTTGCCCACAACGGGAATGACTTTCTGGCAGTTCGGACAGCTCTTCTGAGCGGTTATGTGGTATGCCCTTATGTCAAAGACATATCGCTCAATCAAGAGCGTCTTGCAATGGGGGCAGTAGGTATTCTCATAGGGGTGTCCAGGGACATTGCCCACATAGACATAGGTTAAGCCTTCGGCTACTCCCATATCCCTTCCTTGTTCCAGGGTAGTTACAGGGGTTGGCGGTGCCTCAAATTGGTATGCCGGATAATAGGCCGAGAGATGCCATGGCGTATCCTTGCCAAGTTCATTCTTGATCCTTTTTGCTATGCCTCTCAAACAGGCATGATTATCATTTACGCCGGGAATGACTAATGTCGTCATCTCTATGTGAACACCCCATCTTTTGGCCTCCACCGCATTTCTCCAGACCTTGTCGACATCGGCACCACAATACCTCTGAACGGCCCTTTTGTCCCCTTTGATATCTATGTTCATGGCGTTAAGGGACTTTAAGGGGACTTTAAGGTTGGTGCAGAAATTGCTTTGCACTCCATTACCCAACTCGAATCAGACTTGTCGTGTCAGATGAATAGTTTCAGGGGGAAGAAACCCAGAGGAAAAAACTTGGTCATTTTTATGCTTTTCCGTGCCCAGGGGTTCATAGGGGAGTACTCCTTTAAAAAATAGGTAGTGTCCATCCATAAATGGCATCTTTTGTCCCGATACTGCGTTCTCCGCAGGTTTCTATCCTCGACGTAGCGCTGCTACGCCTGCGGTAAAAACCCTTGTCCGGCCTTGTCTAGGAACAAAATCCACCATTTCTAGATGGACACTGGGTAGACGTTCAGCAGAGACAGGCTTTTGACAGGATTACAGGATAAACAGAATGGGGTCGGGGTTCTCTTATTCTGTCAGATTTGGCTGTTTGCCTTTGACAAATATAAAATATACTTGTAAATATATCTCAAGGAGGTGATCACCATGCCGCAGATAGCCATTTATATTGATGATAAGTTGTCAAAGAAACTGAATAAAGCCATAAAGGTTTCAGGGAAATCGCGGTCTAAATGGGTTGCGGATTTGATCGAGGCAAAACTGCAGGATGAATGGCCCGAAGACTTTTTCGAATTAGCTGGTAGCTGGGAAGGCGAAGAGACTCCTGAAGAGATTATGGCCACTATAAGAAAAGGTTTAGATCAAGCGGAAAGAAGAGAGGATTTATCGTGATTCGATTGCTGGATACCAACACATGTATCTATTTTTTGAACCGGGCCTCGGAAAGAATTGTTGAGCGATTCAAACTGCTTTCACCTTCTCAGATAAGGTTGCCCTCAATCATGGTGGCAGAATTGTATTATGGTGCGGAAAAAAGCAAGTTCAAGTCAAGAAATCGAGAGAGGGTCAAACGTTTTGTCTCCACGTTTGAAATTGTCTCGTTTGACGAAAAAGCTTGTCGCTCATATGCGAAGATTCGTTACAGCCTTGAACGATCAGGAACTCCCATAGGACCCATGGACCTTCTCATTGCCTCGATCGGCCTTGCCCATAACTTTACCGTGGTCACAAATAATGTTAAGGAATTTCAAAGGGTCAAGGGTTTGAAGCTGGAAAATTGGGTTTAACCAGATATGGGCTCAGTTCTGAGTATCATAAACGTCAATGAACCCCGAGCTTTTAAAGACCGATAAACAAACGTTAAAAGAACTGTTTTTGTAGAAAATGTCCCGAGTTTCGCGAGTGCAATGTGATGACAAAGAGATGAGAGGCGTAAAACCGGAAGGCGGACAGTTGATTATCCGTGAAGATCACAGCGGAGGCACCGTTTGGCCTCGTTTCTGGCCATCTCTTCGGTGAGCCCGAGTTCAGCTTTCTCAAAGGTGGACTTTCGTTTTTCTACGGGCAGCAGGGGCATGTCAGGACGCTTCAGGGTCTCTCTTTCCTCTTTTATAACCTCTATCTCTTCGACCTTCATCCGTTTAACGGGGTGATAGATCTTTTCCTCCAATGATTCCCCTCGCAGATACCGGTGAATGGATTTGGCAGCCTTTTTGCCTGCGGCAATCGCCTCGATTACGGTCGAAGGGCCGGTGACACAATCCCCGCCGGCAAACACATCGGGCATGTCAGTCTGCAGGGTTTCCGGCTCAACCTGAAAGGTACTTCGAGACGTGACACCGATTTCACGGGCTTCTATAATCAGCCCCAGGTCCACACTCTGGCCAATGGCCAGAATAATGCTGTCGGCCTCAATGTCAAACTCTGTACCCTTAACCGGTACGGGCCGCCGCCTGCCGCTTTCATCCTGCTTTCCCAAATCGGCCTTCATACATTCCAAATGGGTGACCTTGCCGTCTCGTCCCTTCACGCGCTTGGGAATCGTCAAGAAGTGAATCCTCACCCCTTCTTCCTGGGCCGCTTGAATCTCTTCCTTGCTGGCAGGCGCTTCGTCTTTTGAACGGCGATACACGATGCTGACCTCCGGCACTCCCAAGCGTATACAGGTCCGGGATGTGTCCATAGAAGAGTAACCACCTCCTACAACCACCATGCGCTGGCCTATGTTGACCTCCTCGGAAAGATTCACCTTCTTCAGAAAGCTGATGCAGTCTATGACGCCATCAAAGTCGGATTCCCCCTCAATATTCAATCCAAAACCCTTGGAAGCCCCAATACCGAGGAAAAACGCCGCAAAGCCCTGACCTCGCAAGTCATCCAGGGTCAGGTCTTTGCCAATGGCTGTGTTGGTTTTGATCTCAACACCGAGTGCCTTGATCGATTCTATTTCCCTCGCAATGATGCGCCTGGGCAGACGATACTCAGGAATTCCCAAACTCAACATGCCGCCCGGCACAGACTCTGCTTCAAAGACCGTAACCGGGTAGCCCTCGCGAGCCAGGTAGTAAGCCACGGTGAGCCCTGCCGGGCCTGAACCGATAATTGCCACCTTTTCCTCCCGGTGAGACGCCACCGGCTTTTTCTCGTAGCCTGCGGTCTTTAGAGCATACTCCGCCGCAAAGCCTTTAAGATCCTTGATACTGATCGGTGCGTCGATCTCGCCCCTGCGGCATGCTTTTTCGCAAGGATGCACGCAGATCAGGCCGCAAACCCACGGAAAGGGATTATCTTCGCGGATCAGTTCTATGGCATCCTTGTAACGGGCATGGCCAATTAGCGCCACATAACTGGGAATATCGATCCCGGCCGGACAGGCCATCTGGCACGGAGCAGGTACAAGGCCTCTGCATACCAAGGCAGGACATTGCCGATCCCTGATATGGGCTTCGTATTCGTCCCGAAAATATCTAAGGGTAGACATGACCGGGTTGGGCGCGGTCTTGCCAAGGCCACACAGGGAAACATCTCTTAAGAGCGCAGAAAGTTCTTCTAAGAGCCCCAGGTCTTCCTCCCGGCCATTTCCTTCACAGATATCAGTCAACACCTGAAGCAGCCGTTTTAGGCCTTCGCGACATGGCACACACTGGCCGCAAGACTCCTCCACAAGAAACTCCATGAAGTATCGGGCCAAATTGACCATGCAGGTATCTTGGTCCATCACAATCATGCCGCCCGACCCCATAATGGAACCCAGGTTTGTCAACTGCTCGTAGTCAACGGGGGTATCGATAAGCTCTTCCGGGATGCACCCACCAGACGGCCCGCCTGTCTGCACTGCTTTGAATTTTCGACCGTCCAGGATCCCGTTTCCCATATCGAAAATGATCTCCCGGAGAGGAGTTCCCATGGGGATTTCCACAAGACCACTGTTACGGACCTTTCCTACCAGGGAGAAGACCTTTGTTCCTTTGCTCCGTTCCGTTCCAAGGCTCGCATACCAATCCGCACCCTTGGCTAAAATGACGGGCACATTGGCCCATGTTTCCACATTGTTCAACGTGGAAGGACTGTCGTGGAACCCCTTTTCCACGGTATGGACATATTTGGCACGCGGCCTTCCGACCTTGCCTTCCAGTGAGGACATGAGGGCTGTGGATTCTCCACAGACAAAAGCGCCGGCCCCCGTGCTGATCCTTATGGAAAAAGCAAATCCTGAACCTATGATGTCCGGGCCCAGGAGTCCATAGGCCTCAGCTTTCTTAATAGCGCCGATCAGCCTCCTGACAGCAAGAGGGTATTCGTTTCTAACATATATATACCCTTCATGAGAGCCGATCGCGTACGCCCCTATGATCATCCCCTCGATGACGCTGAAAGGGTCGCCTTCAAGGATGCTCCTGTCCATGTAAGCCCCGGGGTCTCCTTCATCGGCATTACAGATCGCGTATTTTTCCTCCCCATGGACCTTGCGGCAGCTTTCCCACTTGATTCCTGTGGGAAACCCGCCCCCGCCGCGGCCTCGCAGGCCAGATGCCTTGATTATTTCTATGATGTCAGTTGGTTGCAAGTCGGCGAGACACCCGTGAAGGGCAAAAAACCCGCCCCTTGCTATGTACTCTTCAATATTGTCAGGATCCAGGTAGCCGCAATTTCTAAGGGCCACTTTCAGCTGTTTGCTATAGAAGGGGATTTCTTCCAGGATCGGAATGTTCTTGGCAAGGAGACCTTCAGGTATAGGATTTGGAGTATCTTCCTCCAGAACAGAACGGGGGTCGCGGAATTGCCCCAGTGCCCATTTCTCCTTGAGATCCCCCTTTAGTCGGGCATTGATCAGTTCGCTGATTTCTTCTTCGGTGATATGTTTATAGACGATTCGAGGGGCACCAGGCTCTAGAATATCTACAAGAGGTTCTTCCTGGCACAGCCCCAGGCAGCCGGTTTGAGCAAAGCGCAGCCCGTTGCCGCTGGCAGGCCACTCCTCTTGAGCTTTTGCCATGGCCTTTTTTGCACCGGCCGCGATGCCACAGGCAGCCATCCCAAAGTTAACTTTTATCCCGTCGGGATGGTATAAGCTATGTAAAGTCTTATTCTTTATGTCCTCCAAATCCTGGAGAGTTCTGATTTTCATGGCATTCATCTACTGATATTTTTCCAAAATCTTGTCTACGTGATCCCTTTCGACATTACTGTAAACATCCTCGTCTACCTTGACCACAGGTCCCAGGCCGCAACAACCGAGACATCTGACCGATTCGAAGGTATATCTCATATCTTCAGTGGTCTCCCCGGCCTTGATGGAAAGAAGGCTCTCAATCTTATCTTTAATCCTCACAGCCCCCCTGACATGGCACGCCGTACCCAGGCATTGACTGATAATGTGTTTGCCCCTCGGTTCAAGATGAAATGCCTTATAAAAAGTGGCAATGCTGTAAACAGTGCTGAGGGGGATGTCCAGCTTTTCAGCCACGTACCTCAAAGCTTCCTGCGGCACGTAGTTGTACTCCGCGTTTACTTCCTGAAGGACCATAATCAAGGCTTCCGGGTTGTTATCAAACTTCTCCTCAATGAGCGTGTCCAGCCTCATCAAATCAAGATCATGCGCCTGTTCCATCTGTGCTCTTGGGCTCCTCTTCTTTTTCTAATGGACTCTTTTTCGCGAAATACCTCCTGTTTCAGCCTGGCAGGAATGTTACAGCCTAAGAATAATGCAAATTTCATTGTTTAACCTTTTCTACCTAAAGTAATCGGTTCCAGGTTCAGGGTTCAGGGTTCAGGGTTGACAACCTTTGAACCTATGAACTTTGAACGGTGAACTTTTTTACAAGGGTTTAGGGTTCACGGTTCACAGTTTTAACCTCTGAACGTTGAACCCTGAACCGCTGAACCTTACTACTTGACGCGTCATCCTTTTCAGCCGTCGTAGCTAAAGCTACTTTGGCGAAGTCGGCTTGCTAACAGCCAGTTAGGCCTGCCCTGGCGCGACATCCCAAGATGATTTTGGTGCCCACTATTATGTTCCTTTATCGCCAAATTCTTCAGTTCATATAGCACATCGGTGATTTTTACCTCCTGAGGGCATTGCTCTTGACATTGATAACAGGTAACACAATCCCATAGCATATTTGAGCTAAAAGCCAAATCCCTGATTCCCAATCCGGCTGCGTGCATAATCTGATGTGGAAGAAGCCCTAAGATGTCCTGCGGGTTTTAGTAGTTGGCTACGACAGGACATACATTGGTGCATGTCTGACAGCCAAAGCAGACAGAGAAGGTGCTTGCCTGAGCTGATACGCTCAACCCGCTACTCAGTTCTTTTTCGGTCAATGTAAGGTGTACAGGCTTATCTTTCGTTTTTATTAATTCGTACCCGGAAGCGAGAGCCTTTCTTGCCCTAACCAAGGGTTTCCGATAATCACTTTCAGCAACATTTTCCTTCATTAACCCGCGATAAAATGAAAGGGGTGTAAGAACAAGAAACTCGGGGTAGCCCTTTTGCAACAAAGTCTCCCTCGCGTTGAACCACAAATCCTGCAGGTTGATACCAACCGGACAGACCACGGTGCAACGATAGCAGTTGGTACAAAGATAGGCCCCCTCTTGAATATGTCTGACCTCTTGTTCGCTCAGTTCTTTGCCACTGACAACTCTCTTTATTGAGGCCATCTTTTCGGATGGAAAAATGTTCAGATTGGGAATTCCCTCAAAAACCACAGCAACAGAGCAACGCAAACTGCAGGTGCCGCAATGGGTGCAGGCATCTAACTCTATAACCTGCCTGGTGGCTATATTGGCTGGGTCTGATTTCTCTTTGTCCATGACCGCATTGGCCAGCAGGCTCAGCGGGCTGGCAAATATGTGGAACATCTTACTGAAAGGCAGATAGGCCAGACCCAGCCAGCAGGCAAGAAAGTGCATATACCAGAGTATGGCAGGCAGTTTGGCCCTATCCAATTCCAGAGCTACAGGTTTGATGATCTTGGCCGTGCCGTAACCCAAAAATGCCTATTGGGGGCGGGAGTGGCACTCGGCGCAACTCATTTCATGTACTTCTCTACCCAGCTCCATGGTTTCCGCGTGAAACGGTCCTTTTATATTGGGAGAGACCACTCCAAATTCCTTTGCCCAGTAGGCCTCCAAAGATTTGAGCTCTTGTTCATCGGGCATGGCGGTGTAGTCCTCCGCCATTTTCTGGTAACTGGAGTGGGAAGTTATTTTGCTCCCCTCCAGAAGGACACCAGAAACCATAATGACGGCCAGGATAATTATGGCGTAATGATCCTGGGCATTGGTTCTCAGATGGGGCACCTTTAAAATAAATCGCCGATAAACCGCAATGGCCAATCCCAGGATTACCACGACCCCGAACAGATCCCTTAAAAACATAAATGGGTTGAGGGTGGAATAATAGTCCGGAAAGAGGACAGATGTTATGAACCTATCCAAAGCATGCATCAGAAGGAGCAGCATAAAACCGCCATAAATACATATGTGCATGAGCCATCTGACAAAGTCTTCCCGCAATAACCTTACCTGGAGAAGTACATCAAGAACAAAGACCCTCAGGAGGATGAAAGCTTTCACGCTGAACAAAGTCAACACAATCCCCTTGATGGCCGCAAAGACTCTTGCGGACGTCCGAATCTCTCTGGCATCTATACCAATTCTGTATCGAAACCAGGTTGATATTCTATAGATCAAACCGAGTCCGAAAATGGCCAGGCAAATGTATAAGGAATTGGTGAAAAACATGAGCCTATTCCTCATAGATCAGATTGAGTTGATGTTCTGGGCTTATGGGGATTTTTGGCCGGAAGCTTTGTTTTTTAAAGCCGTTACATCATTTTGTCAAGGAATTTAGTAACTTCTCAAAAAGTTCGGGGAAATCTCCTGAAACGGAGCCCGCCGACAGGCAATTAAATTTGAAAACGTCTGAAACTCACTTATAAGTGAGCCTAAAGAAAAAACAGTGCCCGGGAGCTAGAACCGATGTCTATGACTGGAAATCCGTATGTTTTAACAAAGAGGCACACGATAGGGCTGTTTTTTCTTAAGGCTCACTAATGCGCTCAGACAGTCAGACATTTCCAAATTTAACCACCTGTCGGCTCAGGTTATTGAGAACATACGGAATTTATTGCTTTATTGCGGAGGGAACTGGAGCCAAGGGCTCGTTTTCCCGGGGGGTTCCGTTGGTGTAGCTGTTTTCAATCAGCCATGGCACAGATTTGGTCATGATCTTTTGACTGGTCTTCCTTTTGCTTTTTTTGCCATTCGAACCACCTTGTAAAACGCCTGTTCAGTTGCATTCTGTACTCGGCCAGAGGGATATTGGCAATCCCGGCACGACTACGCAGGTGCTCCTCAGAGTAACCAATACCGGGCCATACGTGGCCTTTAAATACTTTGAGAAAATAGCTGTCATGACTAAAACCGAACTCAGTGATCGTGGGAAGGAGGCATCGAGACTTGTCTTTTAAGCCAAACCGGCGGTAGGGAAAGCCGTGGGCAAGGTCAACGTGGTAGCCAATGAGCTTTGCTTCCGGATTGATAGAGACGAGGCCGTGTGTGACACAATTGCCTTGACAAATATGGTACTTCACCCTGAGCCAATCAGTCAACTCTTTTCCCGAGATAAGCTGGGCTTCGTTAATGGTTGAGGTTTTCATGGCCGTTAACTTCGGCCCTCCAGGCTGGGACTTGACTTCCTCAAAAGCTTTCCCCTCAAAGCATACTCCTATGAACGCATGGTTAAGGTTTAGATAGATGTTTTCATCATCAGCCCATACGGAGTTTCCAGCGTGGAAGGCGGCATGATCCTCCCTCACGACTCTGAAGACTTGGCCAAAGCGATTAATGAAGTAGTGGTAAAACTTATTTCGACAGACATATTTGAGGAGCGCTTTGCTATACTTTTTGAGTGACTGATTTTTTTCGGGTATAAAATCGATAATATCGCTTTCCGAAGCGTGGTACAGAATTCCGACGATCTTGCTTGAAAGATCCGCTTCAGTTGGCAATCGGTCCGAGTCTCTGGGAAACCGGTAGTAAATTCTGGGCTCGTTTTCCACGGTAAAGGTAGTAATAATACGCAGCCCGTTGCTGTGTAATTCGCGATCTGATGACTCCTCCACAAGCCAGATAGGCTCTTCAATATATTCTGGGAAACTATTGTCTGTACTCTCAGGGGCATAAGCTGTTTCTTTCCCCCCGGGCAGTGGCGATACGTTTGCAACCTTGGTATTGCCCTCATCAGGGGCCTCACCATATTGTTCATCAGGAGATTCTACAAGCCCATAGATCTCTTCAGCATGTTCATCACCCGATTCCTGGGTCACAGAGGGGGTTGGGCTAATGATATTTCTGAAAGATGCTACGCCAGTCCCCAGGCCCAAGACCAAAGCGGCCATGACAATCGTGATGATGGAATGGCGATATTTATAGATATTCCAAGGGGTTGGCCGTGGTGCAGAGATTGTTCCCTGCCGGATTAGCTTCCTTACTTTTTTCCGGGCGCCGGGGCACAACCGTTCTATTTCGTCCATGGCCAGCTTTCTGACCACTGTTTCTTGAAATGGGGGGGAAAGCTTGTAGATGGAGAGGGTTTTTCGGTATCTTTCCAGAACCCTGTTCAGAAATCTCAGTTTCTGGACAGGATCAGGGACCAATACCGCAAACTCTTCGATGATACGGCGGCAGGTTGATGGCGGCAGTGGCTTAAGAAATGTTTTATCCTCTCTATCCCTCAAACATTGCTGCAATAAGAGCTCCTTTAGCTGTCGCATAGAGTGGATCGCTAGCAGTCCGGATCTCACTAATGTCTATCGGAAAATCCTCCTTGTTAAGGTACATTTCAAACCGGTGTTCAAAACCTTCAGGTTTTGCGGAGCCCCCGCTCAGAACGATGGGGACGGGCTTGTCAAAGTCCGGGATCTTTGATGTCTGCGCGAGGGACTCTTTGAGCCCCTTTACCAGCGTGACGATCAGGTCATCGTAATATATATGCAGGGCATCTTCTACGTCATTACGAGGCTCTTCAGTAAGGTCGAGTTCCCTTTCCTTGATCGCTCTTACCCTCGTATTAACCTCACCGGTTACAGATGCCACTGCGTCGTCAATGTAATCTCCTCCCTTCCTGATACTGAAGGTTATGACCGGCACTGACAGGAAAGCAAGACAAACATTACACATACCTCCGCCTGCACTTATCCCTATACCGGTGAAGTTGTCCTTTTCCAACTCGGAAAATATAACAGCAAGGCCTTCGTTAATACTTCTAGCATTGTATCCCTTATTGCTCAGGTGCCGCCTGAGAATTGTCTCATGGTAGATGATGTCGCTTTCTGCTTCCTTATGGGCGCCAGGGATGGAAAAACAAAGCTGGGTCCCCCGTTTGGCTGCGGGGGCAACAATATCGTCCAGGATGCCCTTGATGATCTCGATGGCCTTCGACTCCCTGGGATTCAATAGTCCGTGGCGCATCGGACGCCCCGTCTCGGTATTAAGCATATTGGCGAAGACCTCCGCTCCGTCGCCATAGACAATAAGGGACTCGTCCATCCTGTAATGGTTTATTCGATTCTGGTTAAGAATGCTCTCGGTAAACTTGGAATACTCTACCGAGATAAAGGCATTGAGCTGGGAAGTGAATGCCACGTTGCCGTGTTTCTTCTGGGCAAAAACAATCTTTGAAGTTCCAATGTCAACGCCCACGGGATTGGTATCCAAGCGGGCGCTTTTCTGCGCGGAACCCCGGCTCGATGATTCATGAGCGAGTATTTTGGAAGCAGCGGCTGCTATTTCCTTTTTGCGGTGTCCGGCTTTCTCTTGACGTCTTCGTGTCATGGTATAAGGCCTCCTTTAATCGTGAAAGATTTTTTCCGGAATCGACCCTGTGTTGTCAGAAAGCAATATCGGTGCCAACTCACTTCTTGAATTTGTCAAATTTTTTAATAATTTTAATATTTATCAGCTTTTGTTCATAGGGTCAATCAAAAAAAGGAACGCGCCAGGCCATAGCGTAAATGGCTGATCAGCAGGACGACTTAGAACTTTGATCTTTGTTGATGGGATGTCTATTTTTTAGACACAAGCATACTCCTAATCCCCCTTTTTTAAAACTAATCCTTACCCATAAATTGAATTTTGGTAACTTCTCAAAAAGTCCGGGTAGAGGGAACCTTTCGATTTACAGCCTGCTTACACTTCACAAAGCCCTCCGGTTCAGATATAAGGAAATATTGTAAGTCGAAAGGTTCCCTCAGAAAAGAGAGGTATAGAAGGTGAGGATATCTACAAAGGGACGTTACGGCACCAGGGCGATGGTGGATATCGGGGAAAATTACGGTAAGGGGCCTGTCCCGTTAAGGAAACTGGCGGAGAGGCAGTGTATTTCCATGAAATATATGGAGCAGATTATTCCGTTGCTTAAGACATCAGGGCTCATAAGGAGTAGTCGGGGAGCTCGTGGGGGGTATGTCCTGGCTAAAGAACCTCGTAAAATTTCATTGCATGATATTGTCCAGGCCCTGGAAGGCTCCTGGTCTTTGGTGGACTGTCTTGATGATGATACACTTTGCGATCAAGCCGAGGAATGTGCCACTTATGAAATCTGGCATGATATCCAGGAGGCTATTTACAGGATCTTGGATTCGACAACCCTGGCAGACATGATTGATCGACATCGAAAAAAGACGAAGGCTGCCGCACTTCATAAAGGCTCGTAGATTCAAGACCTCGCAAGAAAATCACTATAATACCCCCCAACCATCCGTTTCTGCTCGTCCAGTTTGAAGGTAAGCTTCAACGCGTCTCCGCATGCAAGGGACCCCACTTCGCCCATGCCATCGGGGTTTTCAACCTCTCCCACATTTCTGGGATGCAAGAAGTGATCTACGACCTTATCTGTGTATTCCCACATTGTACCATCCTCCTAAGTCTTTGAAGGCACCCCTATTATACCATCAATTCATGAATGAATCGTAAGGGTTTGGGATAGGCTACAATCTTATTTTATGTCGAGCCCTTTACATCTCTCGTTCCCATACATTAAGCATTTTTTTCACAGAAGAAAGATGGATTTCTTTACTCTTTAAACAGATCAGTGCTCATATATCGCTCGCCGGTACCGGGATCTCTCGGAGTCGGGTAAGTATTTCAATAACTGGCTCCCGAGAAGGGATTAATACGTCAAGAAGCCTGGGGGGTAAACAGAAAGGCGAGATTTTCAGAAAAAGGCGGTAGATCCGGGACCGGGGTCGGTGTCTCATCCTATGTCCAATATAGGTGTGGTGAGACTTAATGTCGCCACCGGCCCCAGACTTCTCCCGCAAAAAAAGTTAAGCACTAATGGTGGGCGAGAGCAATAGGGTAAAGACTTTATTTTGCGAGGAGAAAGACAGTATTTGGAGGTGCCTTTGGTATGTAGGAATTTTGAGGAGCCCAGTATAAACTTGACGCCTTATTTCATCCAGGATCCAGAGACCAGCATCGAGTATCTGTTTATCTCTTGCACCAGAGTGTGTCACAAAAACTTCACATAAATGTTAACATGTTAGCCTATATAAACGGATAGAAGGGGTGTCTAATCAACCGACTCCACCCTATCCACCTCAGGGACTTCCTTCTTCATATATTGCTCGATACCCTTTTTCAAGGTTATCTGGGACATGGGACAGCCCCTGCATGCCCCCTGAAGACGCACCTTGACTACACCCCCTTCAACGCCAACAAGTTCAACATCCCCGCCGTCAGCCTGAAGCATAGGGCGTATCTTGTCGATGACCGCTTGAACCGATTCTTTCATCTTAATTGCCTCCCTTGGATTTTCAGTTTTAGCCGGTTTAGCCCATTATGCCCGTTGAGCAGTAATCTTTCCATCTCACCCAAGCAAAAGAGGCCCCTGCTCAATGCCTTTATCTTAGCTCTCCTATCAATATAGTAAGATATTTCCAAAATGCAACATAAAATTCGAAAAATCACCCAAGAATGGAAAATCACTGACAGGAAGAACAGAGGCTATTTGAGCAGAAATAAGAAAAATCTCGGGGTGCTGCGCTCGAGCTGCATAGTTAATTCTCTCATAAAACACATGGGGCGAAAGTTAATTCATGCTTGCCGGGTCATGGGAATCACGGTCCACGAGCACCTGATCATTGGCGACAACACCTATTTCAGTTTTGCGGACCAGGGCTACATCGCGGTGATGAACCGCGAGTACGAAGCCAGTATCCGATCATACGGTTAATGAACCCAATTCATAGAAACACCAGTCTTAAGAAAAGCAGGATTCATACCCAAGGTGATCGGTTCCAGGTTCAGGGTTCAAAGGTTATAGTCTTCTTTACAAGGGTTCAGGGTTGACAACCCCTGGCCCAGACCTAGTTGGTGAGCGTGATAGTCCCTCACGAGCGTGTCGCGCCAGGGCGGGCTTTGAACCTATGAACTTTGAACGGTGAACTTTCTTTATTGGCGCGTCATCCTTTTCAGCCGTCGTAGCTAAAGCTACTTTGGCGAAGTCGGCTTGCTAACAGCCAGTTAGGCCTGCCCTGGCGCGACATCCCAAGATGATTTTGGTGCCCATGTA
>JAFDKF010000079.1 GCA_019307135.1 Deltaproteobacteria bacterium
GCTGTAAATCCGCATGGTACAAAGTATTTCACCAAGTTAGCCGGCGTAGCTCAGGGGTAGAGCAACTGATTCGTAATCAGTAGGTCGCGGGTTCAAATCCCATCGCCGGCTCCATGGAAAATCAAGGGCTTAGCCATTTTGGCTGGCCCTTTTTTCTTGGCTGGTTGGCTAAATAAACGTCTCGGAATTTCTACAACCTGTTGACATTACAGTTATTTATTGGCCCTGTCCCGGGCTCAACCAGGGAATGTTGGTAGGCTTATAGGCTTTGATCTCGTTTCCACGCTTGGGCGAGTGCATGAACATCAGCAAACCTGTTCCCGCCGCCAGTCGGAAAGATCGCCAGGGCGGAGCGTCCCGCAATCAGTTCCCCAATGACCTCGGCTTGCCCCGGCATGAATTGATCAAAGCCAAACGTTTCGGCAAGAAGTTTCTTAGCTCGTTCCATACGTTCTTCTCCAGTCTTGAAACTACGAAAACGTTCCGCTTCACCCGACGTTCCAGTTCATCATGAGCTTTTCGCAGCGCCTCCTCTGCCCGCTTGCGCTCAAGGGCTTCCTGTTCTAACTCCTTTACCCCTTGTTCCAATTCTCCATAGGTGGGTTTATGAGCCATTAGAACATCCTCCAATTGCCTTTAAAAATAGAGAAGCCTGTTCGGTTAAATAGATCCAAAAGGTGCTGAAATCCATGAGAGATATATGGCTCCACATTCAATATATTGTAGTTATAGGAATTTCCTTTTTTTGAGCGGTGCAGTCCCGACAAAGTCGGGATTATATAAAATCGCAAAGCGATTTTATAACTTAATGTGTTCCAATGTCACGGTTGTCTTAAGTATAGTTCCGGCAATTTTTTGAAACTGTTCGGTCACATCCGACACGTAGAATTGGCAAGTGCCGTCTTTCCTGAGCCTGCTGTCAACATGGGGATTGTGGCGGAGAAAGTCCATGACTGAATGAGACAGTGCCTCTGATGAGTCGATAATCTTCACACGTTTTCCAATTTTTACCTGTATGATTTCCTTTAAAAGGGGATAGTGGGTACAGCCCAGGATCAGGATATCAATCTGTTTGAGTTTGAGGGGGCGAAGGTACTTTTTGACAATTTTTCTGGTTTCTCCCTTCTTAAGCCACCCTTCCTCCACAAGGGGCACCAGGAGCGGACAGGGCTGACCATAAACCTTCATTTCTGGCCGTATGGCCTTGATCTTATCTTCATAGACTCCGCTATTCACAGTGGCCCTGGTCCCGATGACCCCGACACGCGTCCTTTTGGGGTCTGAAACGGCCATGTTGACGGCAGGTGATATGACCTCAAGGATGGGCACATCGAACCGCTCCTTTAAGGTACCTGTGGCTACACTGGAGGCGGTGTTACATGCCACGACCAGCATCTGAGCCCCTTTCCGGAGCAGCATCTCCGCGTCCTCGATAGCGTATTGGACGACGGTCTCAGGGCTTTTTGTGCCATAAGGCGTGCGTGCTGTATCTCCGAAATAGAGGATATCGTAGTCCGGCAGATGACGCTTTAGGGCATTGACCACCGTAAGACCACCAATACCGGAATCAAATACGCCAATCAAGATGGGGCTCCCCTGTTGGTTAAGTAGTTGAGTGGTCGAATAGTTGAGTAGTTAGTGCCTGACCGGAAACCTCTGTTTCTGTCATTTCGACCGAAGGGAGAAATCTTTAAGCTTCTGTTTTGAAATAAGATTTCTCGTCGCTACGCTCCTCGAAATGACATTTTTGCATAGTTTTCGTTCAGGCACTAGTTAGATTGAAAACCACTCAACCATGCTATACTTTATCATATTCCGCGAGAACACTTCTGACGCACTCGGCGAGATCATCCAGGTTGCCATTGTTACGAATCCCTGGACACATAGACTTGATGACAGCCCAATTTGACGGATCCACCAGGATGCTTTCAATAAAGGGCCAGATTTTGCACATGCGGGGTTTGACTTCGTGGATGGTGCACAGCTTGTCCCAAAAGATGCAATAACCCGATTCTGCAGTTTTGATCAAGGGCCGTCCCCCTGACCAATCGCAGTAATCGCAAAGGAAACGCTCTGCCTCCATGCCCAGGTACCGTGAGATGCGCTCAATGTCATGATCATTAACAAAGGTGCCTCCGTACCCTTTGCAGCATTCGCCACATTTTTGGCATTCAAAGAAATCTGAAGACTTTGCCACTTCAGAAACTTTCCCTCCTTTCCATGGCACGCCTCAGCGTGACTCCATCAAGATATTTGAGATCACCTCCCACGGGGACACCCGTGGCTATTCGTGTTACCCGTACAGGATGTCCCTTCAAAAGTTGAGCCAGATATGATGCTGTAGCCTCTCCTTCCACATTGGTGTTGGTAGCAAGGGCCACCTCCTTAATTCCACCCTGCATAACGCGCTCAATAAGTTCCTTGATCCTCAAATCATCCGGTCCGATACCATTCATCGGTGAGAGTGCTCCGTGGAGTACGTGATACACCCCTTTAAAGGCACCTGACTTCTCGAGGGCGGCTAAATCGCTGGGCCGTTCAACCACACACACGATGGTATGATCCCTGTTCTTGTTGAGACAGATCCTGCAAGGGCCTGTCTCAGAAAGGCCAAAGCATTTTGAGCAGAACCTTATCTTGCTTTTAACCTCAAGAATGCTTTCAGATAGAGCTTTTGCGTCCTCATCTGATGAGCGAAGGATGTGGAGGGCCAGACGCGCTGCGGTCTTCTCGCCAATGCCGGGAAGCTTTGACAGGTGCTTGATCAGGCGGACAAGGGATGAGGGATAGAACTCCATTGTCACATTATACCCGGAATTTTGAACCCGCCTGTGAGTTTGTTCATCTCTTCCGTGACCATCTCTTGAGCTTTTTTGAGCACATCATTGACTGCAGCCACAATCAAGTCCTCGAGCATCTGGACATCATTCGGATCCACTACTTCGGGCTCTATTTTGATGGACAACAACTCCTGTTTCCCATTGGCAACAGCCTTCACCATACCGCCACCAACTGTTGTCTCTACCGTCCTGTCGGCTAACTGATCCTGGAGTTTAAAGATCTTGGACTGCAGTTTTTGTGCTTGTTTCAACATATTACCCATGCCTTTTGCCATATTCTACCTCCATACCCGTGTGACTGTGTTTGTTGTGTTTGTTGAGTTTACACGGTTTGTTGTGTTAACTCAACAAACTCAAAGAACCCAACAAACCCGATAAACCCGATAAACCCGATAAACTCAATAAACCCAATAAACCCGATAAACCCAATCACAAAATTTTCACATCCACCACCCTACCCTGAAATACCTCTAAGGCATCCGTCACAAGGGGATGAGCTAGGGCCTCCCTTTTCAGACGTCTTGCCCTGTCGCTTTCCTTGTGTTGGCTCTTTTGCAATGCCCCTTTTCCAGAGTCAACTATCTTGATTTTCATCTTGCGTTTGAAAAACTGATCGCAAACCTCCTGGAGTGAGGCCATACTCTTTTTATCCCGTAGTCTGGCCGTGTAAAAGGAGTTTCCGGTCACCTTGATTTCCAGGAAATCCCTGCCAATCCTGGTCAAAGTGGCCTTTTCAAGGTTAGGGACAAGAGCAGGATACCTTTCTCTGAAGACGGCAAGGAGTTGTTGCCAGACCTGGGCAGGGTTTTCGGATGACGCTGACTCTGGCTCGGACTCAGTCGTATACTCGCGAACTTCTCTTACCTCAGTAATACCTCGACCTATCTTGATCTCTTTGGCAAGGTGGCCCAGTTTCTTGATGATTTCATCAAAGGATACAACAGGCTTTAACTGGGCGAGCTTGATGAAGAGCATCTCCAGGGCCAGCTTTGGTTGGGGAGAAAGCCTTATGCCCACCTCTGCCTGAAACAGGGTGGTGAAGACCTGGTTAAGGGACTCTAAAGAGATGTTTTCAACTTGCTGTTCCATTAATGTTAGTTCGTGTGCGGGCACATCGACCAGGGGGCTGGCACTGTGGTCCATCTTGAGAATGAGAAGATGCCTGAAGTGCTCCACCATCTGCCTTGAAAGCCGCTTCAGGTCGTGGCCATAGTTGTAGACTCCGTCAAGCAAGTTAAGGGCCTTTACCACATCGTGGGCAAGCAGGGCGGAAGAGAGATCAAATATCACCTTTCGATCTACTGCACCCAGGATATCGAGTACCTGATCATCACTGGCGGCCCCTTCAGAATAAGCCATGACCTGGTCGAGGAGGCTCAGAGCATCACGCATGCTCCCGTCAGCCTCCCTGACCAAAAGGCGGAGACTGTCTTCACTGATTTCAAAAGAGATCCCCTGACAGATATCCTTTAGGTGTTTGAGTATGTCTTCAAGACCAATCCGCCGGAAGTCGTGCCTCTGGCATCGCGACAAGATCGTGACAGGAATCTTCTGGGCCTCAGTTGTGGCAAAGATAAAAAGGACATGGGCTGGGGGCTCCTCCAGGGTCTTGAGAAGGGCATTGAAGGCCTCAGCCGTGAGCATGTGGACCTCGTCGATGATATAGATCTTGTACCGGCTGTGGCCAGGCATGTATTTTATATTTTCGCGGAGCTCCCGGATCTCGTTAATGCCTCTATTGGAGGCGCCGTCGATTTCAAATACATCAACCGCAATGCCGTCTGTGATTTCCCTGCAGGATGTGCACACATTACACGGGGTAGGGGTCGGACCTTCCTTACAGTTCATGGCCTTGGCAAGGATACGGGCAACCGAGGTCTTGCCGATACCTCTGGGACCGGCAAAAAGTAAGGCATGGGCAACCCTATTAGCCTGGATAGCATTCTTGAGGGTCCGGGTTACATGAGCCTGGCCAACGACCTGTTCAAGGGTTTGGGGGCGATATTTTCGTGCCAATACTAGATAGGACATGATATTGATCGGTTGAGCCGGTTAGGCAGCCATGGGTTTTTGGGCATCCTTCATTTTCGCCACAAAGTAGTTTACACTTTTTTTCACCACTCCAGGTTTGGGGTTTCAGGTTTCAGTGTTCAGGTTTCAGTGTTTCTTGCACCTGACACCTGAAACCTGACACCCGACACCAAAAAGTACACCTGACACCAAAAAGTACGAACAAAAGAATTTATCTCTTGGCGCCCGCACTCTTGAAAACTGTAAACCGAGGAATGAAGGATGCTGGTTTTTGCTTACAAGTTAATCGTGAATTGTAAGATTTGACAACGTCAAATCTTCTGGCGGAGAGAGAGGGATTCGAACCCTCGGTACCGCTTTTGGCAGTACACACGATTTCCAGTCGTGCTCCTTCAGCCAGCTCGGACATCTCTCCAGGATTCCGCTAAAGCGGAATACAGTTAGCCTTTAGCTTTTAGCAAGTGGCATTATTCCTTATTTCCTGGCGGAGAGGGTGGGATTCGAACCCACGATCCTGCTTTTAACAGGATACCGCTTTTCGAGAGCGGGGCCTTCAGCCACTCGGCAACCTCTCCGGGATTCCGCATCCTTTCACCTTGTTACGAAATGAAACAAGTTGTTTTACCAGATTGCGTGCCCTGCCCTTATAAACTTTAAGATAATCGTTTCATAACCCTTTTGGGTGGGTCTGTCAATATGCAGGGTCTTTCCCATTTAGAGCTTGCACAAGTTTCTTCCTTTTAGTATCCGTCAAGACGAACTTAGGGGCTTTGCCCCGCTTGGCCTGCCCTGTCCGCCCTGGCGCGTAATTCATGTTATCAGGTATCAAGGGCCAAACAGAAGCGCGAAATAAGACGATCAGGAGCACCCACATATGGCCAGAATCATCCCTTTTAGGGGTATCCTTTATGATCCTAAGAAGGTACCGGACTTGAAGGCGGTGGTCACACCGCCTCACGACGTTGTTTCAGAAAGGGAGCAACAAGAATTCTATAAGAGGCACCCTCAGAATATGATTCGCTTGATCCTGGGCAAGGTCTACCCGGAGGATACCGAACATGATAATCGTTATTCCCGTGCGGCCAAGTTTTTCCGCAGTTGGCTGGATGAAGGGATGCTGAGACAGGACAAAGAGCCTGCCTTCTATGTGACTGAGATGGACTACAGGCTGGACGGGGAGATTCGTACCCGGTTTGGTTTCATTGCATTGGTAGGACTTGAAAGGTTTGAAAAGGGGATCATACTGCCCCATGAAAAGACCTTCTCAGCCACCAACATAGACCGTCTTAAGCTCATCGAGGCATCACGGGCGAATTTCAGTCCCATATTTTCGCTATTTCCAGATCCGGAGAATGAGATCTTTAGATCGCTCCGGGCTGGTATCCAGGGGCTTCGACCGGATCTTGACTTTGAAGACCTCATGGGCTATCAGCACCGTCTTTGGCGGGTAAAAGATCAGCAGATCCACAAGGAGATTGGACAGAGGTTGGCTGACCACACCCTGTACATTGCTGACGGACATCATCGATATGAGACCGCTCTCAGGTACCGCAATCGGATCTTGTCCCAGCAGACTGCTTTAGATCCCAATGACCCCTGCAATTTTGTCATGATGTATCTAACCAGCATGCACGACTCGGGCCTTACGATCCGTCCGGCGCATCGGGTGCTTTGTGGTGCAGAAAAAGCACATGTAGAGGGCTTTATCAATAAAGCCCGTGCCTATTTTGATATCGAAACACTTGATTTTGATAGTCTGAATCGCAAGCAAATTGAAAAGGCGTTTTTGAGCAAGGTAAAGACAGGTACCAATGGCACAGTCATAGGCGCAGCCTCGCGAGACGACAAGGGCTTTTACGTGCTCCGGGTGAAAGAGGGGGTCATGGATCACCTTTTTGGCCAAGAAATCCCTGTACCGCTCAGAAAGCTTGATGTCACCGCAGTGACAAAGCTTGTTCTTCAAGAGATTCTAGGCCTAAATGGTGCCACCCTGGATGACGAGGGGTGCATCCTGTATACCAGCAGAGTCGATAAGGCCCTGGATGCGGTTCGTACGGGAAAATGCGCTATAGCTCTTATCCTCAACCCCACCAGGCTTGACCAGGTCCAGGAGGTCTCGGATGCAGGCCTTATCATGCCCAGGAAATCGACCTATTTCTATCCCAAGGTAATGACCGGCCTTGTCATTAATAAGATTGATGATTGACTGGCGAGTGGTGACCAGTGTCTAAAGTGCCTAAAGTGAGCTAAAGTGAGCTAAAGTTGAAGAGCGGACCGGAGCTTTTGGAGTTAATCCCTGGCCCAGACCTGTACTATAGGCTTCTAGATCAATTTAAGGACGTAGCGCCAGGGCGGGCCGTAAGGATTCCATGTCAAAAAAGTGTAAACTACTTTTTGGCTTGTGTGAACAATGACGAATTGTTTTTATTCTTTTAACTTTAGGCACTTTAGCTCACTTTAGCTCACTTTAGGCACTCCGTTATTGACCAATGACGACGACCGACAGCCTGTTTCGTGATCGGCTCAAGATCATTCAGAAAAAGAAGGGTTATAGATTTTCGATTGATGCAGCAATCCTGGCACACCATATCCGCTTGAGGGCCACAGACATCGCCGTTGACCTCGGGACCGGCTGCGGAGTAATACCTCTGATCCTTTCACTTCAGACTCCGTCGGCACACATCTACGGGATTGAGATCCAGAAGGATCTGGCAGAATTGGCTTCCGGAAATGTACGGCTAAACCACATGGAGGGAAGGATTACCATTGTGCACGGAGACATGAAGGATTTCAAGTCATACCTGACACCCGGCACAGTTGACGTTGTCTTCAGCAACCCGCCGTACCGCAAGGTACTTTCCGGACGGATCAATCCAGAGGCAGAGCGGGCTGTGGCACGGCATGAGATCAATGCCTGTCTTTCGGATGTGGTTTCTGTTGCCGGGGGTCTGCTGAAACGCTCTGGTCGTTTAGTGGTGATTTATCCGGCCGAGCGTGTGATCGATCTTGTCCTGCATATGCGAGCATCCAGGCTGGAGCCCAAACGGCTGAGGTTGATTCATCCCAAGCAATACTCAGGGGCTATACGGGCCATCGCAGAGGGGGTAAAATATGGCAATCCAGGATTGAATGTCGATCCCCCGATCATAATCTATAAACCGGAGGGAGGGTATACGGATGAGGTGAAAAATATGGTAACCGTTCACGGGTTCAGAGGTTCAGGGTTCAGAGGTTCAGGGTTAGAACGTAAAGCATAAAACGGTCACGGAGGGTTAGAAGACCCCAGAGTTCAATACTGCAGTTTTGGCCTTGGTATTAGTCAACCAGCCCGATTTTAAACCGTATATCTCCAACCACCTCTTTTCCAAGGGACTCGTTAAGTTTTTCGATCAGATCAGGCTTCAAGAATTGAAGCTGCTGCATCCATGGGGCGCTCGATACATTAACCAACAGTGATTTTCCTTTGATTGCTTCCGGCCGGGCATTTTCAGCAATTGCCGGCCCTACCACGTCTTTCCATTGCTGCCAGAGCTTGCAGGCGTTTAAATCAACATCAATTCTCGAGGCTTTTAGGGCCTGCTGCAAGATTGTGCCGAGGAGGGCAGGCTTGTCCATCTTTTTTCTCATACAAAACCCTATAATCTGCCAAAATGCTAACTGTCAACAGGAACTATTTCGATTTTCCTTGACTATGGGAGCGTGGCAACTATATCATAATGTCGTTTTAAACATATAGGAATTTCCATTTTGAGCGGCGTAGCCGCGTTGCATGAAATCGCGTAGCGATTTTATCAAAACACCAAGCAATAGGAGCAGATGATGGCCTGGGATTGGGACAAGCTAAAAAAACAGCAGCAAGGCCCTGGCGGAGGTATGCCCCCAGGGGTGGACGAGGTGGTTAAAAAGTTTAAGAATTTGAAACTGCCCGGGGGCTGGATCATCATACTTGTTGTCCTCCTTATTTATTTTGGCAGCTCAGCCTTTTTTACCGTGGGTGTAGATGAAGTA
Organism: Deltaproteobacteria bacterium; assembly: GCA_019307135.1. Classification (GTDB taxonomy): domain Bacteria; phylum Desulfobacterota; class Desulfobacteria; order Desulfobacterales. Next base: position 8,880 of record JAFDKF010000079.1, read on the forward strand.
GGCGTCGTCCAGCGGTTTGGCAAGTATATCCGCACTGCTCAACCCGGACTCAATTTCAAGCTCCCCACGGGCATTGAGAAAGTGACCAAGGTCCCGGTAAGGCGTATCGACAAAGAAGAATTCGGTTTCCGGACCGTTGCAGCCGGTGTCCGCACCCAGTACGCAGTGAGCAAGGCATATGAGGGTGAATATCTTATGCTGACAGGTGATCTTAACGTGGGTGTGGTGCCCTGGATTGTTCAATACCGGGTAAAAGACCCTTACCAGTTCTTGTTTAAGGTTTACAATGTCAGGGCTACACTTCGCGATCTGGCGGAGTCTACCATGCGGTTGGTGATAGGTGACAGAAGCATTGATGAGGTCCTCAGCAAAAGAGAGGAAATCGCTGACGAGGCCCGGTCGTTCCTGCAAAAAGAGCTTGATGAGGCAGAGACGGGGATCAAAGTGGTGACCATCGAGATGAAAAAGACAAATGTCCCTGAACCTGTCCAGCCGTCTTTAAACGAAGTGAACCGGGCCGTACAAGAAAAGGAAGAGATGGTATACAAGGCGAGGGAGGAATATAACAAAGCCATTCCTGCTGCCAAGGGAAATGCTGAAAAAACCATCAAGTCTGCTGAAGGGTATGCCCTTGATCGAATAAACCGGGCCAAGGGGGATGGGTCCAGGTTCGTGGCCCTGTACAATGAATATTCCAGGGCAAAGGACGTCACTCGGCGGCGTCTTTATCTGGAGGCCCTGAAGGATCTTCTTCCCAAATTAGGCAGCAAATACATCATTGATGCTGATCAAAAAAACGTCCTGCCATTGCTTAATCTGGGTATGGGTATGGGTAAAATAGAGGGGGTGCAAAAATGAAGGGTAAAGGGTTATTAATCGTTGTTCCGGTTATCGTTGCCCTCCTGATCGCCTTTGGCGGTGTTTACACAGTAGATGAAACTGAACAGGTGGTTGTTACGCAATTTGGCAAACTAGTCGGGGCACCAATAAAGGAGCCCGGCATCAAATTTAAAATTCCTTTTATCCAACATGCCAATCGTTTTCCCAAGAACCTCCAGGAATGGGACGGGGATCCCGGGCAAATCCCCACGTTAGATAAGACATTTATCTGGGTGGACACTTTTGCGCGATGGAAGATTGTTGATCCACTCAAGTTCTTTCAGACCGTAAATAATGTGTCAGGTGCTTTGAGTCGCCTTGACGATATCATTGACCCGGCGGTGCGCAATTTTATCACCTCGTATCCTCTCATCGAAACCGTGCGCAGAACGAATCGAGAACTCGACACTTTTGAGCTCGGTCTGGAACAAGAAGAAGTTAAGGACAAAAGACGACTTGGCACAGTCAAGGTTGGCCGGGAAAAAATAAGCAAGGGGATTATGGAGCAGGCCCAGCCCAAGCTTGCCAAGTTCGGCATTGAGCTGGTTGATGTTAAGATCAAGCGGATCAATTACGGGGAGGAGGTCCAGAGGGCAGTCTTTGGACGGATGATTGCAGAGCGGAAACAAATGGCTGAAAAGTTCCGTTCCGAAGGAAAGGGAGAGGCCCGGAAGATCGAGGGAGAAAGGGAAAGGGAGATGAAACGGATTACCTCAGAGGCTTACAAGACAGCCCAGGAAATCAAGGGTAAAGCCGATGCCACAGCTACAAAGATATACGCCAAGGCCTATGGACTTGATCCTGATTTTTATTCTTTTGTGAATACGCTTGATATGTACAGGGAAACCCTGGATAAAGAGAGCTCGCTCATTCTTTCCACAGACTCTGAGTTTTTCAAGTATTTGAAAGGATATACCGGGAAAAAGTAATTGAAAGGACGACCAATGACAAACCTCTGATACCAACCATAAACGCCACATAATAAGAAAAGGCACCACGGTTCTTGGGGTATGCGGTGCCTTTTCTTTTGGCGAAAACAAAGCAGGTGTCATCTCCATCATTTCTTCCTTCTTTGGTGACGGGTACGAGCCAGCAACTTCCTGTGTTTGTGCTTTCGCATCTTCTTCTTGCGTTTCTTGATAACGCTTCCCACAGCATCACCTCCGTTCTTTGAGGGCTTGGATGATCCTTATTACATTACAGAAGATCTGTCCAGATGTTTTCCTGCTCGTTGTTCCGGTGGTCAGTGATCAGTAGTCGGCAGTCAGATGTTGGTGATCACTGGCCACTAATCACTGACCACTGGCCACTTGAAAACAAGGGTGGTTATAGTTCCAACAATGTGTTAAGGTATTTTGTGTCACTGGTTGCCATTCAGCGCGGGAGAGGCTTCAGATGCAAGGACTTCAGTGTTTCCGGGAAGCCGAGTTGGGGATCGTCAATGAGGCGGTGGCCATTGCCGAGGAAATAACCTGCAATGCCTACAAGATGTCTTCGGCCGAATGGAGGGGCCAGCGCTATGATGTCAAGACCCTAACAGACCTGACTCCTGATGAGGTTGTACACGGACCGTTTGCGCAAATCATAAGGTATGTTGGGCGCAAAGCCGAAACATCGCTCAGTTCCTCAGAGTACGATTTCTACAAGATATGCCTTCAGGACCATACCATCCTGTCTACCCTCAAGAAATTTCCTGAGCTGCGATTGCTTCCCTTTACCCTCTACATTGTAACTCACGAATTGATCCATGTCATCAGGTTTGCAAAGTTCCTTCAAGCCTTTGATGCGTCGGCAAGAGAGAAGATCATAGAAGAGGCCCGGGTTCATGAAAAGACTCAAGCCATTTTGAGACCGGCACAAACTCCAGGCATGGCTGCCGTATTTGACTTTTACAAGGCCTGGCAGGGGCCGCTCGATGATCTAAGGGACATGGCGTGAGACAATTGTGATTTGCGGCGATTTTGCTTCTTGACAAATTGTTTTTGTTTATTATGTTATGGACGATTTCGGCAGAGGGAGGTACGAAGATGCCCATTTACGAATATGAGTGCACAAAATGCGGCAGGATTGAAGAAGCCTGGCAGAAATTTTCAGATAAACCACTGGGGACCTGTAAATACTGTTCTGGCAGACTTCACAAATTGATATCTCAGAGCAGCTTCCATCTTAAGGGAACAGGCTGGTATGCGACCGACTATGCCAATAAATCGGGGAGTTCGTCGCCCAAAACAAAGGGTAAGAAGCCAGATACCCAGCCAGCATCTTCTAAGAAATCCGAACAAAAGGAGTGAGATGGTAGGGCAGACCGTAGACGTTAACTGAACAAAAGGTTAACCAGAAATAGCCTCTGTAAGCCTCTCGTCGCCAATCAGAAAATTTTCAACCTGTGCGGTTACCTGTGCGGTTACTTGAAAAATCCCTATTTATCACCGGTTGAGCCGGTTAGCCGGGCCAACTATGGAGACCCTAGCGTGGGGGCTCTGTCCCCCACAACATGTGCCCCACAGAGGGGGCACGCTACGCGGTACGGATGTCTGGAGCCATGCTCAACAGGCCAACGCATTCAATGGGCCAACATACTAGCCGTACAGGTCAAAGATTTTTCCCGTATCTCCTTTACAAACTTAGGCTTATGACTATAGTTCGGGATATGTTATTGACTTGAGAGTCCATAGTTCTTACTAACCACATGAATTTTAAAGAAATATCGTATTGGTTGAACCGTCATTCCCGCGAATGCGGGAATCCAGAAAAATCAAGAGGTTATGGATTCCGGGAATCCAGAAAAATCAAGAGGTTATGGATTCCTGCTTTCGCAGGAATGACAGAACTTTGGACTGTGTAGTTATTGAGCACTCACAGGTTTTTCTCGTGCCTGACAATCTTTGCATTTCCAAACTTAGGGCTTCGCCCCAATTGGAGTACTGGAGCAAAGGGTTTGACGGCTTATGATTTTCCGCCGTAGGCGGACAGAATTTCCGATATATTGTGCGCATGAATCTTGCGAAAGGGGGTGGCAATGAGACTCTTGTTGTTGGGGAACTAAAGGGATCCGCCGAAGGCGAATCAGTAGATGTTGCAGGAAAAATTCTTAGTAAGAAGGAGATTAAGGACTATGAAGATTAGACCTTTACAGGACCGAATTCTCGTGAAACGTCTTGAAGAGGAAGAAACGACCAAGGGGGGTATTATCATACCCGATACTGCCAAAGAAAAACCCTCGGAAGGCTTGGTTATTGCGGTTGGCAAAGGGAAGGTCTTGGAAAATGGTACGCAGGTGCCTCTCGACGTGAAAAAAGACGACCGGATACTCTTTGGCAAATATGCGGGTACCGACATAAAGATCGAGGGTAAGGAGTACCTTATCATGCGGGAAGATGATGTGCTTGGAGTTATTGAAAAAAAGTAGCAAGACAGAACTTTCCCGGACAGTAATCAAGCTAACAAAAAATCTTAAGGAGGAAGGATCAATATGGCTGCAAAAGAGGTAAAGTATGCAATGAAGGCCAGGGAATCCATTCTGAAAGGTATAAACACTTTGTCAGACGCGGTTCGGGTCACCCTTGGCCCTCGTGGCAGAAACGTAATTCTGGAAAAATCGTGGGGTGCCCCCACTGTGACTAAAGACGGTGTCACCGTGGCCAAGGAGATTGAGCTGGATGACAAGTTTGAGAACATGGGTGCGCAGATGGTCAAGGAGGTCGCCAGCAAGACCAGTGATGTGGCAGGCGATGGTACCACCACTGCTACTATACTGGCCCAGTCTATATACAACGAGGGTCAGAAGCTCGTAGCTGCGGGCAATGATCCCATGTCCATCAAGCGAGGTATTGACAAGGCCGTGGACGTGGTCGTCTCAGAACTGGCAAAGATGAGTAAGGCGACCAAGGACCAACGAGAAATCGCCCAGGTGGGCTGCATTTCGGCCAACAATGACGAAACCATTGGAAACATCATTGCAGAGGCCATGAACAAGGTCGGCAAAGAGGGTGTCATCACAGTGGAAGAGGCAAAGAGCATGGAAACCACCCTCGAAGTGGTAGAAGGTATGCAGTTCGACCGTGGCTATCTCTCCCCGTATTTTGTAACTGATCCCGAGAAGATGGAGGCCTCGCTGCAGGATCCCTACATCTTGATTCATGAAAAAAAGATCAGCGTGATGAAGGATCTGCTTCCCATACTCGAGCAGGTTGCCAAGATGGGAAAACCTTTTATTATCCTTGCCGAGGATGTGGAAGGAGAGGCCCTGGCCACACTGGTGGTCAATAAACTGCGCGGAACACTTCAGTGCGCGGCTGTCAAGGCCCCTGGTTTTGGAGATCGGAGAAAGGCCATGTTGGAGGATATTGCCATTCTCACAGGCGGACAGGTGATTTCCGAAGACCTGGGTATCAAGCTGGAGAACATCACGGTTTCTGATCTTGGAAGGGCCAAACGGATGACCATTGATAAGGATAATACCACCATTGTTGACGGCGCCGGGACACGCTCTGCTTTGGAGGGCCGCGTTCGCCAGATAAGGGCCCAGATCGACGAGACCACATCCGACTATGACCGGGAAAAGCTCCAGGAGCGTCTGGCCAAGCTGATTGGCGGCGTTGCCGTGATTAACGTGGGTGCGGCAACCGAGCCAGAAATGAAGGAAAAGAAGGCGCGCGTGGAGGATGCCCTGAACGCAACCCGCGCCGCAGTGGAGGAGGGGATTGTAGCCGGTGGCGGTGTGGCCCTTGTTCGTGCTATTCCTGCCCTCGATAAGATAAAGATCAAGGCAGCCCAAAAAATCGGTGCCAGGATTGTGCAGCGCGCCCTGGAAGAGCCGTTGCGTCAGATTGTTGAAAACGCAGGTCAAGAGGGCTCCGTGGTTGTGGATAAAGTGAAGAACGAAAAGGGCGCCTTTGGCTTTAATGCTGATACGGAAAAATACGAAGACCTCATTGATGCGGGTGTGATCGATCCCACCAAGGTCGTTCGTTATGCCATTCAGAACGCAGCCAGTGTGGCCGGGCTGATGCTGACCACCGAGGCCATGGTGGCTGAAAAACCTGAAGAGAAAAAGGAAATGCCTCCTATGCCTCCGGGCGGCGGCATGGGCGGGGGAATGTACTAGAGTGAGCCCCACTTGTTAAGTGTAACTTGTCCAAGAAAGGCCCTCATGCGCAAGCATGGGGGCTTTTCTTATAGTTTCTTGAGTTCGTTGTGTTTTTTGAGTTTATTGTGTTAAAAGTTCAGAAACCCAACAAACACAATAAATACAATAAATACAACTTCCTTGAACAACTAAGGGTGTTATGATATTTGGATTGTCAACATTTAACGGGCTCAACGGGCTCAACGGGCTATGGACTATAAGCAGACCCTAAACCTTCCCAGGACCGCCTTTCCCATGAAGGCCAAGCTCCCCCAACGCGAACCCGAGGTTCTCAAGAAATGGGATATAATAGGTCTCTATGACCAGATCAGGGAATCGTCTAAGGGTAAGCCCCGGTTCGTCCTGCATGATGGGCCGCCTTATGCCAACGGGAACATCCATCTTGGTACGGCCCTCAACAAGATCTTGAAAGATATAGTCATCCGATCCCGCCAGATGAACGGATTTGACGCGCCCTACGTGCCAGGTTGGGATTGTCACGGTCTTCCCATAGAACACCAGGTTGACCAGGAGCTTGGTGACAAGAAAAAGGTAATGAGCCAGATTGAGGTGCGAAGGCATTGTCGGGCCTATGCTGAGAAATACATCAAAGTCCAGAAAGAAGAGTTCAAAAGACTCGGCGTGCTGGGTGAGTGGGACAATCCTTATCTCACCATGAAAAAAGGTTACGTGGCTACGATCGTGAGAGAATTTGGCAAATTTGCCCTTGATGGAAGCCTCTTCAAGAGTAAAAAACCTATTTACTGGTGCAGCACGTGCAAGACCGCTCTGGCAGAAGCAGAAGTGGAATACCATGTGCGCACGTCGCCATCCATCTACGTGAAGTTTTCTTTGCTTTCGGACATAAGCGGCGATTTTCCTCCCCTGAAGGGTAAGAAACTTTACCTGGTCATCTGGACCACAACCCCCTGGACGATTCCGGCCAACCTGGCTGTTGCCTTGCATCCTGCCTTTGAATATGTGGCAGTGGAGATTGGGCACGATGAGGTTTTCATCATGGCTCGAGCTCTTGTGGAAAGCACCATGGAGGCTTTAGAGATCAAGGATTACGAAATATTGGCACAAGTCGATCCTACGAGGCTTGAACACAAGCTTTGCCGGCATCCCCTTTACGGACGTCAGTCTCTAATTATCCTGGCCCGGCACGTGACCCTGGATGCAGGAACCGGTTGTGTGCATACCGCCCCGGGCCACGGACGGGAAGATTATGATGTGGGCCTGGATTACAACCTGGACGTCTACTCCCCTGTAGACGATGATGGCCGCTTTACGGACGATGTGGAATTCTTTGCAGGGATGTTTGTCTTCGATGCCAACAGCGAGGTTATTGCCAAACTTGCAGAACTTGGGACGCTCATTAGCAAAGGCAGCATAGAGCATACCTATCCACACTGCTGGCGGTGCAAGGAGCCGGTGATCTTTCGGGCCACCGAACAGTGGTTTATCTCCATGGAAAAGGCGGGGCTGAGACAAAAGGCCCTGAGGTGTATTGACCAGGTCACATGGATTCCGGCCTGGGGTCGTGACCGCATCTATGGGATGATTGAGAACCGTCCGGACTGGTGCATCTCACGGCAGCGGTCATGGGGGGTGCCTATAGTGGCCTTCTACTGTAAAGGATGCGGTAAATATCTCATCACCCGGGAAATCATTGATCATGTGGCCGGCCTTTTTGAACTCCACGGTGCTGATATCTGGTTTGAAGCGGACAATTCCGTTCTACTGCCTGAAGGAACAACGTGCCCTGAGTGTAAGGGGAAGACATTCGAGAAGGAAGAGGATATCCTGGATGTATGGTTCGATTCTGGTGTGAGCCACACGGCCGTGCTTGAGAGCAGGGATTACCTCGGCTGGCCTGCCGACATGTACTTAGAAGGGAGCGATCAGCACCGGGGATGGTTCCACAGCGCCCTTCTCACCGCAACGGGCACCCGTGGCAAGGCCCCTTACAAAAGCGTGCTGACCCATGGTTTCGTAGTGGATGGCAAGGGCGAAAAGATGTCCAAATCCAAGGGGAATGTGATTGCGCCAAGTGAAATCATCAACCGATACGGTGGTGAGATCCTGCGACTGTGGGTTGCAGCTTCGGATTATCAGGACGATATACGAATCTCGGAAAAGATCCTCAAACAACTCACGGAGGCCTACCGCCGAATTCGGAATACAAGCCGCTTCATACTTGGAAATCTGGGTGATTTTGATCCTGAAGTAGACGCCATACCTTACGGAAACATGCAGGAAATCGATCGTTTTGCCCTTTACCGTCTTCAGGGGTTGGTCAGGCGAGCCAGAACCGCCTATAAGGCTTTTGAATTTCACGCGGTTTATCACGACTTGTACAATTATTGTACCCTGGACCTGGGCGCGTTTTACCTGGACGTTCTCAAGGACAGGCTCTATACCTCGCCTGCAAGGTCAACTGTTAGACGTTCGGCTCAGACTGCGCTTAACACTATACTCGATAACCTGGTGCGCCTTATGGC
>JAFDKF010000080.1 GCA_019307135.1 Deltaproteobacteria bacterium
TTGATCGGCTGGTTCGGGCCTGTGTGACCACCCAAACCGTCACATACAACGAAATCATACGTCGACCCTCCGCCACCCGAATGAGTTTTGGCAGCTAAGTCAATAGGCATTTTAATTTATTGGTCTAACTATCGCCTTCCCCTTCATCCCTTATCATGTGAAGGACCCGGATCGAGTGCGGAAATCAGGATCCCTATTTTGGAACCCGCTTCAATCCCATCTTTTGCCTGGAGATGCGATTCTGCAGCTTTTTCCAGAGTAACACCTGAGAGCTGTACGAAAGAAGAAAAAAGGAGGATAATCGCCATGGCAGAAGGAATCGTGAAATGGTTCAGTGACCAGAAGGGATTCGGTTTCATTCAGCGGGATGGGGACACGGACGTGTTTGTCCATCACTCCGCCATTAGTGGGTCTGGATTCAAGACACTTGCTGAAGGCGACCAGGTGACTTTTGACGTAGAACAGGGCACCAAAGGGCCTTCAGCAAAAAACGTCGTCAGGCTCTAGTCCGGGACTGTTCGATCATCATAGGCACTTCGTCAACGTGAGGCGAAGTGCCTTGTTTGTTGAGCAAATGTAAGCCTAAAATCAAGAGAGGTTGCAGATGGCAAAAAAGTCGGGACCAACGCCTCAGAAACGTCACAAGGAAATGAAGCGCCTGGACAGGCAAAAAGCCAAAGAAGCTAGACGGATAGAGGCTAAAGAGCGTAGGACTAAAGCAAGGCTGGGGACTGGTGATGAAGATCCGGATATTGCAGGGATACGGCCCGGCCCTCAGGCTCTGCCAGAGCAGTGGGATGATGTTGGCGATGACGAATAGGTTCAACATTTGCAAATCGGTCACCGTGTCTGGCATGTCACAGTCTGGCTCACATTTCAAGGAGAACTCACATTTCAAGGAGAACTCGGAACCACAACTTAGGTGCGCCGAGAAGTGTTTTTAAGGAGGTCAAAATGAATATCTATGTAGGCAATTTGTCGCGTGAGATCACCGAAGAAGATTTGCGGCAGGCGTTTGAAGCCTTCGGGGAAGTCACATCCGTCAAAATCATTAAAGACAGGTACAGTGGCGAATCAAGAGGATTCGGATTCGTTGAGATGCCCACCAAAACTGAAGGCGAGTCAGCGATCACTGGTCTGAACGACAAAGAATTGAGGGGACGAACGCTTAATGTTAATGAGGCTCGCCCTCGCCCCGAAGGCCGTCGAAGTGGAGGAGGCAGAGGTGGGGGAAGCCGGGGCGGACAGGGACGAAGTGGAGGAGGCAGAAGTGGTGGGCGGCGTTCCTGGTAAGCGCCACTTGGACATAACAGAGTCGTAATAGAACCATTTTCACATTGACCTTCAGCAGGCCATGAGAGTGCAGAAAAGTGCTGAAGAAGGACGGCCTTTTCCGAGGACTAAAGCCAAGAGGGCTGTGAAAAAAACAAGCGAATGCCGACGTCGAAAACGTCGAGAGAGTGAAAGAAAACAATTTAGACAAAATCTAAGCAAGGAGGAAAAGAATGAAAAAGGAAGATTTAGTAAGGTTTGTTTCAGATAAGGCAGGTATCACCCAAAAAGTTGCAGGTGAAACACTTAATGCTGTCCTTGAGGGTATTTCGTCTGCTTTGGAGAAGGGAGATTCTGTTTCACTCATAGGTTTCGGGAGCTTTAAGGTTGTTGAAAGAGCTGCACGGGAAGGTCGCAACCCGAGGACAGGAGAAAAGATTAACATCCCAGCTTCCAAGAGTGTGAAATTCACCCCAGGGAAAGCTTTTAAGCAACAGGTTCAATGAATCAATAGCAAGACCCCCAGTGAATGGTCCAGCAATAAGCTAACTCGCTGGCAGCAACCTCCCAGAGTCGTCACCACTGCTCGTGATGAATGCAAAACAACTCAAGACAGCTATGACCAGGTTCATTTGGGGAGCCGAGGCAGCCTCCTTGCCTTGGTGCAAGGCCTGGCTTATCAGCGCACTTCGAGTGTCCTACGTGGTTGTATACGATCTAACTAAAGGTCAGCTCACCCTCCAGGCGATGAGCCTGGTCTATACCACACTGCTTGCTCTGGTGCCGCTGCTTGCCTTCAGCTTCTCCGTTTTGAAGGGGTTCGGGGTACACAACCAGGTTGAACCGTTGCTGCTGAACTTCCTGGAGCCGCTGGGAGAGAAAGGGATCGAGATCAGCGGTCGCATCATTGGTTTTGTGGATAACGTCAAGACAGGGATCCTTGGCTCTGTTGGCCTTGCGCTTCTCATCTACACGGTCATCTCTTTGATCCGGAAGATCGAGCGAGCATTCAACTACATGTGGCACGTCAAGCGGAGCCGGCCGTTTGCACAGTGCTTCAGCGACTACTTGAGCGTGATTTTGATTGGCCCCGTGCTCGTGTTTTCCGCCCTCGGCATCATGGCATCCGTAATGAGCACGGCGGTGGTGCAGAAGCTGGTGGCAATGGAACCGTTTGGCAGCCTTTTAAAAGTGGCGAGCCAACTGCTGCCATACCTCCTGATCATCGTCGCATTCACGTTCTTCTACATCTTCATACCCAACACCAGGGTGCGCCTTCGCTCCGCGTTAACCGGCGCGGTGATAGGAGGTGTTCTGTGGGGAGCCACCGGTTGGGCGTTCGCTTCCTTTGTCGTGACCTCCTCCAAGTACACGGCTATCTACTCCGGCTTCGCGATTCTCATAATGTTCATGCTCTGGCTCTACCTTAGCTGGCTGATCTTGCTCGTCGGGGCGAGCATAGCCTTTTATCACCAGCATCCCGAGTCCCTGACTACGGATCGGCAGGAACTGCGGCTGAGTAACCGTCTGAAAGAGAAGCTGTCCCTGCTGGTAATGTTCCTGATCGGGCAGAACTACTATCACCGCCGTCCCGCATGGACTATGGAAGGCCTGGCACAGCGCCTCCGCGTACCCATGGAAACTCTGGAACCCATCTTGGAGGCCCTGGAACAGTATGGCTTGTTAACACAGACCGGCGATGAGCCTCCATCCTACTTGCCCGCCCGACCCCTGGAGACTACCGAGCTTAAAGACGTACTCGATGCGGTTCGCGCAGCCCATGAAGTGTCCCCTCTTAATGTGCAAAGACTCCCGGCCGAGCTTGTCGTTGAGCAGTTGGTCGACCACCTCGACCATGCCTTAGCCGAGGCGCTCCAGGGTCGTACCTTAAAGGAGCTGGCATTATCGGAGCCGCCACCTGTGACATCAGTCTCCCAATCGCCGCAGCAGCAGGCGGCCCCCTCTGGGCACCGCCGCGAGGTCTGAATGCTGATGACTTTGTAAAAAGTCATCACATCGACGGAGCGCTGCTAATAATCCCTCTTCCACCTGATGCCTATTCCCGCATCCGATTCCCCGCCGACCTCTGTCTCTACCGTGATGTTCGGGGTAATCTCCACTTCCACTGTACCCTTGGCACCCCCGGGACCCAACCCCTGCTCCACCTCGAGGTACACACGCTCGCCCAGGTATTTGCCAACACCGATGGAAACCTCGCCACTTTCTTCCTCTGACTGCTTTATTTCCAGTTGATCCACCCCCAGTAAATCGCGTACGCAACCCATAAGGTCCCACCCGCTCCCGCTGCCCGCCAGTATGCTCGCCGCGTAGGCAAGCCGGACCGCCTGTATCGGGGTGATTTCGTCCACGCTTCGACCGAAGAGCAAGCGAGCGAGAATCTCGTCTGAGGGCAGCGCCGGATTCGATGTGAGGCTAACCTCAGGTGCCGACGCAGGTCCTGATAGCTGTACGAGCGCGGTAATGTCACCGGCCCTGGCTTCAGCTGTCACATCTAAGTACGGAGCTGCTGGGACGCTGCCGTCGAAGGAAAGGACACCTTTTTCCAGGGAAAAGCGCTCACCCAGAAAATTGAAATACCCACGGACAACGGAAAGACGGCCCGTGATTACAGGCTCATGCGCGCTCCCGGTAATCCGAACGTCTCCCGCCAACTCGGAGTCAAGTCCACGACCACGAAGAAATACGCGACCAGGACTCTCCAGTGCAACATCCAGAAGTAGCCTTGGGGCCAACCCGGGTTGTGGCGGGGGCTGTTTGTGCTTCTCCTGCATGCCTCGGTCGATCTCGATGACCTCAAGCTCCGTCATCTCCGGGGGCAAACGGTCGGGGATGCGAAGCTCAGCAGGCCCAATGTCAAGCTTGCCTGCAATTAATGCCTCCCTTAACGAGCCTGAAAGCGTCAACCGGCCCTCTGCAGTAGCCGTTGCCTCATCGAGCCGGAGCAAGGTAGCTTCCTCAAGGATGAAGTCCAATTGGAAAGGGAAATGCTCGTCAAGGGATAAATCAACCCAGCCCTGCAGCGAAACGATCCCATTTTCGCCGTCGGTCCCTTGGGCACGCTCGACAATCAATCTTGAACCTTTTGTCACGAGTCTGACATCAAGATCCCTCAAGATCATTCCGGTTCGAGCGTTCTCATAAACGCCTTTTTCGAGATGGGCCCGGCCTGTCATTTCAGGCGTACCAACCGTACCCTTGAGGAGACACATCAGTTCAAGGCAGCCATCCAGGCTTTGATCGTCCAAAGCAAGCAGTGGGCCGGCCCAGGCAAGGTTGGCCTCACCAACAAGGCGGCCTTTGAGCAGGCCCTTTGGTGGCAGTGAAAAACCAAAGGGTACCAGAGAGAGAGCCACAGGAAGATCCAGCCTGGCCTCCATTGGCTTTTCACCCAGTCCCTTAAGGGCGAGTTTGGCGTGGAGCCTGCCTTCTTGCAGTTTTGCCTCTGCGGCCAGGGTTGCCTGGGGAAAGTTTGAATCGCGAAGCCGTACACCAGTGAAGTCAAGTTCAACCCTGCCCTCAGGTTGGTCCGGTTTTCCCGTTGCCACCACGTGACCGGCTACTGATCCGGCAAGATCAGGGGCGCTGGCAAGACGGAGCACTGCAAGAGGCAGCCGCTCAAAATCGACGGCGACATTGAGGTGCTCATCCGCAAAGCTTCCCGAGGCTTCTAAGTGTCCGGAGCCAAAATTGAGTGCAAGCTCGTCAAGGCCATACCCTTTTGACGTGTGCCGAACAGTCACAGGCCGTGCAAGTGCGACTGGAAAGTCCCCGTAGCGTCCCTGAAACCGCTTGAGCTTGAGCCACTCACCCTCTCTTGAGACACCAAGCATACCCTGTATTTCCATCCCAAAAGCCGCGTTGTAATGTCCACCCGCTCGTCCTGTGAAAGTAATATGCTCCGGGTCGCCGCCAGCCGAAAGCACAAACGTGGAGAGAGTCAGTTCTTCATGTTGAAATGCCTCGATTTGGATCTCTGCTGTTCCCCGCAGGGTTTTAAAGGCATCTGTGAGGCAAGCGTCCAGCCGTACCTCGCTGGCATACCCGAAAGGGGTGGCCAGGTCCGTACCCACAAGCTGGATAGCGACGTTCTGGCGCGCCTCTGAAGGCTCGAACCGCATCTGCAGACTGGCCTTCCCACCAAGCTTCTCTCCGAGGAGAACGGAAAAGCTCGAAAGGTCCTTGCACCTGCCTTCCAAATTTCCTTCAGCTAGCAGCCTGTCGAGATCCAGGGAAAGCTCGCCCGCCAGCTCACTTCCGCAAGCTTGCATGCGGATCGGAAAAAGTGTAAGGTGTTGGCCCTCGAGGATAAAATCGGTCATTCCATGAAGCCTATGCTCTGCCTGCTGAAGGTCCAGCCGCAGATTCCCATGGGTTCTTCCGGGTGAGCCCTCAGCAAGAAGGGTTAGCCCAATCTGCTGGAAACTTACCCCTCCTATGAGGATGTCATTGCCTCTCGCCTTCATTGTCAGCTTTGCCATCTTGAGGAACCCGCCTATTTCTCCCTCCATCTGAAGCGAACCGCCGAGACGATGCTTGAGAGTCTGGGAGAGGGTGTGAAGTTGTGGCAGAGTGAGCTGCCAGCAGCCGCTGAGGGCGTTATTCGAAAGATCAAGGGAGGTCTCGGCCGTAAGGTTCACGGCTGGAGCCTCAAGACGGAGGTCCGATATCGTCAGCTTTGTTCCTTCTGTCAGGTTCACGTTGGCAGCGTAAAGAACCTCTGGGGCAAGCATGGCTGTAAAGACGGAAGGCCCTTGGCTGGGAATGTTCATCTGACCCCTAACACTGGCTGAAAAGGAGTGTATTTGCCCATCTCCCTCAAAACTGGCGTGCAACCGGGTTTTGCCCGGCAACTCAAACCCCAAAGAGCCTGAGAGACTCATCAGATCATCGATCTCTAGCACTGCTTCGGCCTTTCCCGTCAGGTCCCGAGTATCCACACAGCCTGACACCGCCAGTGTAAGCGTTTCTCCCGTAAGCTGGAGCTTACCCACGGAAATGACATCATTCACCGGCCCTTGTGCAGCCAGCGACCAGATGACATGCCTTTCAGGCAAACATTCCAGGCCCTGGTAGGCAAGCTCATCCGCCATGCCGTTTCCGCTGACACGCAGGCCCGGAAAGGGTGAGGCTATGTGGCCAAGGAAGTCCACGCTGAGGTTCCCCTCTACGCGCCCAGCTCGAAGCTTCCCTATCTTCAATCCCCTGAGCTTCAGGGAGAGAGCCACCTGAGACCGGAACATGGCTCCGGAAAATTTGGCTTCTATGCTCTCCCCAATGACCCCTGGACCCAGAGTTAGCCGCCCTACTGCAAACCGATCCACAACCAGGAACGGGAGTATTTTCAGCCAGGCAGACGGTCCTGTTTTGGTCACCTTCTTCGGCTCACGCTCTTGCGGCACTCGAGTGATCTTGATTGCACCGGCACTAAGCTCTGCAAAACGGAGACGTCCTTTGACCAAGCTCGTGGCCGACCAATCCATAATCACATCCTCGACCGTAAGCCATCCCCCACCCTCATCACCCACACCGAGATGGTCCAGCCGTACATGAAACGGAATCAGGCCTTCCAATTTGCCCAGTATCACCTGCCCTTCAATGCCTCTGCTCAAGGCTGCGGAGAGCAGGGTCGCAACCTGCCGCTTGCCCGCCTGGGTCTGCACCAACCCGAATAGGACGCTCAAAAGAACGAGGAGAGCCCCCATGCTAACCGCCAACCACTTGACTATCTGTTTTATGTGTGATTTCCAGCTCATAAACTTAGAGTAACCGTTCACGGGTTCAGAGGTTCAGGGTTCAGGGTTCAGGGTTCAGGGTTAACAGAAAATCTGAACGGTGAACCCTGAACCTGTGAACGCCTACGGAAATTCCTATACAATCGAGTTAGTGCCCATCCGGAATTGAATCTCACAACACTGGGCACTAACGTCAGTTTCCAATTCAGAAATGAGTAATTTTTCGCAAGGTCAAGAAAATCAAGGGATTGCGCGGAGACGTACGTCGGTACGTCGCACAAGCGATCCCGCAGATTGACGCCGAGATTGCGAAAAATGGCCATTTCTGGATGGAAACGAGTTAGAAAGCCTGTCCAAGGCTCACATAGATTTGAAAACGATCGTCAATCCCTTCTCGTCTATTTAGCGGCACGCTGATGTCCAGGCGCACAGGGCCGATGGCTGTGAAGTAACGGAGTCCCAGTCCTGTGCCCCACCGAAGATCTTCCCCCAAATCGGGGGTTGAACTTGTGAAAGCGTTCCCTCCATCGATGAACGTAACCAGGCCGATATGGTCGCTGAGCTTCAGACGCAACTCCGCCGACACCTCCAGGAACGATTTGCCCCCCAGAGGCTCGGTTCCCTCAAGAGGGCCGACCGACTGAAAGGCATAACCGCGGATCGATCCACCGCCGCCGGCGTAGAACCGCTCATCAGCAGGAATCGTGTCCCGTGCGGCACCCGTCATGCATCCGAGGCCAACCCGGCCAGCCAGTACCAGGGATGGGCTCGTCGAGAGCAGGGCATAGCGGCTGTAACTACCTCGTCCTTTTACAAAACCAAGATCGGATCCGAAGGTATCACGAAAGGGTGCAAACTCTAAGGCGAGTCGGCCGCCGTGACTCGGGTCAAGCAGATTGTCGCTTGTGTACCAGCCGAAGTGTACAGGTAAGGAGACCAGACCATAGCTATCCTCCTCTCCAAACTGCTCCACGTCTGCGGCCTTAAAGGCCACTCCCCCGCCGAGTACTACTCCCTTTGCAAGCTTGCGGTCAACCAGAAGCGAGCCATACAGATTCCGACTCGTAAAGGCATCGGGGCGGTCTTCAGCCATGCGCAGCTTTAGACAAAGCAATTGATCGTTGCGCAGAAATTCGGGTTTGCGGAATCCGGCTTCCGCGGCCAAGGCAATCTCCGAGGCAATAGCCGTGAGCCGCAGCCGCTCGCCATGCCGCAACAGATTCCGGTGCTCCCATGAAATCGTGCTGCCCAGCCCCTCGTCAGTCTTATAACTGGCGCCTGCGCTGATCGTACGGTGCTTTCGCTCCGTAACTGCAATGCTTACCGGCAGGAAACCTTCTGATTCAAGGGTTTCTCCGGGGCTTACCCGTATGGTGGCGAATAGACCCGTGTCGATCAACCGTTTTTGAACCTGGGTCAGCCTATCGGGATTGAACCGATCGCCCTGTTGCCATGGCACCTTGTTGCGCACAAACCCTTCGTCAACGGATTTGAGGCCTGTGATTCTTGTCGGGCCGAACCGGGCCGTGGGCCCTGGGTCGAGGTGGAAGATCACCGCAACCGTCTGCTCTCCGTGATCAACCATCACCTTTCGCTCTGCAATCCGGGGAAAGGGAAAGCCTTGTCTCCTTAACAGTTCTATGAGACTCTCTTGCCCGTCGAGGATGGCGCGGGCTTTGGCAGGCTTTCCCAAAGCCAGGCCGAGTTCCTGTGGCTCCGGCAGCTTGACCTGGAGCTTGGTATCCTTTCCGATGGTCTCAATTTCGACAGACTTGAGAAGGTAAGGTGGACCCAGATCGACCTGAAAGGTGACGCGGATCGGCACGACTTTCTCGTCGATATCCGCTGTTAACCGTGCTCCATAATAGCCTTCCGCGTTAAGCGCCTTCAAAAGCCGGGAGATGTCGCGCTTCGCTCGCCGACGCAACATAGCAAGGCTCATAGGAGGTCGCTCTTTCCTGAGCAATACCGTATAAGAAATGTCCTCCAGAGTGGTGCGCAGCTTGTCGTCAGGGACGCCTGTGATGGCCACTTTATAGTCAAGTCCTGAACCAGCTGCCATGACCCGTGGAAAAGAGAGACTTATGGCCAGCCACAACCCCCATTGCAGGGCAAACCAAACAAAAACGTGCCAGGCGGCGAATGGTGTAAACTTGACATGGGACAAAATGAGCATTTGGCTAACAGAAAAATCATTAGAGCGGACTACCGCCCCTGAAACCAGCCTTCCACCTAAAGTGATCGGTTCCAGGTTCAGGGTTCAAGGTTCAAGGTTCAAAGGTTATAGTCTACTTTACAAGGGTTCAGGGTTCAGGGTTCAGGGTTGACAACCTTTGAACCTATGAACTTTGAACGGTGAACTTTCTTTATTGACGCGTCATCTTTTTGCTAACAGCCAGTTAGGGCTCTTCAACCGGGAACCGTGAACGTTGAACCGCTCAACCCAGGTTCCAGTCTGTCGATTCGTCGAGATTTAGCCCAACAACCCCACCAAACCGATGAGACATTGCGTCTTGAGCGTCATAAAGACCTCCTGCATCTGGCGAGACGATATTGTAAGACAAAGAGAAGGTTTCTGCAACAGCCCGGACCTCATTAACCGCCTCGGCGTGGTTTGAGAAAAAGCGATAGGCCTAAACGCCATTAACCTTAATCCAAAAGACCTTCTTTCAAGCGGACACAGCATAATAAACGGCCAGGCAACTGAGATGGGGACATCAACTTCACAAAAATGTCTACATCTTGTGCCCGTCAGATGCCTTGGCAAGTAGAGATGCTATAACAGGCAAGAATTGAAACATCGAAAAGCGGATGCTGATTTTTCCTTGACTCACTACATGCGAGTTCCTATGATTTCAACGAATTATCCGACTCGATTCGTGTTTGCGCTTTTGTCACATGGTCATGGCTTCCCAAAAATAGAACTTAGCGCCTTTCGGGCGGACTTTTTTGACAGGATTACCAAGACTTACATGATTTCTTTCCTTTCTTATATCCTGATCATCCCTGGCCCAGACCCTGGCCCAGACCGGTTTTTTTTCTCCGTGGCATTGTCCAGCTTCTGTCGCGCCAGGGCGGGCCGGGTTTTCGAATCAAACAGCTTATTGCTCGGCTGTCGCGCCAGGGCAGGCCTGTATATCCTGTCAAGAAAAGGAATTTCCTATACAATCAAGTTATACAGGAAAATCATTTCCGATACTTTGAAGCGAATAGCGGTTATATGGGGCGCTGCTTTCCTGGGTTGGGCTTTGTGTCTATGCCAGCCGCCCCTGGTCTTGGCCGGGCAGCCATCTTCTCCTTTGAACCGAATCTCCTCACAGGATGCCCTGCTGGTGGCCGGGCCCGGCGGCCATGTCATTTACAGCAAGAATGAAACCAGAAAATGTGTACCTGCCTCAACCTTGAAGATTCTAACGGCTCTTGCAGCTATCCATCACCTGGGAAAGTCCCACAGATTCCGGACAGAATTCTATCAGGACCCTGACCAAAATTTGAAAGTAAAGGGGTATGGGGACCCGCTGCTTAAATCCGAGGTGTGGCAAGAGATAGCCCAAGCCCTGGCCTCCAGGCTCCAGGGTTTCAAGGATCTGATCCTTGATAACACCTATTTTGTGCATGACATCCATATTCCAGGGGTTGGCTCCTCTACCAATCCTTATGATGCTCCTATCGGGGCGTTGTGTGCCAATTTTAACACGGTTTTTTTCAAGCGGGACGACACAGGAAGGATTGTCTCAGCAGAACCCCAGACCCCCATGACTCCGTTTGCCCTTGAGAAGCTCCGGATGCTGGGCTCGAATACGGGTCGTGTCATCCTTTGCCAAAACGGGCACGAGACTGCGCGCTATGCCGGGGAACTCGTGGTGCACTTTTTGAAAGAAAGAGGGAAGGTTGGTCAGGGCCGGGTCCGTGAAGGCGTGGTGGGACCTGGAGACACCCTGGTTTACACCTATCATTCGATTTTTACCCTGGAGCAGGTCCTGAAGGAGATGTTTGAGTTTTCGAACAACTTTATGGCCAATCAAATCCTGATCGCCCTCGGTGCCCGTGTACATGGCCCACCCGGCACTTTAGCCAAAGGGGTGAGGGTAGTTTCTGACTATGCCCGAGACGTGCTACACTTATACGATATTGAGATTGCAGAGGGATCCGGGATCTCAAGAAAGAACCGGTTGTCAGCCCTGGGCATGCTTGCTGTCTTGAGGCGCTTTGCGCCGCACCGCGCCCTCCTTGTACACGAAGGAGGGGTCTTCTACAAAAGCGGCACCCTAAAGGGTGTCAAGACGAGAGCCGGCTACATCGAGGACAGATCCGGCAACCCATACTATTTTGTCATCTTTCTGAACAGCTCTCATGCAGATATTGACTCCATTTTCGAGTGTGTTAAAAACAGCCTTGGTAATGGATAAACTTAGTTCGCTTCGCTCCGCAATTGGTTGAGTAGTCGAGTAGTTCAAGGGTTTTACGACTCGACAACCCCGCCTGCCAACGCCTGGTTTGCCGGGTAATTGTAACGGCGGCACAAATGGCACTGGCGGGCAGGTCGACTATTTAACCACTCGACTAATGTCGTAGGAATTTCAATAGGTTGTAGAAATTCCGGTAATGTCAGTGGTCCGTTGTTAGTAGTCAGTTGTAGTAATATTTTCAACTCATTACGTGGCATACCCCTCCTGGATTCCCGCCTTCGCGGGAATGACGGGAAATAAGATACAATTGTCATTCCCGCGAAGGCGGGAATCCAGAAAATTGGCGCAACAAAGCATTCAGCCCAAACTTATTGAGGAGTTGTGCCTGATGACCCGCGTGTATTTTTGCTATCTATCTGAATTAACCGCATTTAGCAGTTTTGGCAATGAGCAACTGACAACAATCAACGGACACTACCGAAATTCCGAGACGCAAGATTAGGGTAGGGGTTATGAAGTCTTTTGCCAGGACTTTTCTTGTAAGCACCCTTGTGACCTTTTTGATTTGTGGGTGTAGCGGCCAGGAAGACCGGAGTGGACCTGCTTCCCGTGCTGCTCCCGACTTCGCACTCAAGGATTTGAATGGAGGTATCTGTCGCCTGGCCGACCTTAGAGGTAAGGTTGTGGTCTTAAACTTCTTTGCGACCTGGTGCGGTCCATGCCGGCAAGAGATTCCTGATCTTGTCCGGCTTTATGAAGGGTTCGGAGATAAGGGGCTTGAGATCATAGGGGTGTCCCTTGATCAAGATGGTGAAGCCGTTCTGAGGCTGTTTATTAAGCGCTACGGGATCACTTACCCAATTGTAGTGGGAACCAGGGAGGTGGTTCTTGATTACGGTGGAATCAAGGGGATTCCGACCACCTTTTTTATAGACCATAATGGTGCAATTACCAATTATTTTGTTGGGTTACGGCCAGGTTATGTGATAGAGGAATCTGTAAGAAAGCTCCTGAAAGAAAGAGGGTAACGACTTTAGTCGAGTAGTTAAGTGGTCGAGTCGTTGAGTGGTCGAGTCGTTGAGTGGTCGAGTCGTT
>JAFDKF010000232.1 GCA_019307135.1 Deltaproteobacteria bacterium
TTTTTAGGCCTCTAGCTATACCATGGTGCTACGAATTAGGTACGTCTACCAATTATTGTACACTTACGATAGAACGCCTACTAAACAGATAGAGAACTTTGGACTCTCAAGATAGTATACAAGAACAGGGATGTCCATAAATATATAAATAACTTCCCTCCAAGCCTAAAAGACACGGGAGTGACTGAACAGCTAAACACAATAAATATCAACTGGTTGATTGAGATACTTGTAACTTCTCAAAAAGTTCGGGTATGTTTATTATGAGCCAGTTTGCTGGATGCCCGCTTTCGCGGGCATGACGGGGGATTTATTACATTCGTCATTCCCGCGAAGGCGGGAATCCAGGTGTATTACCCGAAGTTATTGAGAAGATACAGAAACTTATTTATTTATGAACGTCCCGCTTTCGACGCTTTCGAAATCAAACATCCCTGCGTCTTGGTCGGGGAGACTGACTATGGCTTGTCAAGAGCGGTTTTCGGTTATAAGATGGCCTCCATCATTAGTCTGGCTCGGGTTGAGCGAGATTTTTCCACAAAGAGATCACGACGCACCATGAAAAAATGCGTAAAGTGCGGCAGGGCCTTTAATACGTTGAGAAGGTGTCAGGTGTGTGGAAAAGAGATTAATGCCACAACCGGAACAGATTTGAATTTTTGTATATTGTGTTACAGGTGCCTATCAGCTATTGAAAAAGGACTTGATCTTAAAGAATACCGGAAGAAGAAGAAAGAAAGGATGAAAAGATGCGCAGATTGTATTAATGAAAAGGACGGGGTCTGTCGATGACTAAACACTTCCCAAACTCTCTGCCACACTGGCTATACACCGTGGCTTCTGCCTCGATAATCTCAGCGCAATAGGGACATTTATGGCGTGCCCCAACCAGAGCCGCACGAAAGGCTGGTTTCGGGACACTCCCATATCCTCATCTCCTCGGCGCAATGGGGGCACATCGGCCTTTCAGCAAATATGACCTTAATTCGCTACCAACACACTGTCGCTGGCATCAAAAATAGGAAGGTTTCGATAGCATTCCCGTATTGACACATGTTAGCCTGGCGACTGTGTTGTAGGTAACTGAAATCACAACTTTTGTCAAGCTTTTGGCCGGAAAGGTGGGGGTATGTGGAAAAGTGGTGAACGGCACGCTTAAGCAGGTCAGAGCGCTACGGAGAATCCGCATCACTGCACAAGGCAAGATTTGACGCTTCGGAACGAAGACCTGGAACCGATACTTAATCTTGAAGCTGTACCGTTCACCAGTGAAAATTCTACAAGAACAGTTTGACCTTGTCAAGGGGGTACATTTACATCAAGGGGGATACCCGCTCTTTTAGAATCCTTACCATCACCTATCCGTCGAATTTCGCAACTGGCGGTGGCTCACATCCCCTGAAAAGGAAAGATCTTTGAAGTTCTTAAAAGAACACGCCATCTCCTACGTTATCATAGATGCGCCCTGGATTAAGGGCTGGGAAGGCCCCCTTGCGGTCACCGCTGCCATTGCTTATGTGCGCCTCCACGGCCGAAACCGCGAAAACTGGTTCAAGAAGGGCATAGCAACCGTGGAGCGCTACAGATACCTTTACAAAGCAGAGGAACTCAAAAGGTGGGCTGCTAAGGTAGAAGAGGCAAGCAAGGAAGCTGAAAAGACCTTTGCCATTTTCAACAATTGCTATGAAAACTTCGGCATCAAAAATGCCAAGATGCTACAATATTTGGTTCAAGAAGCATGAACAGAATGGCGTTCGACTCGGATGCTGGAAAACGGAAAAGTTCAAATGAGACTATATATGGCTCTTTCTAAAGATTTCTTTCCCCGCTTACAGATTTCCGCCCTGTCCTTACCGATCAAATGAGCAAAATGGTCAATCAGTCCTTCCGGTTGTCAAGAGGAAAGATTTGACCCATATGATGGCCTATCTTCGACTTTCTTGCCATCATGAACCGGCTCTAAAAGCATTACATAGAAACTGTAAAATTAAAGACCGTCCCCAAACTTCACATACCAACAAAAGCCGCCCCTAGGCTTACGGAACTTCTTGGAGCCGATCTATGAGCATCTGGGCTAGATTGACCTCCCAAAATTCTCCAGACCTGGTAAGGTAAAGGCAGTCATCTGTAAGCTTGACCAAACCTACTTTTTCCCACTGCGAGATTATTGGCCCCAGGATAGCTAAAAGATCAACGTCATGGCGCTTGGAAAGTGCCTTCAGGTCGCAATAGCTGAGTTCCATCTGGTAGGAAATGTCTCTGAAAAGGAAATCCCCTTCGGAGCGCCTCATACCAAAGGAAAGAGGCTTTCTTCCAGCTTTGATTGCACTTAAATAATCTTGCAGTTGGCCTTCTACAAAAAAGAAATAGTTTCCGAGCCAGCCGCCGGCCCCTGAGCCAAGCGGCACACAGTCGCTGCGGCCCCGGGAAAAAAAATTGTAAAGACTTCTTTCCCTGCTGGTCCGCGCCCAGTGGGTAATGGAAAGGCGGCGGTAGTGTGCCGCCTGCATTAGCTCTATGCCTCGAACATAGTAGTCTGCCTGTTCCCTTAGGGTGGCCGGTCTGGGCAAGGAACCTGCAGCAACCGACTTCTCTATGAGGCCCCCCTTGAAAACATTTAACTGGTAAAGGTCACAACCATCAAGCTCAAGGCCTAGAAAGGTCCGGATATCGTCCTCCCATATTTCAAGCGACTGTTCTGGTACACCATAAATCAAATCGATAATGGTGACCGCCTTTGCCAGGTCACGAAGATAAGTCAGGGTCTCAATCACCTTCTTCCTTGAGTCTCTTCTACCCAGTCGTTTTCTGATCTGGGTATCGAAAGTCTGCACTCCCAGAGAAGAGCGATTTACGCCGGCGCTCAAAGCAGCCTGGATCTTTTCTTTGGTAAAATTGTAGATCCGCCCTTCAAGGGTGATTTCACAATCGTTGGCAAGGGGGAAAAGAGTTTTCACGGTTGAGACCAGCCTGGCGAGTGATTCAGCAGAAAGTGCGGTTGGTGTGCCTCCACCAAAGTAGACGGCCTGGAACGGATGGGCATTGATAAAGGGGGCCTTGGCCGTAAGTTCCATTTCCCGAATAAGGGCGTCCACATATTGCCCGGCCAGATCCGAACGATAAGCGTTCTGATAGAAGCCACAGAAAACACAATGGGTCTCACAAAAAGGGATATGGATGTAAATGGAACGTATCGGGAGGCCATTCTCAGCAGACATTGCATCTGCCCAAAGCCCGGGCAATTCCTCCGGCCGGACTGATTGGCCCATGGGCATAGCATGGACAGTCATTTTACGATCAAAGGCCTCATGGAGAGGATCGTCCGTTTCATTGGCTAGAAAACGTCTGTCATCGGTAGGATGCATTTTGTAGCGACTTTGGACCCCGCACTAAGATCCGACTTTGCCTACCTTGGCATAGCCCTTCTCCTAAAATTTCCGCATCGGGCTTAGGGGAGAATGAGAATGGGGACATCCTACACAATAAAGCCCAGGAGCGAAAGCGGTTTCTTGTTACCTCTCACCTCGGGGGAATGGGAGAAAATCAGCTTTTTCTCGATTTTGATCCCCTTAAATTGCTCTCTACCCTTGCCTTTGCCCCCTATCTCAACAACCATGGTTTCATCTTCCTGTTCTATCAGGAAGTCAGGAGTCTTGGCTCCTCGCTTGGTCTTTAAGTAATGAAACCTGTAGCCTTTCATTGATGTCATCTCCGCAAAGAAGTCTTCGCGGATGGCCCCGACACATTCGGACCAATCGCGGTAGAGAAGGCGGAATGGAAGAAACATCAAGACCTTGGGTTCTTTAAGCACATTTGTTCCTTTTGGGTAGACAGGATTTAGTATAAAGGCCTGCGCAAGAAGCTTTACGTACAACGCTGCCTTGTATTTTGTTATGCCCACATTTTTGGAAATCGATGAGAAATTGATCCCGTCAACGCCTGATTTCCCGATGAATTCCAGGGTGCTTTCGATTCTTTCAATATCGTCAAATCGAAGATTGGAAACCATTGGTATGTCTCTGCGTATGACCTTTGAACATATATTGGTCCGCCCCGCAAATATTCGTCAAACAGATAGTTGTATCTCAGATGATCTGCCGTCCACCGCCCTTCAATAATGTCATTCAGGGTAAGTTCCGGAATCTCAATATCCTTGGTAAACAGCAGGTATTCTCGGAATGAAAAAGGGTACAGGTGTCGAAGCACTATCCTGCGGGACAGATCATAAGCAGAGTCAAAAAGAGACAGGGAGACAGAGCTGGTAAATACCACCCGGAGCTTGAGAAAATCGTATATTTTTTTCAAATCTTTTGCATAGGTTTTGCAGAAATGGATTTCATCTATCAATAGAATACTTACCTTGTATTGCTCCGAAAGCGTCCTGGCCGTTTGGAAGATATCCGCCCCCGGCGCCGCATCTGCCGAAAGATAAAATGAATTGGGCTGGGCCAGGGCCAGTTGTTTGAGCATTACGGTTTTGCCCACACCCCGAGGGCCGACGATGCCGATAAAGTGTCTACCCACCTCCGATTGTATCCGGCTGAAAAGTTGTCGGGTCCTGGGGAAGTTTTTGCCATCCTCCTTAGCACGCTCGTTCAGTTCAAGAATTTCCGCTATATTCATTTGGGCTGTGCTCCTCGAATAATTTCATTAAGTGTTTGACAGGAACACCCTTTTGGCAAATGATTATACAGAATGATATGCATTTTGTCAAATCGTTATTCAAAAGGTCCTGTTGTGCATTGAGTTTCCCGGTGCTTTCCATCATGTATTAGGCACCTCTTGGCCACTTAGCGCAATAAATTCAACAAATCTATTTCCTCAAGTGCGAAATGTAAGATATAGGCCCTGAAAACACGTACTTCTGGAACGATTATCCTGAGATATTAGAGACATAGCTTGGTCCGACCCCGAACTACCCCGAACTACCGAACTATCGCCTCTGTTCTGCTCCCAAACAAGGCATCAAAACTATCTTGTGTTCAAATACAGCAACAAATAACAACAGGGACCATGAATTATGTTGCAATATCAATACTGTTCGGCACGGCTATTGCTGTAGCTTTGCACGGATGATACGTAAGATGAGTTTGAAGGTTAACGGCATTAGTAGTCACATTTGTCGTGGGCTGTTGACTATTGCT
>JAFDKF010000233.1 GCA_019307135.1 Deltaproteobacteria bacterium
GTGATCTCAAGAAATTACAGAAAAGCGTCATAGATCATCACAGCCAACGAGGCTACCTGGAAACCAATGAAGTCAACAAGGTTGTTTACACCATCCAACAGAGCGTGGGCAGTATTGGCGATTCGTTCGACAACCCCAATCAATCTCGGAAGCGGGTAGGACAACTTTTTGAGAACTTGATAAAGCTGATTATTCAAGAAGTAGGTTTTGAGTGCGAATCTCGTACACTGACTTTGCCTATACCGGGCTATCCAGACTATTCGATGTCCTATGAGTTAGATATAGTCTTTTCTCGTAATAAAGCTATCGTCGCTTCTGAGACCGAATATATACATCCCAATGAGGTAGTTGGTTCTGTCAAAACGACAAGCAAAGACAGGATAGATAAAGTATTTCTTGACAAGTATCTGTTGACACAGTTTTTAGGTAGAGAGATACCGGTAATTGCCATCTTTTTGCACGACGTTCAGCGTGCTCGTCGAGCGCAAAGCATTTTTGGTATCAACTCCACATTCAAGAGCAATCATTTCCTTGGATACACAGTGGCTCTTAATCGGTTGGATGGCGTTTACTATGTTGATCCACGTCCAGACATGGTCACCAATGAACGGCTACGTGAGCAGATAAGCGATTTTCAGGAGTTCCTGGTAAATGATTTGTGGAAGCTTTCAAATGGTTGATGGGAATTTTTCGGAAGTTGCCAGCTAACAAAAGGATCAAGCGGACGGAAAACAGCGGATTCCTTTAAAGCGTACATCCAGGCCCGCCGTTTATCCTTGGTGTTGGGCACGGAGACAGAATGAGCGAAACAGCAGACCAGATCGCTACGGTCATCGACCTTACGAATCAACTTGAGGTTCATATCAATATGGCTCTGTCGCAGTGCCTTGTCCCCGTTTCGCCGGAATACGGATTCCTGAGGGAAACCCTTTTCCACAATCTCTGTCTCGGCTTTGGGGCCAAGGTGCGACTGCTCCAAAGGATTCTGGACTATTGGGACTGGAAAGACATCAAGCTGGACAAGTTCCACAAGTTGATGGGCCTCCGAAATGCATTCGCGCATACGCCGACAACCAAACGCGTCCTTCTGGTTGGCGTCGATCCTGACACAGGAGAACATCACGCACTCGGGAGTCAACTTGTGGTTGACCGGAAATACAAGACTTACTGGCAAGAGGTCCAGCGTAGTGAGGCCCTCCAGGACTTTCAAGCCGCCTATGGGGGGTGCCTAGCAATTGTCGAGGAAATCGCAAACCGAATTGAGAAAACCATTGCCCAACCAGTTGCTCTACCCGACGAGAAATAGCGCGCCGATGTGTGCCATTTTTTGCGGATAAGCAGGACGTTTGGCAAACTACAGTTCAAAGCAGGGTGCTGCAAGATGGGCACAGACAGAAAAGGAATCTCAAAAAATCGAATCATCGCCTTTCTTGAGGAACTCATTAATGCGCTCCTTCATGATATTGGAAATATTGAGTTCAATAAATATAATCCACAACAGCTTTATTTGATGTGTCTCTATGGGAGGATTTTAGAACTTGCGGTCACAATAAAGAACCTTATGAAAGCCAATGACTATGCCGGCTTACCGATTCTTCTTCGGACTCAAATGGAGGCTTTCGTCGACTTTGCCAATTTAATCAAAGATGAAGATTTCATACACACCATCGCGGCCGCATTTATTGACCAAAAAAACAGACTCTATAATAATGGCTATATCCGACATTCTCAAGTAGTAAAAAACCTGCAAACTCACTCGCATAGGAGGTTTGTGTCGAATTCATGATGCACGGAATTTCACAGGAATTTGTGCAGCGATGTCCAGCTCATTTACGGTAACCACAATCATATGCGCAAACGCTTTTTCGTGTCGAAAAGCGCTTGGGAAAAATCGGCGCTGGTCATCGGTAAAGGCATGTTACATCTCGGGACTATTTGCGTCAAGTGGATGACCATCTCGGGAAATTATCAGGGAGGGCTATGAGCGAGACATTCTTGGAATCGTCCGTAGTCCTGCTGCGTGGAAAAGGGAACAAACGGATTATGGAAGACATCCCCAGATGAACTGCCGCGCTTCGCTTGCCCGAATTTTCTCCGCTATCGGCCCTGACAGGCCGACAGTCTCCGAAAATTCTCAAAAAAAGGTTAGGAATGGGCTATTATTCAAGGTTCTGGATTAGTAAAAGATCATAAAGAATCAATGTGGTATCGAGTTCGTTCCATATTTACAATGCACGAAATTTCGCGGGGATTTGTGCAGGGATATCAACGTCGCCTACGGTGAGAAAAATCATGTCGGTGAAGGGATGTAAGGTTCGAAATCCACTAGCACGATTCTTGACAATCTTGATGATCCGGTTCAACCCTTCTCCTATGGCATTGGTCAATCGACTTCCAATATAGGGAAGGATTCGGCCAATATGCTTCTTGATGGTTCGGACGAATTTTCGAATGGGTTCGATGCGACTTTTCAAGGCAGTAGTCATCCATCGCTTGAGAAACCTTTTTGCTGCCCACTCGACCTTGTAGTCCCAGAACCGTTCAAACTCATCGCTTAGCACCCAGGCCCGATGGATGCGACGATTGCCTTTACGTAGGGCATTGAGGATACGCGAATCCTTTTTGGAACGGTTTGAAGAATGCTTGAACAAAAGCCAACGAAGCCCCTTGAGCGCTTTACGTTCATCCGCGCAGGCATTACGCCATTGCTCTTTACGAACTTCATCAACAGCCTTGTTGAGAGCCTTGACGACATGAAAACGATCCAAAACCAAGGTGGCATTCGGGCAATGATCCTCGATGGCCCCAATATAGGTTTCACTCATGTCACAACTTGCCCATTTGATTTTATTTTTTTGATACTCACTGAGCACTTCGTTAAAGAATATATCGATTGTTTCACGGCCCTTCCCTTGGCCGACCCAAACAACGCAAGATCGGTCAAGATCGTAGACGATGGAAGCGTATTTATGGCCTTTGCAGTAGGAGATTTCGTCAATGCCAATACACTTAAGGCCTCGAATTCTGTGACTGGGAAATTGGTTGTCATTACACTATATATTGCTTAGACAAAAAGGTGGGAAATTATGATTTGCGATATTTGTGGACAAGAAGGCGCCAGGACTCGCCATATAACGCGAAGTTATGGCAAAGGAGATAACTTGCTTCTTATTGAGAATGTTCCTGTAATCAACTGCCCTCATTGTGGAGAAAGTTATCTCACAGCAGAAACACTGCACGAAATTGAACGTATCAAACTTCATCGTAGGAACTTTGCTACCAAACGTGCTATTTCTGTCGCTGGTTATATGTTAGGTCATCATTCTCAAAGCAAGAAGCAGGCTAACAAGTCGTTCCACTCGGACGGCTAGAAGTCACGGCGTTTTAGAAATGCATTAGTAGAATGAAATGATTTCCCATTAACTACTGGTGTCGGCTATACTCGCCGTGGGTTAGGCATGAGGACACATCACTATGACTGAGTATGTTTGGAAGCATCTTCCTTATGCGATCTATTTGGACACGAACGTATTGCGGTCGGCAGGACCCAACCTGGATGCTCAGTGGATCAACGAACTCCTTTCTATTACAAACAAGTACGGGATGAGTCTGTGCATATCTGACCTTGTTCTTGCAGAATGGTGCGAACATATTCTGATTATCCCGGTTTTAGGGGAAGGCTACGATACCCTCCCAAAGACGTCGAGATGCAGAGATTACTTAACCAGTTGCTGTGGTACCTGAATTGGTTCAGGCGCTCAGCCG
>JAFDKF010000234.1 GCA_019307135.1 Deltaproteobacteria bacterium
AGCGACAACTGATCTATAGAATCAACAAGGCTAAAGAAAAGGCGGGCAGCGTCCTTGTGGTGTATGGTGGAAAGTTCTGTTATGTGAATGCCGATGAACCCACCCGCACCATGAGAAAAATCATCGAAGAACAGGGACCCAATGTCGCGAGGGTGGAGGCGACGCACTGTATGGACATGCTGGCCAACGAAGAACAACGGGAAAAGATCGCACAGGAAATGGCCGGTGGAGAAAAGGTATGGTGGATGACGCCGGGCTGGGTCAAGTTTCGACATTATGTGTTTAAGGGATGGGATAAGGGTCTTGCCAATGAAAATTTTCCACGGCATACCGGAGGAGCCATTGTCCTTGATGCACTGGGCTATATTGACCGGTATATGGCCGAACGTCCTGAAGAGTTCCTGGAATACTCTGACTGGATGGGAATACCTATCCATGCCTATCCAGTCACCTTGGATCGCTTCAAATCCTTGCTCCTGAAGCAGGCAGATGTATTACATAGTAGGTGAGCGTTGAAAAGGGACTCTGCAGGACCTTCAAGGCCATGCAGACTGGTTATTCATCTAAAAAAAGTCAGTAACTCTTCATGATATAGTCTTTCAGAAAAAGATTTTGGGGTTATCGATTTTGTCAAAAAATGTGAGCTTGTATTCTATTCCAAACAGATACTGGATTCTAGATACCGGATACTGGATTAAGGATTGGAAATTGTAAAGTTTATCCAGTATCAAGTGGCCAGTATCTAGTATGTGCCGAATACTCCTGAGTAAGTTCCAACAAGAAATATACTCTCATTTGAGCCAAGAACATTATCTATAGAATCTATAGGAGCTTTTTATATGGCCAAGACTGTCCATATTAGCAAGAAAAAGAAAGGCGACAGCCCTTTGTCTGAACGGGAGGCGGCCATGGCCGCACAGGATCAGATCATCAAAAACTCCCTGTCCTTAATCAAAAACAAATTCATGGTCATGAGCGGCAAAGGGGGTGTTGGCAAGACAAGCGTTGCCGCTAATTTGGCCATGGCCCTTTCAAAGCAGGGGGCCAGAGTGGGCCTTATGGATGTAGATCTCCATGGCCCTGACATTCCCCGAATACTGGGTCTCAAGGGGGTTCTTGAGGCGAGTGTTGACGGGCAAATAAGACCCAAGCCTTATTCAGACAACCTGGAAGTGGTCTCCGTTGGATCAATGGCCGGAGATCCGGATAAGGCCGTGATATGGCGGGGGCCTTTGAAGCTGCAAGTCATCCGGCAGTTTATCTCTGGCGTACAGTGGGGAAAGCTTGATTATCTCATCATTGATTCCCCGCCTGGAACGGGAGATGAGCCACTCACGGTTGCGCAAACCATCCCGGATGCCAGGGCGATCATCGTAACCATGCCGCAAGAGATGTCTTTGGATGACGTCAGGAAATCCATCAATTTTTGCAAAACCGTTAACATGCAGGTCTTTGGATTGATAGAAAACATGAGCGGTTTTGTGTGCCCCCACTGCGGGAAGCCGATAGACCTGTTCGGTAGCGGAGGCGGTTCCAGAACGGCCACGGCCATGAATATCCCTTTCTTGGGTCGAATCCCCTTGGACGCTAAAATGGTAAAGTGTGCTGACGCGGGGGAATCGTACATGGGAAAATATCCGGATTCAGAGGTAACGAAAGCGTTCAACCAAGTTGTCGCGAAAATTATAGAGGGAGGATAAAATGAATTTTGCACAAATCATCAAGGCAGCCAACGATGAAGGAAGCGAAAAACATGTCCCCGACATCGAGATCGGCAAGGGATATAAATCAGGGAAAGACATCGTTCGTGTGGTTGTGGGTCATGATATGCTTCACCCTAACACGGTTGAGCACCACATTGCATGGATTGAACTCTATGGAGTGAGAAAAGACAACAAACAGGTGATTACTCTGGGTCGTGCTGCCTGCGCTCCCGTGTACAGCAATCCTAACGTCCGGTTTCAAATTAACCAGATCGGAGATTTTAAGTCATTTCACGCCCTGGCCTACTGCAATATCCATGGGTTGTGGGAAAATTCCCTCGAGGTGGCGAAATAGGGCCAAACGGCTGTTTTCCGATCATAAGGGAGGACTATATGAAAGAGGCGATGTTCTACACACAGCTTCCAGAAGGTGAGGTGCGCTGCAATCTTTGCAACCACCGGTGTAAGATCAAAGAGGGGAAAAGGGGTATTTGCGGTGTGAGGGAAAACCGGGACGGAAAGCTTTACAGTTTCGTATATGGTAAGGTCGTTGCCGAGGATATTGATCCCATAGAGAAAAAGCCTTTGTTCAACTTCCTGCCCGGCTCCCGGGCTTTTTCCATTGCAACAGTGGGTTGCAACTTTCACTGTAAGCATTGTCAGAACTTTCATATCTCTCAGTATCCCCATGAACACAGAGGGGAAATCATCGGCCAGGATCGCACGCCCGAAGAGGTTGTCGTGGCCACAAAAGGTGCTGGCTGCGAAACAATCGCCTACACGTATACCGAACCAACTATCTTTTACGAATTTGCCTATGATACCGCTGTACTGGCTCAAGAGGAAGGAATAAAAAACGTGTTTGTAAGTAATGGATATATGAGCGCCGACGCTGCACGCCAGCTTGCGCCATACCTGGACGCCATTAATATCGACCTAAAGGTGTTTACTGACAAGGCTTACAAGGATCTCTGTGGAGCGCGTCTCAAGCCGGTGCTTAAAACGATCCAACTAATGAAAGAACTCGATGTGTGGGTAGAAGTGACAACACTTATTATTCCTGGCTTAAATGATGGGGAGGAAGAACTGCGTGACATAGCTCGTTTCGTGAAAAGCGTTGGACCTGAAGTGCCATGGCACGTCAGCCAGTTTTACCCTGCATATAAGTTGCTGGACAAACCACGAACTCCTGTAGCTACCCTCCGCCGGGCTCGTGAAATCGGTATGGAAGAAGGATTGCGCTATGTGTACGTGGGCAACGTGCCTGGTGAAGGGGGTGAGAACACTTACTGCTATGCCTGTGGAGCCCTGCTCATCGAGCGCTATGGCTTAACACTGATACAAAATCGCTTGCAAGATGGAAAGTGCCCTGAGTGCGGGGCGAGCATTGATGGGGTGGGCATGTGAGTGCCAAGGGCTACAAGAATGTAGATCGATAATGGGATAGCATTCCGCCCAATTTTTCACGGAAAATACGCGGAATGCAGGAATCGAATAGATGGCATAGGTTTATAAGGCATTTGAATATGAATGAGAATCTTATCAGAGAGATAATGGAAGATGCATTGAGAATGGCAGTGGAGACGGGAAAGGACTGTGTTTCTGTTAATATGTTGAAAAAAGATATAACTGCCACTGAAGAGCTTTTGATTGAAGCGGTTGATAGGCTCAAGAAAGAGGGTCTTGTTCGTATAAAAAATCATGAGACGATATTGACCAAAAAAGGAAGAGAAAAAGCCGCGAAAATCCTTGCAAGGCATGAGATTATTGAGAAATACTTCCACGATATCTTGAAAGAACCCATGTGTCATAATGTGGCCCATACCCTTGAGCATTTTGTTTCGAGTGAGACTACAAGAAGAATGAAGGAGTTACTCAATCTGAAGCAAAAAGGAAAATCTGCTGTAGATTTTCCTCCCGGAACAAATATTTTAAATGCTTATTGACTTAGCTGCCAAAGATGTATATAGCCCCCGCAAAGGGGGTAAGCTATGCCCAGCCGTTATAGGGAGCGAAGCTTGCTGGACTTTCAAAAGAGCTTTGC